>JBAVWC010000071.1:0-10491 GCA_049697595.1 Alphaproteobacteria bacterium
GACATATGGTGCTGCGGATAGTGGGGAAAGCTATTTACGAAAATTTGTGGACTGGCAACTAAACATTCCCAAGCCCCGCGCCGATAAATTTGCAAGAAAGCTATATGACGATTTCAACCTTCAGGAAGCCAATGTGCTTTTTGGAAATGATAATATTCTGAACGGCTACAAGCCAATGATTGATGCAATTGGTGTTGTGGCCGGTTCCTTTAATCTTACCCTTAGACAAATTGCCCAAATATTTACTGACATCAATTTGTATATAAGAAAGCTGCCGAAAAATGACAGCCCTTTCAGCTTTACCTTGGGGCTTGTTGCGTCATTACGTCATGCTATTCCTCCAGAAAAACTGAGGAGCTACTGTGGCGGAAAAGATGATTATGAGGCGCTTATCCAAGGATTGATCCAAAGCATCAGCCCTCTAGCGTCTTCCGATCTAAGAGATAAACTGGGGCGCTGGAAACCTCATTTTTTAGCAATGTTTCTAAACAAAGAACATGAAAGTTCTCTTGTTAAGGAATGGAAATTTTTGGAGGAGCAAAAAGGGGCGAGAAAACTGCTGAAGGATGAGGACGAAAGATATAATTACGTTATCGGCATCTTAGAAGCCAGTAACGCATACGCAAATATTAGATATAACGGCACATCAGTAGCTCGGATAGTTTTAGATCGTTTAGAGGGAGCGTCTTTTTTGACTGACAGCAATGGCTAATTTAATCGAAGCCGACATCGAAATCGCAACCCTCGACTGGCTCGTCGGCGTGGGCCGGGCGGTGGCGCATGGGCCGGATTTGGCTTCCAAGGAGAAGTCACCGGAACACGCCAGTCATCTCCTGCCCAAACTCATCTCCGGCGACATCCGCATCCGCGACGCCAAGAAATTCGTGGAGACTGCATGAGCACCAGTTACCTTAAAAATCTTTTCGAAATGTCGCTTATGGATATGGCTGTGAGTACAAGCTCATTGAGCTGTCGTTTAAGCAATGTATGCAGAGGCCATCTGTTCAAGATTCAATGGGACAAAGACGTTGAGTGCATCACTGAAGAACGTCGCCTCGCTTTTTTAGAACTTAAAAAGATTTTGTTCGATGATGTAGGCGTCATTGTAGAAGAGTTGAGGCAGAAAGAGCAAAAAAACTATGCTCGCATGGGAGGCTCTATGACGGAACAGCAATTAGCCAATTTGATTTCTTATGATTCTGTGCGCAAGCAGTTGCATTGGCGAAAGGCTAAACGGGCAGCAACCTTGATGTGCGAAGTATACCGGGATTTGTCATGGTCTTTGGATAGGCAGGAAGAAAAGCGTATTGAATCCAATCTTAGAGCCAGCAGGGAATTCACAAGGAACGCCGCATGACAAAGCTCATAAACATTTATTGCGATGAATCGTGCCATTTGCAAAACCAAGAAATCAAACCTGAAAATAGGTTTATGCTGCTTGGAGGCATATCCTGTGATGCTTCTTCCAAAGAGGATGTTTTTACGCGCATCAAGGAGATTAAACAAAGTCACGGCATGACCAATGGCTCCGAGATCAAGTGGACGAAGGCTTCAAAAGGAAAGTTGGCAGCCTATAAGGACATAATCCATTATTTCTTTGATAATCCCGACTTGTCTTTCCGCGCCGTGGTGATTGATAAGACCAAGCTGGATCATACGCGCTTCAATCACACGCATGATAATTTTTATTACAAAATGTACTGGCTGATGTTGGGCTGGTTTATTGATAATCGCAATAAATACCATGTCTATTTGGACATAAAGGATACTCAAGGGCAAGAAAAGATAGAAGAGCTTAAGAAAATTCTTTGCATATCACATGGCAACGGCCAGTCTGGTGTGGTTGATCGAATCCAAGAAGTCCGCTCCCATGAAATTGCGCTGATGCAAATCGTAGATGTCCTTATCGGCGCGATTTCATATGCGAACAGATTTCCTAGCGGTGGCAAAAGCGCGGCAAAGAATCAACTTGTTGACTTCATTCAGCGCAAAACTGGGCTTTCATTGAGAACATCTACTTTTCTTGGTACGCGCAAGTTTAATGTCTTCCATTGGGAAGGGCATTAAGATGGGGCTGTTTCCGCTTCCAGATATTATGCTTCTTGAAAATCACAAAGGTGATTGGGAAAGTTATCGTATCGCCATTTATCAAGAGTTTATGGAGCATGTTGTTCGTGCCAATCACTCGTTTCTTGGGTTGCCAATCAGCTATCAGCGCAATCCAGAATATCTGGGGATGCACTGCAGTTTTTGGCATTTGATTACGGAAGACTTGGAAAAAACGCACCGAGATGAAGATAGAACACCTGATATGCGTAGATGTGAAAGGGTGTCGTGGATTGGGCATATTCTGCGCCACGCTACCGACCCCCAGTCAGGGATTCTGTGCTGGGAAAACAAAAGAGGGGCTAATGCCCATGTCGTTTTGTGGATCAAGGAAGAGGATTTTGTGATTATCTTGGCAAAGCGAAAAAGTTACTATCTTCTGAAAACCATCTACCAGCATAATCAGTGGGCGAAAGAAAAACTTGAGGCCGAGCATCAGCGTTATTTAGACCCCAGAAAAGACTGAAGCCGCCTTTCGGCGGCTTCGCATACTCTTTCTACGACTAGGTAGGTGAGCTGTTTAGAGTATCTCGGATTCGGGTGGAGAAGTCAATAAATGCGGGAGCAAGAAAGTTTCTAAAATGTCAAGGAAAAATTAACCATCTTGTTCGTGGCACACAAAATAGGATTGAAATATATGCGCTTAACCGAATCCGACATTGAAATCGCTACCCTCGACTGGCTTGCTGGTTTGGGCTGGGTGGTGGCGCATGGGCCGGATTTGGCTCCCGAAGGCAAAGCGCCGGAGCGCGCCAGTTATGGTGATGTGTTGCTGCTGGGGCGGTTGAGGAAATCTCTGGCGGCGATTAATCCGCAATTACCCGCAGACGCTATCGACGATATTGTGCGTAAAGTCGTTGCCGCCGAAATGCCCTCGTTGCTCGAAGAAAATCGTCGTTTGCATCGGATGTTGGTCGATGGGATTGCCGTTCAGTATATGCAGGATGACGGCACAATCAAAAACGACATCGCTTGGCTGATTGATTGGGGGAACAGGAATAACGACTGGCTTGCCGTCAATCAATTCACGATTATTGAAGAACGCGCCAATCGCCGCCCCGATGTTATTTTGTTCGTCAATGGATTACCTCTGGCGGTCATTGAATTGAAGAAAGCCGGGGACGAAAACGCGACTCTTGAAGGCGCGTTTCGCCAGCTTCAGGCTTATAAAGAACAGATCGCGTCGCTTTTCCGCACCAATGGTCTTTTGATTATTTCCGATGGGCTGAAAGCGCGTGTCGGCAGCCTGACTGCCGATTTTGAACGCTTTATGCCGTGGCGCACGATTGACGGCAGCGATATTGCACCCAAGGGTACGCCGGAACTGGAAACGCTCACTCATGGCATTCTGGAGCCAGCGCGTTTTCTTGAACTGATACGCCGCTTTACGGTGTTTCAGGAAACTGGCACAGGATTACGCAAGGTTATTGCCGGTTATCACCAATTCCATGCCGTTCTACGCGCCGCAAAATGCACCCTTGATGCAACGGCGACAGAAGGCGATCGCCGCGTTGGCGTTATCTGGCATACGCAGGGTTCCGGCAAAAGCCTGTTGATGGCATTTTATGCCGGATATGTGATCGCCGATGCCGATATGGCCAATCCTACTCTGGTAGTGCTGACAGATCGCAATGATTTGGACGATCAGCTTTTCGGCACATTCAGCCAATGCAAAGACCTGATCCGACAAACGCCGATGCAGGCCGACAATCGCGATGAGTTGAAGAAATTATTGGCGGTATCTTCCGGCGGCGTGATCTTTACGACCATTCAGAAGTTTATGCCCGCGCAGGGCGAAGAGATTTTCCCGCTTCTGACCGACCGGAAGAATGTCATCGTCATTGCCGACGAAGCACATCGTAGCCAATACGGTTTCAAGGCAAAATATGATAAAGAAACGGGCGAGGTTGCCTATGGCTTTGCAAAATATCTGCGCGATGCTTTGCCGAATGCCTCATTCATAGGTTTTACGGGAACACCGATTGAAAAGACAGACGTCAATACTCCGGCGGTGTTTGGCGATTATATCGACGTTTATGATATTCAGCGCGCGGTCGAGGATGGCGCAACGGTGCCGATTTATTATGAAAGTCGCTTGGTCAAAATCGGTCTTGATGCCGAGATCGTCGAAGATTTAGACGCCGAGGTCGAGGAACTGACCGAGAACGAAGAAGCCAATGACCGAGAACGCAAGAAAAGCAAATGGTCGCGGGTTGAGGCTGTGGTAGGAACTGAAAAGCGTCTTGCGGCGATTGCCGCCGATGTCGTGCATCATTTTGAAAATCGCCTTATTGGTATGCCTGACGGCAAGGGCATGATTGTCTGCATGAGCCGCCGCATTTGCGTGGCTCTCTATAATGAGATTATCAAACTGCGTCCGACTTGGCATTCCAACGATGACACGCAAGGCGTGGTTAAAATTGTCATGACCGGAAATATCGCCAACGATCCGCCGGAATGGCTGAAGCATACGGGGACGAAGGCGCGGCGCGATCTGCTTGCCAAACGTGCGCGTGATGATAAAGACCCGCTCAAACTCGTTATTGTGCGGGATATGTGGCTGACGGGTTTTGACTCGCCGTGCATGCATACGATGTATGTTGATAAACCCATGCATGGTCACGGCTTGATGCAGGCCATTGCCCGCGTCAATCGCGTGTTCAAAGACAAGCCGGGTGGATTGATTGTCGATTACATTGGTATCGCCCAAAATCTGAAGCAGGCTCTTTCTATCTATTCCAAGGGAGATCAACAGGAAGTAGGGATAGATGAGGGGCAGGCCGTTGATGAGCTTATGCGCCGTTATGAAATCGTGCGTGATATGTTCCACGGCTTTGATTACAAACAAGGTCTTAAAGGCTCCCCCGCCGAAAGGCTAAAGATGATGGCTAGCGGGTTGGAGTGGATTCTGGATTTGCAGCAGAAGGAAACGGTAAAGGAAGAATCTGAAGAAGCGAAAAAGGCCGTAAGGCGTCGTTTTCCCGATGCCGTTGTTGGATTGTCGCGCGCTTATGCGCTTGCGGCCACTTCTAGTGAGGCCATTCAAATCCGGGATGAAGTCGGCTTTTTCCAAGCCATTCGCGCGGCCTTGATTAAAAACGAACCCGGCAACGGCAAAAGCCAAGTTGAAATTGATATGGCAGTTCAGCAGATGGTCAGCCGCGCCGTGGTTTCAACGGATATTGTTGATATTTTGTCTGCCGCAGGGATCAAGACCCCGGACATTTCGATTTTATCCGATGAATTTCTTGCTGAAATTAAGGGCATGGAAAAACGCAATCTGGCCTTGGAAGCCTTGCGGAAGTTGATTAACGGCGAGATTAAATCCCGCACCAAAACCAATGTCATTCAGTCACGTAAATTCAGCGAACGTCTGGAAGAAGCCGTCCGGCGTTATCATAATAACGCCATTACCGCCGCACAGCTTCTGGAAGAATTGATCGGTATCGCAAAAGACATCAAAGCCGAGCGTGAGCGCGGGGGTGAACAAGGATTGAGTCAGGAAGAAATCGCTTTCTATGACGCATTGGCTGAAAACAATAGCGCGGTTGATCTGTTGGGAGACGATAAGCTGCGGGTTATTGCAACCGAGTTGGTTATTTCAGTCCGCAACAACGTCTCGGTGGACTGGATGCATCGTGACAGCGCCCGCGCCAAGCTGCGTATTGAGGTCAAAAAGATTCTGAAGAAATATGGTTATCCGCCAGATTTGCAGGATGTGGCTGTGCAGAATGTGCTTCAACAGGCAGAAGTTTTGGCCCCGCTGTGGGCGTAGTTGCGGATATTATTTCTTGAAGAGAGGCGCAATGGATTGGTTGTCGTTTATATCTAGCTTGATTAGCTCGCTTGCGTGGCCTGCGGTTGCTGCAATTTTCTTGTTTATGATGAGAGGGCGTATCGGCATTCTGATAAACGCATTGGCGAGCCGTATCACGAAAGCCAAACTTCCCGGTGGTATTGAACTTGAGTTTTCTGAGAAGATTGAAGAGGCGCGAGAAGAATCTGAAGTCCTAGCAATGGAAGGAAAATTGGTGGCTGCTTTTAAACAAAATCAGCCGGAATCTTTAGCAAAGGTAGAAGATAAATATTTAACGCTCGCTCAGGTATCTCCAGAAGCTGCTGTTCTTGAGGCTTTTAAGGAGGTCGAAATGGCGATCATGGACAACAAAGCGGAGCTGCCGGAAATAAAAGGGGGCAATTTGTTTGCTTTTGTTCGCCAACTTCATCTAGCGGAATTCATTGACCAAAAGGTTGTGGATCAGTTCCAGCGTGTACGTGAACTTCGAAATCTTGCCGTTCACTCGAAAGAACCTTTGGCTATTTCTATTGGAGAGGCGATGGAATATCGGTCTTTGTGTCTTTCCTTGGCCTCTACTTTACGTTTTGTCTTTGCCCAGATGAACCATGCACGGCAGCCCGGATGATGCATTAGTCGGCGCTTCAATTCCCAACCTAGGATAGAAGTCGTGGGGGGACATTTGGGGGTGCATGCGTTTTTTGACTTTTTGAATTACTAAATAAAACAATATGTTATCTGTTTAATTCAAAGTCGTCCCCAGCACCATTCTAACTCATTGATATATAGTGGGAAATTGGCTTTTTCGTAGCCGTGGGGAATCAAAATTCCACCCCCCACCTTTCCCCACCAGTCCCCAGTATTTACAACGGCTTACCACTACCCCCATTTTCTCCGAGCGGCATTAGAGCGGCAAAAATCAGGCAAAAGAGCAGGGGATTCTTGAACAGCAAAAAAGAATCAAAGAAATTTTTATGGGGGTGCGAACCGACAATCGTCCTCCTCCCCCACAATAAGCACTCTTCGGCAATGGCTTTCATGTTGTAGCAGTGGGTGTGATGTTGTAAGAACATAACATGAACACGGCGACACCAAACAACGCCGAGGATGGCAGGGTCAACTGGCTCTTTCTCGACCTCAATAGCTTCTTTGCGTCCTGCGAACAGCAAGAGCGTCCTGAGTTGCGCGGCCGCCCTGTGGCGATTGTCCAGATGATGACTGATAGCACCTGCGCCATTGCCGCCAGTTACGAAGCCAAGGCGTTCGGCGTTAAAACGGGCACGGCGATATGGGAAGCCAAGAAACGCTGCCCTGGCCTCGTGCTGGTTAAGGCGAGGCACCAGCTTTATGTCCAGTATCATCACCGCATCATTGCCGCCGTTGATAGCTGTCTCCCTGTCGAGAAGGTCTGCTCCATAGACGAAATGGCGTGTCGCCTGATGGGTAGAGAGCGGGAGATAACAGCGGCGCGGGAACTGGCCCACAAGGTCAAGCAGACCGTGCGGCAAAAGGTTGGCGACCGCATGACCTGTTCGGTCGGGCTTGGCCCCAGCCTGTTCCTCGGCAAGGTCGGCAGCGACATGCAGAAGCCGGACGGATTGGTCGTCATTACCAAGAACGATCTGCCTGACATCCTGCATCGCCTAAAGCTAATCGACATTTACGGCATCGGCGCGCGCATGGAGAGCAGACTTAACCAAGCTGGCATCGGCACGGTGGCCGATCTCATGTGTGCCTCGCGCAACGACCTGCGGCGGGTCTGGGGCGGCGTCACAGGCGTCCTCTACTATGAATTACTACATGGAGCTGATTTACAATTCCCATCCTCGTCACAAAGCCAGAGTATTAGCCATCAGCATGTGCTGGAGCCGGAATTGCGAACTATCGACGGCGCGGGGCAATTTGCCAGACACCTTTTGGCGAAGGCGGCGGAACGGCTGCGGCATCAAGGGTACTATTGCCGTCATCTTGGATTAAGCCTGTCGTCGGTGAATGATGGGGGCAAGTTTTGGGATGAAATTGGCTTCCATGAAACGCAGGATACTGATTTCTTGTTGGCGCGGTTGACGCAGCTTTGGCAGCAAGTGCCACGCATGAAGCCCATCAAGGTCGGCGTCGTGCTGTTTGGCCTTGTTCCCGCCGCGCAACACCAGCCTGATCTTTTTGCCGACAACAGCCGCCGTCAAAGCCTGTCGCCGCTCATCGACAAAATCAACCAACGCTATGGACGCGGCGCAATCGCCTTCGGCAAGTCGTCAGACCAAATCAGCCGCTTCACAGGTCATGCGGCATTTCAGCGCGTGCCGGAGGAGTTCGAGTTTTAGTGATGATGTCGCTTCTTTCCATATTACGCAAAAGCCTGTTCCGTATCCACCGATACCGGTAGCAGCGAATGACGACTTCGCTATACTGGGATGCGTGATGGGAGTAGTCAGATCAAGATAGTGATTCTGGCCGTTTACACTCCGTTAGTTCTTTTGCGAGGATCATACCTCGTTCAACCGAATCAAAATGTGAAAGCCTCGGTACCGCATGACCCTTTCTCCTCTTCAGAAGGCATTCTACGAGTTAACCTTTGAAAATCGCTACCTGACTTTGCAGGGAAACGAATTTCAAGAGTTCTTTCGTAACATTATGGAGCACGCATTTCCGAATGATTTTGTTGCGGTTCGTCCTCATGGAAACACTGGGGACAAAAAATGCGATGGGTTTCTTCGAAGCAAAGGCACTATCTACCAATGCTATGCTCCTAAAAACATGAAGCTGAAGAACTTGTTAGATAAAATGGATGAGGATTTTCATGGCGCGTCCACTCATTGGACAGATGAAATGAAAGAATGGGTTTTTGTCCACAATGATAGAGATGGTATCCCTGCAGACGCCCTTAAGTTGCTAGAAAAATTTGAAAAGGAAGGGACAACAAATACAGGGCATCACGGATTTCGTGAGCTTACGGACATAGTCGCAACCATTTCTGAGTCAAAATTAACGTCTCTTTTCGGACACGTTCCAACTCATGCCGTAATTGCCAATGTCCCTAGCGCTGACATCCTAGCCGCGATTCAAGGATTGCAGGGATTTTCTTCAGCATACAACGAGGCTGACCTGCGGGCTCCCTCAACTGCAAAGCTAACAGGAAACGGATTCTCTTCTCATGTGATAGAGTTGCTCCGTGGAGGGTTTGTTGGCGCAAAGAGGGTGCAGCAATTTTTCGACGCTTATCCCGTCCCAGACTACGTCGATACGATTGCTACAGCTTTCAAGCGCGAATATAACAATCTTCGTAGTACGACAGCGAAGCCTGACGAAATATACGAGGCTCTTTACCGCTACGCCGATGGAGATGGTAGTGATGCAAATCGTAGGGCAGCAGTCTTAGCTGTGCTATCTTACTTCTTCGAGCGATGTGATATTTTTGAAGATCCAAACGTCACGGAATAAAGAATGATCCTGCCAACAAAACATATCCGTCCCGATCGTGCCCTTATAGGACTAGGGGCGGAGTTGCTTGGTCTTTTAAGGGAACCTGCGACAGTCTCAAAATTATGGGATGATTTTCGCAAGGCAAGAAATTCTCGTCCGGGCATGGCTCCTGTGACATATGATTGGTTTGTCTTGGCCGTTGCTTTTCTTTTTACTGTCGGTGCCGTAAATCATGGTGAAGGCCTTCTTAGAAAGCAAAAAAGCCATATACGGCAGGTGTTATCATGATACGCTTGATATCCAGCGATCTTCCATCTTTTAAAGCTCTAAAACTCAATTCAGGGCTCAACATACTGTTGGCCGACAAAAGTATGGGGGCTTCCGACAAGCAAACTAGAAACGGAGCTGGGAAAACAAGCCTTGTAGAGCTGCTTCATTTTATATTCGGCGGCAACGCTAGCAGTGATAGTATATTTAGGAACGAGAAACTTCTCAATCGGCATTTTGATATTCAGTTTGACCTGCACGGTCAAACTTTAACAGCTTCGCGTTCTGGAAACATGCCGAAGCAGGTCAATATATTGGGGGATTGTGACGGCTTGTGTCTAAAGCCAGTTCTACAGAAAAAATCTGGTGATCAAACCTATACCATCGACCAATGGAATTCGATGCTTGGCCATGAAATGTTCGGGCTAAAATGCTGGGAGAACACAGAAAATGACCGACCAAAATTTTCCCTAACCTTTCGCATGCTTTTTCCCTATTTCGTCCGGCGCCAATACGCAGGTGGCTTCATTGATCCTCAAAGGAATAGTGAAAATCAGCAACCTTGGGATTGGAGAGTCGGTCTATCTTATCTTTTGGGTTTGGATGAGACCATATCTGGAAAGTTTGAAGCCCTTCGTGCAAAGGAGGCTGATGTTAAAACTTTAAGAAAGATGGCCAAGGACGGGAACTTCGAGCTTCTTGGTTCAGTAAGCGATTTGCGAACTAGACTTGCAATTGCAGAGGAAAAAACGGAGCGCCTCAGAAAGCGAGTTGCCAGCTTTCATGTTGTTGAACAATACAAGGATCTGGAAGCAGAGGCTACGTCCTTAACACTTAAAATTCGTCAGCTAAACGACGAAAATCTTGAAGATGAGTTGTTGCTGAACCAGCTCAAATCC
>JBAVWC010000072.1:0-1616 GCA_049697595.1 Alphaproteobacteria bacterium
CCGCCATCCAAGCCACCCGCGCAAGCACCGCCGACCGCGAACGGCTGACCACGATTATCCTGACCATAGCGTCCAGTGCCGCCCGGCAGATCCTGGAGGACATGATGACCACCACCGAATGGAAATCGGACTTCATCGAAGGCTTCCACCGGCAAGGCCTCGAACAGGGCCTCGAACAGGGCCTCGAACAGGGCCTCGAACAGGGCAAGGCCGAGTACCTCATCAAGATCATCGACGCGCGGCGAATCGCGGTGACCGACCAGGAGCGCCAGCAGGTCACCTCCTGCACCGACATCACCCAGCTGGACCAATGGTTCGACCGCGCCCTCACCGCCGCAACCGCCGCCGACATCTTCAAAGACTGACAATGCAGGCCCAGTTCGTGTCCTTTATTGATGAGAAACACCTCAGCGAGACATCTCGCCAAATTCTCTCCAGGCTTCAGCTATGACCACTCAAAATCAGGTAATACGAAATATTGATTCGTTGATCCAACGGGTAGCCCCCCTGCAAAAGGTACTTGCCATCCTTGAGCAAACGGGCATCCGCTACGGCCTTTACGCTGGCTCCCATGTGGCCGTACTAACCAATAATCGGCCCCCGACAGATGTCGACTTTCTTGTGCACGACGACGATATTGATGAACTGAAGAAGGCTCTTCCGTCTGCCAGGACCAATGAGACTGAATCTGCGACCTTCCTGTATGTAGATGATGACAATCTGATTGAATTCATGGGGCGATCGAACATTTATAAGAAAGGCGCCACCTACGCCTTCCGACTTACAGACCTTGCGTTCCGGCACGCAGATACCTATAATACCAAGCATGGAACAATTAAGAATGTCAATCCAGTCGACACGTTGTTGCTTAAGGCCATGTTGCAGCGCGGCGAAAGCCAGGGCAAGCATGATCTCGATGATATGGCGTCTGTTCTTGCGCAGATCGAGATCGACAGAGAATACCTAAGCGCGCGCATGAAGGAAACCAAGACCAGAGAACTAACGGCAGACGTATGGCTCAGATTCGGCATTCAGGTCGAGTGATCCCACTGTAATGTCATCGCGTAGGGCAGCGGTGATTGCAGCTACTGCGATCATTCTCCCCGTCGAGTTGTAGCATCGAGCCCCTCGGCTGCGGTCCAAGTCCTGTCTGTAGGAACTTGATGGGGGAGTTAGGCGTTCAATAGCAGCCTGAAGGCGGTAGGTCAACTTGACGGCATCAAGGTTTTGTTGATTCGTACACGTATTGCGTTTGAAAGTGTTGTACTCGTCCAAGCGGGTATTAAGCTGAGCCAAGGCAACTTCCGTGGCTGTCACGGTCGGCCAGCGTAGCGCAAGGCCAGTCGAACATGCGAACGATCTTTGTCGCGATCGTCTCTGGCGTCTTTCCTGATGAGCGTCGTATTCCTCGTCGCTCGGCTACCGCTCGATGTCCGTCATTTCCGCCCCGTTCTGGCGCGGTTGCTGGAGCGCATGTCGAGGCCGGGCACAGCGCACATTCGTCCCTTGCTGCCGCTTTGCCCGGTCTGTAAGGTTCTGGCCATGCGATCCCTCCGCGCTCTGCACATGGCCGCAGTATGCGCGTTCGTGGTCCTGCTCGCCGCCGGGTGCGCGAG
>JBAVWC010000073.1:0-2428 GCA_049697595.1 Alphaproteobacteria bacterium
CGATGAGATTGTGGCGCGCCGAAGGCCGAGGACCGCGATTTTATCGGGCCGGGCTGAAACTGATTCGGTATCGCAAAATAGACTTGGATAGTTGGATTGAAGCTCGTCTATCCGCTCCTGCGGCAAGTCTGGAAGAACGCCAGTGAATGGGTCGCATCTTGCGCCGCTCAGAGTGAGCGGGGGGCGCAACCATGACAGTTGAAATCGGCCCGTTTTTCAAAATGCCCAACAAGTTCTTTGGAAGCGGAACGGCGCAGAAACTCGGCCCATCCGGAAGTCTGCTTTTCACTGCTCTACACGAACACGCGAACAGAGAGGGTGCAAACACCTTCAAGGCTTCTGACAAGGCGCTTGCATCTGAGACCACACTATCCACACGAACGATCTGTGACGCGCGGAAAAAGCTAGTCGAGAACAACCTGATTGCCTGCTCACGGGAAAACGGACAGAGCTTCACCTATACGCTTTCGCCTTTGACACTTGAGTGGCTTCCGCTGGCTGATAGGCCCAGACTTAAACGGAGGCCGCGCGCTATCCATGCGGCACGAATGGCCACCGCACAGGACACAAAGGGACCGTAACGCTCCAGCAAACTTTGCTGAACCTTGGTGCGGCTGGCTTTGCTGAACCCCATCGCAAAAATTGCTGAATCCTCATGCAAACTTTGCTGGTCCGTCTAAGTTCTTCTGATAAAGGTGCTTTTCAAGAGGGTTGTATTTACTTAGAGAGAGATCAGAACTTGAGATTGCAGAACGGACACAGGTTGCTTTGCTCTTGCGCAAACCTAACTAGTTAGGTATTATCGCTTGCATGAAGTGTCCGATTCACAAAGTCGAGCTGGTTTGCTACTGCCCCGCCTGCCGGGGTGAAGTAACGAGCAAGCGCAAGGCGGCAACGTCCCGCGATAACGGCAAGCTAGGCGGGCGGCCAAAGGGCAGCAAGAACAAACCGAAGTCTGAACCGAAGGGGAAGTGAGGCGCTGAATGCTCTACAAACGAGGAAAGGTCTACTGGTACAACTTCCGGTGGTCCATCAAACAGGCAGACGGGACGGTGGAGAGCTTCCGCATCCGGCAGTCTGCCAAGACCCAAAACAAGAATGCGGCAAAGGACGTGGAAGAGGAACACCGCCGGGCGCTGAGGCTTGGCGAAATACACCCGAATGATCCGTGGCCGAAGGCGGCAACGATTGGCCCGCCGATCTTCCGGGCATTCGCCAAAGAGTTCCTGCAATACGTCAAGACGAATACAAAGCCGGGAACGCACACTTTCTACAGCGTGTGCTTGGATAGGCTGCTAACCTTCGCTGCAATCGCAGATGCCCCGCTGGACGCAATTACAGGCGAGACAGTGAGCCGGTACGCACGGCACAGGCAGGAAGTACCAGAGAATGCAGTGGTGACCGTAAACGGCGATCTGCGCACCTTGCGGCGGATTCTCCACCTTGCCGTGGAGTGGGGCAGACTGGACCGCATTCCCGCAATCCATGAATTGCCGCAGTCCAAGGGCCGGGACCGCGTTCTGAGCTTTGCGGAAGAGGCAAAGTATCTGGCGAAGGCTTCCGAGAACCTGCGGGACGCAACGATTCTGGCGGTCGATACCGGGTTGCGTCCGAACAGTGAGCTGTTCCCGCTCAAATGGGCCGATGTGGACTTGACGGCCCGCGCAGAATGCCCGCATGGAGTGCTCCACGTTCGTCAAGGCAAGACGGACAGCGCACAGCGAAGCCTTCCCCTCACTCCCCGCGTTGCTGAGGTTCTACAGAGACGCAAGAGGGCGGCAGAGGCAAAGGCGAAGCAATCCGCGTTTGTGTTCGCTGGCGCTGGCATTTCGGGACACATCACGTCTGTGCAACACCCGCACAAGGCCGCAATAGAGGCCGCTGGTCTGGAGACGTTCGAGTTCTACTGCTGGCGGCACACGTTCGGAACACGCGCCGCACAGTCGGGGATGGACCGCTTCACACTGGCCCGGCTCATGGGGCATAGTTCGCCGTCCGTGGCTGCTCGGTACTACATCCACGTCACAGAGACGCATGTTGCCGCCGGATTCGGGAAGTTTGTCGAGTACCAGACGCGCAACGTAGCAGAGGGACTTGCTACCGCGTTCCCACAGACCAGTGAAGCGGTCCAATAGTCTGTTTTTCGATTCGTGGTACACATGGCGGTACACAGAATGTGCGAAATGACTTCTAAGTGATTCAATCCATTGGATAGGCTGCTAGATTCTCAATCTTAAAACCCGGGTTCGATTCCCGGTAGCGCTACCAAAATCTCCATCCAAGAACATCCAATATCGTACACAATCAAATATAAGTCATTTATTTTCAATGCATCCCCCCCTAGCAACTGGGCGGCCTCCCTTCCTTGTAGTCGAGCCAGAGTGACCCGCCCCGGGGAAACTCCGCCGGCGTACGGTCTGCCAGCGTC
>JBAVWC010000074.1:0-2351 GCA_049697595.1 Alphaproteobacteria bacterium
CCTTCAACCTGACGCGCCACGCCGTCGCCGTTTTGCTGCAGCTTGCCGTCGAGAACACGCAGCATCGTGAATTTATCGTCCATCATCTGTTCGATCTGGAACATGCTGCGGCGAATCACTTCTTGAATATCAACGACCTGCTTCGTGCTGACGCTTTCAAACCGTTCGAGATCGTTGCGGTGCTGGCGCACGCGATCCATCACGCCTTCCAGATCGTCCTGGCTAAGAGTCTGGGCGCTGCGCAACAGTTCGATTTGTTCGCGCAAAGCCTGGTTAAAGCGGCGGATACGGGCATCTGCCGCGCCTGATTCGCCCGTGATAAGCGTCAATTGGCGGCGCAGCGGGTCGGCAATCGTTTGAATATCGGCGGCGCGTTGCAGATAGGCGGTAATCATCCACACCATTGCGACGGGAGAAACGGCGGCAGAGACGCCAATGGCCCAATCGACCAAAGGAACGCCTGCCAGGCTTTGCGCCGGGCCGGCTTTGGCGACAACGGCGAAAACGGTCGTGACCCAAGCAACGGAAACAGTGAGCCCGGTCCAGAAGGGCGCGGAAGACAGGCGCACCGTAACGGGCTTTTTCTTGCCAATCGGGGCTTTTGCAACCGCAGGAATGGGGATGGAAGCGTTAGCAGGAGAAGGGGTCAG
Source organism: Alphaproteobacteria bacterium (assembly GCA_049697595.1). Taxonomy (GTDB): domain Bacteria; phylum Pseudomonadota; class Alphaproteobacteria; order UBA9219; family UBA9219; genus CAIXLI01. Next base: position 651 of record JBAVWC010000074.1, read on the forward strand.
CGGAGCATTCTGCAGAGCCATTTGATCCTCTAAATTCCGTTTTATCCGTTGCACATAGCGGGCCCCCGCAATCATTGCGATACAGGAATAACCCACGCTCAATCCATAGCTGAACCAAGCCGTGCACCATACCAGTTTTAGGGGGGGTAATGGAAGCGTTAACAGAAGGTAAATTTATTTTTCTGTGCGCAACTTTGGCAACCCGGGAATAATCCAAGATGGATTCGGAGGCGAAATGAATATCGCCCGCCGCCGGGCCCACAACCCTTTATATAGCAGGCATTGATGCATCTTTACCTTTGCGCGGTGCGCGCAATGTTAGAGGAAGTTTCTTGCCCGTTATCGGTCGGCCCCCAAGGATCGCGGCCGGCCCTATTCCGCAACGCGAAAGTAATTCCGATTCGTGTCTCGCTCCAAAAACGGCGAATCAGTCCTTGTGATTCGCTGCGCGTAACGCGCTCCCTTGCTTTTCGCGCACACCACGCCGAAAATGGTAAACCCTTTTTAAGGTTTGGTGATTTAGCATGCAGCATATGAGCGTTCCTCTCGATCTTTTATGGGCCAAGAAATATCCCTCCTCCGTTGATTGGTCGGCCAATATCCCTGCGCGCCCGCTTTATGAGATTTTCGACGATGCCGTGCGCACGCATCCCGACAATGTCTTTCTCGACTTTCTCGGCAAAACCACCACCTATCGCGCCGCTGCCGATTATGTCGCGCGCGCCGCGAAGGGCTTGCAGGATATGGGCGTTAAAAAAGGCGACCGCGTCGGTTTGATGCTGCCCAATAGCCCTTATTATGTTTTCATGTATTTCGCCGCGTTGAAAATCGGCGCGACTGTGGTCAATTTTAACCCGCTCTATGCGGCGCAGGAAGTTGAAAAGCAGGTCAAGGATTCCGGCTGCCGCGTTATGGCCACCGTCGATGTGCCCTCGATTTACGGCAATCTGAGTCGATTGATCGACCAAAGTTGCCTTGAGAAAATCGTTGTTTGCCGTATGACCAAAGCTCTGCCGCCCCTGCTGGCGCGGGCTTATCCCTATGCCAAATATATTGATGCCGCGCGCGCTATCGCCAAACTCCGCCTTGGCAGGAATAGCGTTGATAACGCGCGCACATTTAAGGAAATCGCGACCGCACTTAAACGTCAAGATATCGTGCAGGTGAAAGACGATGCGCATAACATAGACTTCGAACGTCTGGCCAACAACAAGGGCGACTTTGCGCCGGTGCCGATCGATCCTGAAAAAGATCTGGCCGTTTTGCAATATACGGGCGGCACCACGGGAACGCCCAAGGGCGCTATGCTGACGCACGCAAATTTGTCGATCAATGCCGTGCAGACGCGCAACCTGTTTCCCAATGTTGTGCAGGGGCAGGAAGTGATGATGGGCGTTTTGCCCTTCTTCCATGTTTTCGCGATGACGGCGGTTCTCAATGTGACGATCCTGCTGGCGAGCAAAATTATTCTGCTGCCGCGCTTCGACCTGAAACAAGTCATCAAGGTCATCGACAAAAAACGCCCGACTTTGTTTCCGGCGGTGCCGACAATCTACACGGCGATCAACAACTTTAAAAAGCTCGGCAAATATAATTTGAAATCCCTGAAATTCTGTTTTTCCGGCGGCGCGCCTCTGCCGGTCGAAGTCAAACGCGATTTTGAACGGCTGACCGGCTGCGTGGTCGTTGAAGGCTATGGGC
>JBAVWC010000075.1:0-1707 GCA_049697595.1 Alphaproteobacteria bacterium
GGATATTGCTTGAGTATATTCAGATTGATGCGGGCAGGATTTTTGGAAAGGAGTTGTTTCCCTGCATCGGTAATCTGGAACCTGCCCCAACCGGTGTAGTGGATCAGGCCAGCCTTCTTCAGATAGGTCCGCGCCCATCCATACCGGTTCCCGAAAACATAATCGCTACCGCTCGGATTGAGCTTACTCATCTCCTCGTCAGTGAGATTGAAGGTCTTGCCCAATGCAGCAATCACATCTTTTGCGCGGTGCTCAAGGCCATCTGAGGCGAGTTGTAGGAGCGGCAACATGATCGACTGGTAATCAGGAATGGCCATTCACGTACCTCCCGTATAGTATTTTGAGCGCCGGCCGAGGCCCAGCTAGGATGCAGAAATGAGGCTGTTTGCCTTCTCCCATGCTTTCTCCTTCAAAACGGCACCGGCCCCAAACCACGCACTGCTCAATCTGTCAGCATCCGAGCCGGTTCGGACATGATCGTCGTAGTAGGAGACGGCGTTTATAGCACCCCACAGCGTACCTTTGGTCGTTTCCATTTTTTGCCCGGGAGCGGAATTGAGCAACGCGAGCAGTGTGCTTCTCTCTCGTTCGGCTTTTCTGGATAGCGGCTTGGTATCGGTTTTCCCCAAGATCTCATCGAAATAGCTGGGGATCGTTTCAGGCGCCATCGGATACTCCGACATCTTCCGAGCGCGCGCCAGGAATGCTTCCCAAGCTTGGTCCATAATGCCCAGCCGCTCTTTCACCGCATTTGCATCAAAGCGCCGATGATGAGGCACCTTTACATGGCGACGTTTTCCAACATCAACGTCGTCCATCGCGAATGAGAGGGTGTTCTGGCAGACGACCCGAACACTGGTGAATGCTGCAGTGGTTGCAAGTGTTTTGTCACAGGAGGTGGCGAGCAAAACGTATGCCGCCAATGTGTCTTGGCCGTTGTCGCCGATACCATTGCTAAATGGAGTCCTCGCTAATGCCCAGAACTTTCGCCCGCCATCGAGGGCGCCAGCGGTTTCGAGCGTGTAGCCCAATGTTGCAACCAAGCCTCTATAGAATTCCAGCACCTCTGCCGGTTGAACGATTTCGTATTCTCCCGAAACCACGGAGAGGGCCGCGTTGGTATCGCTGCGCACGAGTACGAATCGGTCTTCCATCGTACGGAGTTTTCCGTCCACGAGATACTGGACGGGAAGTCGTCTAAGTTCCCACTCCAACCGGGCAGCCTTTAGCCAAGCTTCGATTGGCTGCCCTTCAGGCAATTGCTCTCCTAAACCATGCCATGGCGTTTCCCCCACGTATGCGATCGCTGGTGCTCCTGTCGATTCGTCAATTTCATGCGGCATGTAATTGATCTCCAATTTTCCGTTTCAGTCGAGCAACTCTGATTTCATGTGATCGCCGATGATATGTGAGCAAAACGCGGAGTGTTTAGCTTCAGCGCGCTTCCTGCGGCCCAGCTCATTCCAAAAGCGCCTTGAAAACCGCATCTGATGCATCCCTGTAAAACTCAATACTCAACCGTGTCCACACATCATCGGGAAGCTCATTCAACTGCTTGCGGGCAGCCACCGGCATGAGCAATGTCTGTGCCTGTTTATCTACCGCGAGTTCGGCGATGGCCACTGCATTTGGGATCATCTCGATCGACCCCCCGAGATTCAGTGCGCCGACAACGATTGTTCCACCCCGTGTGTTTCGACCAAGATG
>JBAVWC010000076.1:0-6392 GCA_049697595.1 Alphaproteobacteria bacterium
GACGAAGTCTATATGGAAAAATACCTCGAGAAGCCGAGGCATATCGAAGTGCAATTGCTGGGCGACACGCACGGCAACGCGGTGCATTTCGGCGAACGCGATTGTTCGATTCAACGCCGCCACCAAAAAGTAATCGAAGAAGCCCCCTCGCCCGGATTGAACGCGTCGGAACGCGAGGAAATTGGGACGCTGGCGGCAGACGTCATTCGCCGCATCGGCTATCGCGGCGTCGGCACGATTGAGTTCCTTTATGAAAACGGGGAGTTCTATTTCATCGAAATGAACACCCGGTTGCAGATCGAACATACGATTTCCGAAATGATTACCGGCATCGATCTGGTGCGCGAACAGATCCGCGTCGCCGCCGGATTGCCGCTGAGCTATACGCAAAAAGATATTAAGTTCAACGGTCATGCGATCGAGTGCCGCATCAATGCGGAAAATCCGGAAACCTTCGCGCCCTCGCCCGGCAAGATCGTCGGCTATCATCCACCCGGGGGCCTTGATGTGCGCGTGGACAGCGCCCTGTATGACGGCTATCGCGTGCCGCCGCATTATGACAGCATGATCGCCAAGCTGATCGTGCATGGCAGCAATCGCAATGAATGTTTGTTGCGGTTACGTCGCGCGTTGGAAGAATTCGTCATCGGCGGCATCGACACGACGCTGCCCCTGCACCGCCGCCTGATCGCCCAGCCTGATTTTATCAACGGCGATTACGATATTCATTGGCTGGAACATTTCCTCGAGGGGAAATAGAGCTAACGCGCAGAAATTTCGCATCTTTTTATGTGTCGATAGGCATCTTGACTGAGATGAAACTATTGATGACGTTGAAAAGAGCTGGAAAGATAGATACAACTAAAAATCGCTAATATTTGAGCGCATTTTTAGTATCTTTTAGAAGGATCACCCTATGTCAAAATATTTGAAAGGCGCTTTTATAGCCCTCGCTATAATGGCAACCAGTGCACCGAGCGTAGCGTCAACTGGACCCGCGCCCTTAAATAGCGTCCAGACATCGCTTGCTCAAAGAGAGGGCACTGATATGGATATGCCAAATCTAAAATTCGAAACCCTTCTCAAATCAGGCATTAATGAAACGGCATTGAAGCAGGCATTAATAAGCCTTCGCAAGTCGCATCAATATACTCCGGGATAATATATCGCGTCAGTTATGCCTGACTGAGATCATCGCCACTTTGATTGTTACGCATGTCGAACCGCATTTTAAATCGCCTGACTCCCGAAATGCTCCTGCGCGCTTATGCTGCGGGGATATTCCCTATGGCCGAAAGCGCGGAGGCGACCGAGCTGCGCTGGTACGATCCGCCGGTGCGCGCATTGATTCCTTTGGACGAGCGTTTTCATGTGCCGCGCCGATTGGCGAGGACTCTGCGGAAGCAGCCTTATCAAGTGACGCTGAATCGCGCCTTTCAGGATGTCATGCGCGGTTGCGCCGCGCCGGACGAGGGGCGCGAAACCACGTGGATTAACGAGGAGATCATTCGCCTTTATACGGCGTTGCATCAGCGCGGGCACGCGCATTCGATTGAAGTCTGGCAAGACGAGGCATTGATCGGCGGTGTGTATGGAGTCAGTCTGGGCCGCGCCTTTTTCGGCGAGAGCATGTTCAGCCGTCAGACCGACGCCAGCAAAATCGCGCTTGTGCACCTGGTCGCTTTGCTGCGGCATTGTCGTTACACGTTGCTCGACACGCAATTCATAACGACGCATCTGGCACGTTTCGGCACATTCGAAATCGCGCGTTCGGCCTATCATCTGTTGCTGGGATCAGCCGTGAAGAAAACAGCCAAAACCTTTCCGCCCCAACCGGATTGGGGCCGCCTGCTGATTGAGGTTTTGCCGCTCAGCCTGATCGGAAACACACAGATTACCCATTGAAATATCAGTGAAATTAATGCGGTGTTTGAGGCGACGGCCTACGGCATGTTATAACTCCCGCATAATCAATTTCTTATAAAGGATAGAATGATGGCAAACATCACAGTGCGTTTTGTGCAGGCAGATAACGCTACATTAGCGACCAGCTTCGCAAACAGCCTCACACCCAAAGGAATTCTTTATTTTCTTGGAGCCCGCGAACAGGGCCCTTCAGGCGAGAATCTTACTGTCGCGCAGCTTGCTATCCCTAAGGCCGAAAAATATGAAATCCGGCAAGCGGCTGAACGCCTGGGATATTATGTACAGGATAAGAAAGACGGTTCATTGGAAATCACAAACTCCGTCAATGTCGCCAAAGCAAACGGGTATAATACGTCCACCGTCGTGCATAAGCTTTTCATGAAAACAGATCAAGCCTTTACACCCGACCCGCGCCTGTTTGCTCCTGTGCCGCAGAGAAGCAGCCCGGCAACAAATCCGGGCAACTCTGACGGCCCCGTTGTGAATGCCAGAGGAAACGTAGTACCGCCTCAGCCTTAATACAGGCTGGCTTTACTTGCCCGGCGCAGCTTTATCCTTACAGCCTGTAACCCATATATCATAAATAGGATGCGCCATTGCCGATAAAGCGGGGCTGGACGCGAACATCCAGCCGTTGAAAACGGAAACGCTCCGCGCGCCCGGTTTCACTTCGCTGATTTCAAGATAGGCGGCGGATTCAGGCGGCGCTTCTTCCGGCAATGTTACGCGGCAAGTACGCGCGACGATCCCCAACGTGCCGAATTGAATGGTCTGTCCGACGGGAAGTTCGATTTCCTCGACACGAGCCGTCATTTTATCCAGCGCGCGCAAAACAACTACGGGCCGTTCCTGCGACGGCACGACGGCATTAGCCGAGGTAGCCACCAGCAAAACACATAATATCAGAAGGAAGCGGAGCATCATGCATCTCCGGCCTTGTAGCGCGAACCGCCAGCCGGATGCGTAGCATGAGATATCTGATCGGTCCAAGCCATAACAAGCGCGGAAACGACGAAGGCGATGTAGATAACGATCTGCCACTGGATGGAACGGTCGCTTTGCTGATCGACATTGATGAAGGTTTGCAGCAAATGGATCGAAGAAATGGTGATGAGCGACAGGGACAGCTTGATTTTTAGCGTGCTGGTATTGGCGCGATCGAGCCATTCTGGCCTGTCGGGATGGCCTTCAATGCGCAGCTTGGACACAAAAGTTTCGTAGCCGCCGATGATGACCATAATCAACAGGTTGGAAATCATGACGACATCTATCAAGCTGAGCACAGCCATCATGACTTCACTTTCGGGGCGCCCCGCCCCATGCATGACGAGATCCCATACTTCGAGGACGAAACGGTAAGTATAGACTGCTTGCGCGAATATCAGACCAAGATAGAGGGGAACCTGAAGCCAACGGCTGAGGAAGATAATATGCGAAAGAGGGTTGGCACTGCTCTGCGGCATATTGTTTTTCACGGATGCGCTGCTTCGGCTGGTTTAGCCGCAGGCGTGTCGCCACGTTTGTTGCTGTAGATCAACTGGCCGATCAGATCGTCGAGGCGCATAGGGGCCTGCGTGCGCGTCACGCGGCCTGTGCCATCGCTTTTGATCATCGTTTCATCGACGCCGGGTTCCAGCGACATATATTTGCCGCCCAGCAGGCTTTCGGTCGAGACGAGCGCGATCGTATCGGTCGGCAATTGCACGGAACGATCCAGCGTCATCGACACGGTGACCAGATATTGATTGGGGCCGACATCCGTGTTCAGTTTAAGGTTTTCGACCGAACCGACTTTGACGCCGTTGATCTTGACATCGGTGCCGTCTTTCAACCCGTCAACCATCGGGAAATTGGCGGAGACTATATAGCCTTTGACCTTATGCAAATCAGCGCTGGAATAAGCAAAAACCAGAAACAATGCCGCAAGCGCCAAAACGACCGCGCCCAAAATTGTTTCGAAAACATTGTGTCCCATTGATCCGTCCTTACTTATTTGGTTGCCATGCTTGATAATCTCCCGTCGCCTTGGGACGATCTTTGCCTTCCAACGCGGGGGGAAGCCACGCGTCAGGTGTTCCTGTCATATTTTCGATGTGCGGCTTCTGCCACGATTGGCGCGCGCTGTCGGGGATCGGCGCGTCGGCGGTATGATGAAGCCAGATATGCCATTCGGGCGGCACTTTGCTCGCTTCGGGTTCGCCGACATACATGACCCAGCGTTTTTCACGCACGCCCTGCGGCGTTTTGAGCTCGCGGTAATAACGATTGCCGAATACGTCATGCCCCACTTCTTGCCCGCAAAAACGAGTCTGCAATAGGGTTCCTATTTGCGACAGGCGGCGGATGAGGGAGAATGAGTCAAATTTCGACATGTGAGATTCTGGATTCGTGGAATCGTGTGACGGTTATAATTGCACTCGTCTGGATTGAGAACATAAATGTTTTGAATCAGAACCGAAGGATCAGGGAAAAAAACGCCCCTATTCCCTAGCCTCCGCATCTTATCCCCCACCTTTGTATGCCTGTGAGTATCTTTTTCTTTATACCCACCACATTTTGTGTCATAAACAGTTAACCATACTTCATCTTGTGGATAACTTTTGTCCTGAGGTACTCCGACATGCTCAAAACTGTTAAAAAACACGAATTCCTGCTCCCCTTTCCGCGCTTTTTCACGCGCAGCGAGGAGAATGCCTATGACGCGATCCCGTTCCAGGCCAGCGACTCTTATGGCGATGAATCGGCCCCTGCCCTGGCCTCGCCCGTAACATGGGATGCGGAGGCAGTGGCGGCGATGTCCGAAGCGGCCTGCAAGTCCGTTCCCGCCGATTTGCGAACGATTGAAGAAAACACGGTGCCGAGCTGGCTGTGGCGTCATCAGAATCGCAGCACGCGCCGCGTGACCGAGGGTGATCTGCGCGACATTTTCGACCGTGTCACAGGTTCCGCTGCAGCTAAGGCGTGGAAGCTCGGCTTGTTCACCAGCGAAAAGCACGCGCGCGCATTCGCGGACGAAACCCGTTACGCGTTGATGCAGCGGCATATCGCGATTGCGCCGGATGTCGTCGCTTCGTGGGGATTGTCGTGGGCCTATGGCATTGAAGAAACCAGGCAACGCAAAAGAATTCAGGACAAGCAACCGGCCTCTCTGACCAATGCCGCGATTGACGGTTTGATCGGGCGCGGAAAAGACGGCGCTGCGGCTCCTTTGTGGAAAAGATTATTTGCCTCGCACGGCAAGGAAATTTCGACCGTCGCGTTGCGCTTGAGCGATATTGCGACCGACTGGCATTCCACCAGCCCCAACCCTGCGCGCGCGGCAATTGACCTTATGGCGTTGCGCCATAACGACGGCAGCATCAATATCGATGCGCTACGGCAAGCGGCGCGGCTGTTGACGGTGTTGTTCGATCTGCAAGGCTGCACTGATGTAACGATTGGCTTTGCCAATCTTGCGCCGCTGCTTCTTGCGCTAGGCCTTGCTTATGACAGCGATGCGGCGCGGGCTATGACGGCCTCTCTCGCGGCGCTGGTGACGGCGGAATGTTATGCGACCTCGGCGGAAATGGCGGGATTACGTGGCGCGAGCGACGAATTTTCGGCCAACCGAGAAACGATCATGCGCAGCTTGCGCAATCATCGCCGCGCGGTTTACGACGACAGTAGTGATTATGAGAAATTGTCTGTGCGGCCTTCCTCTTTGCCGTTGAAAAACTGCCCCGATCTCGCATTGACTGCGGAAGCGCAGCGGCGGTGGGATGAGGCTTTGGAAATGGCGAAAATCTTTGGTTTGCGCGCGACGCAGGTGACGGATCTGACGGCATCGCCCATTCTGGCTTTGTTGATGAGCAGCGCCTCGCAAGGGTTGGAGCCGATGCATCGCCTGACGGTCATGCACCAAGACGATGCCGATTTATACCGCGTTATGCTGAATCCCGTTGTGGGCGAAGCTCTGGCGCGGCTGGATTATCCGCGCAATGCGGTCGAGGCGACGGCGCAATATATCATCGGCGCGCGTTCGCTGCGCAAAGCCTCAGCGATCAATCACGCGACGTTGCGGGCGAAGGGATTGAGCGAAACGGCGTTGGAAAAGATCGAAGCCTATCTGCCCTGCGTCAATACGATCCATTTGGCAGTGACGCCGTGGATTATCGGCGTGGATTTCTGCCGCACGCAGTTGAAAATTCCGGCGCGCACGCTTGAATCTCCGCGTTTTGATTTGTTGAAGCATCTGGGATTCACCGATGCCGATATTGATGCCGCCAATCTTTCTTGCTACGGATCCGGCACGGTGCGTAACGCGAAAATTTTGCATTTGCGGCATCGTTCCTTGTTCGCCTGTGGCACAGAAATTTCCGCCGAGGCGCGCGTTCGTATGGCGGCGGCGGTGCAAAGCTTTGTCTCCGGCGACACCGGCATGACCGCGTATGTATCGGCACAGCAAAGCGTCGAGCGCGGCGCAGAAG
>JBAVWC010000077.1:0-13212 GCA_049697595.1 Alphaproteobacteria bacterium
CGGCCACGGCGTTGTGCCTGAAACACCGGTTGAACATGTCGCGGCTTTGGTGCGGTTCGTAAGGGAATACCGGTGGTAAAAAAGATCGCGGTCATTTTATTAAATCTGGGCGGCCCCGATAATCAAAAATCGGTTCAGCCCTTTTTGTTTAACCTGTTTCACGATCCGGCGATCATTCGTGTACCCCAACCTTTTCGTTACCTTATCGCAAAAATAATATCGTCACGGCGCGCGCCGATAGCGCGGGATATTTACGCTAAACTTGGCGGCGGCTCGCCGATTTTAAAAAATACGCAAGATCAGGCGCGGGCTTTGGAGAATGAATTAAGCACTGGCCCACAAGCCGTTTATAAAACATTCGTCGTTATGCGCTATTGGCATCCTTTTGCCAAAGAAGTCGTGTGTGATGTCAAAAATTTTGCGCCCGATGAAATAATCCTTCTGCCGCTCTACCCCCAATTTTCGACAACGACGACCGAATCGAGCGTCAAGGATTGGCAGCGTGCGGCAAGCAAATCCGGCCTTGATGCGCCGACAAAAATGATCTGCTGCTATCCGCAAGAAAGCGGATTTATTCGCGCTTTGGCGGCCTCTGTGCGCAAAGCCTATGACGAGGCGAAAAAATACGGCACGCCGCGCGTCCTTTTTTCCGCTCATGGCTTGCCGGAAAAAATTATTGAGGCCGGAGACCCCTATCAATCGCAATGCGCGATGACGGTCGAAGCTTTGCGGTGCGAGTTGAATAGTGAAAATCTGGATTCTGTTTTGTGTTTCCAAAGCCGCGTCGGGCCTTTGAAATGGATCGGCCCTTCAACCGACGACGAAGTACGCCGGGCGGGACAAGACAAAACCCCCATCGTCGTCGCGCCCATCGCGTTTGTGTCCGATCATTCCGAAACACTGGTCGAAATAGATATCGAATACCGCCATTTGGCGCAGCAATGCGGCGTGCCGTTTTTCGCTTTCGTTCCGGCGGTCGGCACGGCCCCTGAATTCATTCACGGCCTCACCCAACTCATTCGTGCGCAGAAAAAAGATTGCGTTTGCATGAAGCAAGGGTTACAGGCTGAACAGAATAACGGCGTCTCCAACCCCTAACCCTCGTCTTCCCATGTCCTATGAATGGCTTAAAGCGCTTCACATCATTTCCCTTATCAGTTGGATGGCGGGAATGCTTTATCTGCCGCGACTTTATGTTTATCACGTCGGAGCCAAGGTCGGGTCGGAGCTTTCCGAGACGCTGAAAATCATGGAACGCAAGCTGTTGCGCCTGATCATTAATCCGGCGATGATTTCGACTTATATTTTCGGCATCTGGATGCTGACGATTAATACCGCGCTTATGCGTGAGCCCTTCATGCATGTGAAGCTGACGGCAGTTGTCCTCATGCAAATCGTCCACGCGATGCTGTCGCGCTATCGCCGCGCCTTTGCCGAAGACCGCAACACCCATTCCGCGAAATTCTTCCGCATTTTGAACGAAGTGCCTGCGGTTTTGATGATTATCATCGTTATTATGATCGTCGTGCGTCCGGGAGCCTGAAATTATGGTTAAGGCCCATCTTGTAATGATTTCTTGACTCTGGCGTGTTTTTCCTCTACCAATGGGCTATTCCGCGCGGAAATTTCTTGAGAGACCGTCTCTTTTTCGGCCGCCGGGATCCCAACCTTTTTGGCGAAGTACCGTCCGCACAGTCGGACAATTTCCGCCTTATTCCTGACCCTGTTTTCTTAACTTGCTTAAAACTTGAAACCCTAAAACTGATTGAACGAAGGCTAAAATGACATCGACGAATTTACGCGAATTGAAGGCAAAGACCCCCGCCGAGCTTCTTTCCATTGCCGAAAAGCACAATATCGAAGGCGCCAGCGCGATGCGCAAGCAGGATATGCTTTTCGCTATTCTGAAAAGCATGGGCGAACAGGTCGATAACAACATCACCGGCGAAGGCGTTTTGGAAGTTTTGCCCGACGGTTTCGGCTTCTTGCGTTCTCCCGAAGCGAACTATCTGCCCGGCCCCGACGATATTTATGTTTCGCCCTCGCAGGTGCGCAAATTCAATCTGCGCACTGGCGACACGGTGGAAGGCGAAATTCGCTCGCCGAAAGAAGGCGAACGTTATTTCGCGCTTCTTAAAGTCAATAAAATCAACTTTGAAGATCCCGACCGGGCGCGTCATCGCGTCGGTTTCGACAATCTGACGGCGCTTTATCCGACCCAGCATTTGAAGCTGGAAATGCCCGATCCGACCAAGAAAGAATATACTGCGCGCATCGTCGATCTGGTCTGCCCGCTCGGCAAAGGCCAGCGCGGTCTGATCGTCGCCCCGCCGCGCACCGGCAAAACCGTGATGATGCAAAATATCGCACATGCGATTGCCTGCAATCATCCCGAAGTCTATCTGATCGTCCTGCTGATCGACGAACGCCCCGAAGAAGTCACCGATATGGCGCGTTCGGTCAAAGGCGAAGTCATCAGCTCCACCTTCGACGAACCCGCCACGCGCCACGTGCAAGTCGCCGAAATGGTCATTGAAAAAGCCAAACGTCTGGTCGAACACAAGCGCGACGTCGTTATTCTGCTCGACAGCATCACGCGCCTCGCGCGCGCCTATAACACCGTCGTTCCGTCATCGGGCAAGGTTTTGACCGGCGGCGTCGATGCCAATGCGTTGCAACGCCCCAAGCGTTTCTTTGGCGCGGCGCGCAATATCGAAGAAGGCGGCTCGCTCACGATTATCGCGACCGCTTTGATCGATACCGGCAGCCGTATGGACGAAGTGATCTTTGAAGAATTCAAAGGCACCGGCAATTCGGAAATCATTCTCGACCGCAAATTGTCCGACCGCCGCACCTTCCCCGCTATCGACATCACCAAGTCGGGCACGCGCAAGGAAGAATTGCTGGTCGATAAAGCGACGATGTCGAAAATGTGGGTTCTGCGCCGCGTTCTGTTGCCGATGGGCGTCACCGATGCGATGGAATTCCTGCTCGACAAGCTCAAATACTCGAAGACGAACGGCGACTTCTTCGACAGTATGGGCCAGGGCGGCAGCGGTGGCGGCGGCAACGAAAACGGCGGCGCTGCACCGACGGTACAGCGTGCGACAATCGCGCGCCGCACAGCATCGTCGGGTTCGACCAATTCCGACAAGGAATAGATTGGCAAATGATTGAGCGGGTTAGTCTTCCGGTTCCCGACGGCGCGCAAAAGATTTTGCTGCATTCCTGTTGCGCGCCCTGTTCGGGCGAGGTGATGGAAGCGATGCAGGCATCGGGGCTTGACCTGACAATCTATTTCTACAATCCCAACATCCATCCGCGTGAAGAATATGATCTGCGCAAAGAGGAAAATATCCGCTTTGCCGAACAGATGAATATCCCCTTCATCGACGCCGATTACGACAGCGATAATTGGTTCGCGCGCGTCAAGGGCTTGGAGTGGGCGCCGGAACGGGGCGAGCGTTGCACCCAATGTTTCGATATGCGGTTCGAGCGCACGGCTTTATACGGGCATGAAAACGGTTTTTCCCTTTTCACCTCGTGCCTCGGCATTTCGCGCTGGAAGAATATGGAACAAATCAATGATTGCGGTCGTCGTGCCGCCGCGCGTTATGAAGGCATGGAATATTGGGATTATAACTGGCGCAAGGGCGGCGGCGCTGCCCGCATGATCGAAATTTCCAAACGCGAACATTTTTATCAGCAGGAATATTGCGGCTGCATTTATTCTCTGCGCGACACCAATAAACACCGCCGCGAAACCGGGCGCGAAAACATCAAAATCGGCGAAACCTTTTACACATAGGTAAGAGCATGTCGCATCACCCGAAAATCACTTTTATAACTGGCGCGACTTCCGATTTCGGGGCGGCGTTTGCGCGGCGTTTTGCCGGGATCGGCAGCGCGCTTATCCTTCACGGGCGCAATGCCGAAAAACTTGAAACGCTGGCGAAAAGCCTGCCCGATGTGCCTAAATATTTGCTGGTCGCCGATCTTGGCAAGCCGGGTGAAATAGAGGCGGCCATTGCCGCAATCCCGCCCGCCTTCCAAGATATCGATTTGCTGATTAACAATGCCGGCGGCGCTTTGGGGCTGGACAGATTTTATGAAATCAGCCTTGCCGACGCCGATGCGATGATCGATGCCAATTGCCGTTCCCTGGTGCATGTATCGCGCCTTGTGATGCCGCGCATGGCGATGCGCAAAACGGGGCATGTTATCAATATCTCGTCCGTTGCCGCCAATTGGCCCTATCCCGGCGGCAATGTTTATGGCGCGTGCAAGGCTTTCGCCAAGCAACTGACGCTCGCGATGCGTTGCGATTTACAGGGAACGAATATTCGCGTGACCAGCATCGAGCCCGGCCTATGTGAAACCAGTTTTTCTTTGAAACGCTTTAAAGGCGACGCCGGAAAAGCGGGCAAAGTCTATGCCGACACCGAGCCTTTGACCGCCGAGGATATCGCCGAGTCTGTTTTCTGGGTCGCGACCTTGCCGCCGCATATGAATGTCAATTCGCTCGAGGTTATGCCGACCAGGCAAAGCTGGTCTGCTTTTGCGATTGAGCGAAACTAGGGCTCGCTTTTTTCTACAATCGCCAGCTCCACGCGGTTGCGCCCGTTATGTTTGGCGGCGTAAAGGGCGGTGTCGGCGCGGCTTAGCAACTGATCGATATTGTTGTCCTGCGCCGATAATTGGGCGATGCCGACGCTGACGGTGCAGGTGATGACATGCGGCCCGGCGATAATCGGTTTTTCCTGAATATGCACGCGCAAACGTTCGGCGACCTCGCGGGTCGCCTCCACTGCCGTTTCGGGCAATAGCACCGCGAATTCTTCGCCGCCTATGCGGCCCAGAGAATCCGATTGGCGCAGGCTTTCCAAAGAACGTTTGACGACGCTTTGAATAACGGTATCGCCCGTGGCGTGGCCGTAGGTATCGTTGATCAGCTTGAAATTATCGATATCGATCATCATCACCGTCATGTCGCGCGCGAAACGCCGGGCGCGCCGGACTTCCTGTTCGGCTTGATCGTGAAAATAGCGGCGGTTGCTGACGCCGGTCAGCGCGTCGGTCGAGGCTTGCCGGAACAATTCGGCTTCCATTTCTTTCCGTTGCGAGATGTCGTTGAGCGCGATAAGAACCGCAGGCGCGCCGCCGTAATCGACAGCGATCGCCGCAAGCTCGGCGGTAAAAACGCGCGCTTGCGCGGTTTTCATCTGTACTTCGACATCGCGAATATCGGAAACGCTGTCGAAGAGCCGGTCGAGATTTTCCTTGTCCTTGATATCGACATAAAAATCATCGGCCTTGCTGCGCAGGAGCAATCCCGCGCTTTGCTGGAACAGCAGACAGCTTTTGCGATTGACGAACAAAATCTGTCCGTCCGATCGCCGCGCGACATAAACCGGGTAAGGCAGAATTTCGAGAACCGCGCGCAGCCTTTGTTCGGTCTTGAGAAGATTATGTTCGAATTCGACTTGCTTGGTAATGTCGAAGGCGGTGAGGATAATCGCCGCATCGCCGCGCCAGTCGATGACGCGCATCGTTACCGCGACCCAGATTTCGCTGCCGTCTTTACGGATGCCGCGCGCGCGCCCGACCGCAGATTTTTTGTCGCCGCGCATCATTTCGTCATATTCGACCTCGATGCGCGGCCACGCATCTTCGGGAATAAGCGGGCGCAAAAGAGGTAGCCCCATAATTTCTTTGACGTCTTTATAGCCGAACAATTCGGCGAAGGCTTTGTTGCTGTAAAGCGGTTTGAAATTACGGTGGATGACAACGCCCTGCACGGCATCGTCGATCAGCGCGTTAAAATCCGGCAAGGCGTCCGGATACTTCCTGCGGTCCGACTGGGCAGGATTGCGTTGGCGCAATTGTCTTTTAGGGGCGGGCTTCGCTGTCATGAATGCATTATGTTAGAGGCCGTCGGCCTCACATATAGCCCTAAATTGAAATGGAGGAAAGTGCAGCTGAGAACCTGCTTGCGATCTCGTGATGCCGGGCTGCAAATGTGTATTTTCTGTGCTCCGGTGCTCGAAAATCCCCATTTTCGCCTCGGCCTGACGAGATCGTAAACAAGTTCTACGCGCCGACAGGATCGCCGCCCCAATCGGGATTTTCGATCACATGCAGGATAGGACGGGATTTCTTCCCGGAAGCATGGTTTTTCTGCTCCTGCACGACCTGTTTGCGCTTTTTCAAAAGCTGGGCGACTTCGGGCGAGCGCGTGAGCAAGGATATTTCCTGCGCCGTGCGTTCCAGATCGTCGGGATTGCTGATCGGCAGCCCCTCGATGCCGTTTTCCGACATCCAGACGCTATAATAAATCAAGCCGATGAGGCAGGATAAATCATGAAACAGCTCGCCAATACGCATAGCCAGTGCACGGAAATCGGTGCTGTTCCACCCTTCCGTCAAAGCCGTGCGCGTCAGAGCGTGGATGAAATCATTGCCGAAAACATCGCCGTTAGGCTGTCCGGTTATGGCGGAGGCCAGCCATTTCTTCACGGCACCCCTGTTTTCCAACAAAATTTCCGATTGCGGGTCAAGCTGCATCGGCAACCACGCGACTTCCTTGAGGCTGTGATTGATGACATCCATACCGATCCGCTCGGCGCGCATATAGGAAAAACTGTATTCGTCGCGGCTGAAATCCTCAGGCAGCGGAGAGATCGCAAGAATCTCCTGCCGGTCATGCGAGAGCTTGTCGCGCGCCTGCTCAAAATGCTTTTGCAAATCGCCTAAAGTCAGAAGCCGTGACATTGTGCCCCTCAACTTCCACTACCAAAAAGAGTCCCACATGAAACCCTGACTGCCTTCATTTTAAAGGATAAAAATAACGATATTGTTAATAACCAGAAACGATAAGAAATGCATGAGGTTAGAGGCTTAACACCTCTTGGGGTTGCTGTTTGTAGTGCCGATGGTGCAATCGGATTGCCTGGTTCAAATTATCGCGAACGAAACGAATGTTGCGACAAGCCTTAGCCCTAAAATTTAAAACATGCTTTGTCACAAGCAGGGAATCTTGAGACTTCCCCGCTTTTTATTGCTTTCAAGGATCATTTCCCTTATTTGTCCGGCATGTCTCCTTTCGATGTCATAGTTATTGGCGGTGGTCACGCGGGTTGCGAAGCGGCGGCGGCATCGGCGCGGCTTGGCGCGCGCACGTTATTGGTGACGCAAAAAATCGAAACCATCGGCGAAATGTCATGCAATCCTGCGATTGGCGGGTTGGGCAAAGGCCATCTGGTGCGCGAAATAGATGCGCTGGACGGCGTTATGGGCCGCGTTGCTGACGCCGCCGGGATTCAATTCCGTGTCCTCAATCGCAGCAAAGGCCCTGCGGTGCGCGGCCCGCGCGCGCAAGCGGATCGTAAGCTTTATCGGCAGGCGATGCAGGCGGTTCTTTTCAATCAGGCCAATCTTGAAATCCGCGCCGCGTCGGCGGAAGATTTAATCACCGACCAGAATGGCGCTATTTCTGGCATTATCACGGATTCCGGCGAAGAAATTCGCGCCGGGGCTGTTGTTATCACCACCGGAACCTTCTTGCGTGGCCTCATCCATCTGGGTGAGGAAAAAACCCCGGCAGGACGTGTGAACGAGCCCCCTTCTCGTGGTTTAAGCATTGCTTTGGAGCGGCTGGGCTTTCCTCTGGGTCGTCTTAAAACCGGGACGCCTGCACGGCTCGACGGGCGCACAATCGATTGGGCCAGCCTCGAAATGCAGCCCGGCGATGAGAAGCCAGAGCCTTTCTCGATGCTGACCAAAGCACTGCCTAATCGCCAGATCGCTTGCGGCATTACCCACACGACCGAAAAGACTCATGAAGTTATCCGCGCCAATCTGCATCGCGCACCTATGTATTCCGGCCAGATAACGGGAACGGGGCCGCGTTATTGCCCCTCGATAGAAGACAAAGTCGTGCGCTTTGCCGATAAGGACAGACACCAGATTTTCCTCGAACCCGAAGGTTTGGACGATCCGACCATTTACCCCAACGGTATTTCGACCTCGCTACCCCGCGATGTTCAGGATGATTTCATTCATTCTATCAATGGGTTGGAGAAAGTAGAGATCATTCGCTACGGCTACGCAATCGAATATGATTTCTGCGATCCCCGCGAACTCAAGCAAACTTTGGAGACCAAGCGCGTCTCCGGCCTTTATTTCGCCGGGCAAATCAACGGAACGACGGGCTATGAAGAAGCGGCGGCGCAAGGGCTTATGGCCGGGCTGAATGCCGCTTTGAAAGCCGGAGGCACGCCCCCCTTTACCCTCGACCGCTCGCAAGCCTATCTGGGCGTCATGATCGATGATTTGATCACAAGGGGCACGAATGAGCCCTATCGCATGTTTACCTCGCGCGCCGAATATCGGCTTACACTGCGGGCGGATAATGCCGATCAGCGGCTGACCGCTGTTGGCATCACGCTGGGCTGCATCGGTTCCGAGCGTCAGGGAGTGTTTGCGGGCAAAATGCAGGCCTTAGACGCCGCGCGCGTGCTTATGAGCAATCTGAAAGCATCCCCCCACAAACTCGCGTCCTATGGGCTTAAAATCAATGAGGACGGGGTTATGCGTTCAGGTTTGGACCTTATCGCCTATCCCGGCATCGATTTGCTGAATCTGACGGCTATTTGGCCGGAACTGGCGGAAATAGAGCCAGCCATTGCCGAACAATTGGAAATAGACGGAAAATATGCGGGCTATCTTGAGCGCCAGGACAGCGATATCAACGCCTTCCGCAAGGACGAAAGGCTGATTTTGCCGCATGATCTGGATGTCGATGCGATTGGTAGCCTGTCGGCAGAAATTCGACAGAAATTGCGCCAGATAAAGCCGGAAACGCTCGGGGCGGCAGCCCGTATCCCCGGCATGACCCCGGCGGCCTTGGTTGCCCTTTTACGTTACGTCAAACGGGATAAGGCCGCTTAAATGCAAATAGAACAACAAGATTTTGCCCACACCCACGGCGTTTCTCGTGAAACTATCCACAAACTATCCACATACCAAAATTTGCTGGTTGAATGGAACGAGAAGTTCAATCTGGTGGCTTCCAGCACCTTGCCTCATATCTGGACGCGGCATTTCTCGGATAGCGCCCAATTAATGCGCTTTATTCCTGATACGGCAACGAGTTTGGCCGATATGGGGGCAGGCGCTGGTTTTCCCGGCCTTGTGCTGGCGATTATGGCGCAAGAAAAGCCAAAACCTATCCATATCCATGCAATCGAAGGCACGGGCAAGAAAGCCGATTTCCTTCAAACCGTCGTCGATGAGTTAAAGCTCAATGTCACGGTGCGGCGGGAGAGGATTGAGGCGATCAGGGATCTTAAAACCGATATTGTCACTGCTCGCGCGTTGAAGGCGCTGCCGGAATTGCTGAAATATGCTAACTATCTGATGCATAAAGATACAATTTGCCTGTTCCTGAAGGGCAAAAGCGCGGCTGAGGAATTGACAGAGGCGCAGAAATGTTGGATATTCAAAGAAGAAATTCATCCCAGCCGCAGCGACGATTCCGGAAGAGTTTTAGTCCTGAAGGACATACGGTATAAGTCGCGACGCTAAACCCCAGATTGGCACAAATGGCCTCTAATTGCCGCATTATAGCTGTCGTTAATCAAAAAGGCGGCGTTGGCAAAACGACAACGACAGTCAATCTGGCAACTGCTATGGCTGCCGTCGGCAAACGTGTTTTGATTGTCGATACCGATCCGCAGGGCAATGCCTCGACTGGATTTGGCGTGCCGCGTGCTGAACGTGGGGCTGGCTGCTATGAATTGATGTTCGACGGCGTGTCGGTCGAAGATGTCGCTGTGGCGACGGTTATTCCCAATCTTTCCGTGATTACCTCGTCGGCCGATCTGGCGGGCGCGGAAATTCAACTGGTCACCGCCGAACGCCGCGAATTCCGCATGAAAGACGCGCTGGATCGCAGTGCCAAAGATTACGATATTATGTTTATCGATTGCCCGCCTTCGCTGAATTTGATCACGCTGAATGCCTTGATCGCTTCGCATGCGATTCTCATTCCGTTGCAGCCTGAATTTTATGCGCTCGAAGGCGTGACCAGCCTGTTGCAAACGGTGGAGGCAGTTCGCGCACGCTTTAATCCGGAACTGGAAATTCAGGGCGTCGTGCTGACGATGTATGACAAGCGTAACAGCCTGTCTGATGCGGTGGCGAGCGATGTGCGCGCTTATTTCGGCGACAAGGTTTACGAAACAGTCATTCCGCGCAATGTGCGTGTGTCGGAAGCCCCCTCGCACGGCAAGCCGGTTTTGCTTTACGACCTGAAATGCAGCGGCTCGCGCGCCTATATGCAATTGGCGAGCGAAGTGATGAAACGCGAATTCGGCCCCGTACTTTCCGAAAGCCCCCTGCCGCGCGCCGTCGGTGAATAAAGGCGGCGGTGAATAGAAGTAGTTTAGAATAATTCTAAAGAGGAAGCAGAATGAATAGCCCCATCGTCAAACCTTCACCCCTCGGACGCGGCCTTTCGGCCTTGTTCGGCGATGCCGACGCATCTTATCAGCCCGCGCGTCCGGTGGTAGAAACGGCAGCGCCGAAATCGGGCACGCTGCAACGTATGCCGGTGACCTGGCTTAAGTCAGGTATGTTCCAGCCACGCCGTCATTTCAATGAAGAGGCATTGCAGGAACTCGCGGCCTCTATTCGCGAACGCGGCATTCTCGAACCGTTGCTGGTGCGCGCTTTGCCGGGCCGCGACACTTATGAAATCATTGCGGGCGAACGCCGCTGGCGCGCCGCGCAAATCGCGGGTCTGCATGAAGTCCCGGCTTTGGTGCGCGAACTCACCGACCGTGAAGCGCTCGAATTCGGCATTATCGAAAACGTGCAGCGCGAGGATTTATCGCCGCTTGAAGAAGGTGAAGGCTATAAACGGCTGCTCGAAGAATTCGGCCATACGCAAGACGCGCTCGCCAAAATCGTCGGCAAGAGCCGTCCGCACATCACCAATATGCTGCGCCTTTTGACGCTGCCCGAAGGCGTGCGCCAATTGATCGCCGAAGGCAAATTAACGACAGGCCACGCGCGCGCCTTGATCCCGGCCAAAAATCCGCTGGCTTTGGCCAATGAGATCGTTCGCAAAGGCCTTAACGTGCGTCAGGCGGAAACGCTCGCCAAGCGCAGTCAGGAAAATCCTGAGATTCACAGGAAGAAGGCCAATGCCCAGGACGGCGCAGACGTTATCGCGCTGGAAAAAGAGCTGGAACGCGTGATCGGGCTGAAGGTCAAAATCGTCACCAAAGGCAAAGCGGGGACGTTAACGCTCCACTATACCGATCTCGATCAGCTCGACGATATTATCAAAAAACTGCGTTCCTAGGAATTATTGCGAAATTAAACAGTTTCGTGCAGAATCCAAAACTCCTCAATAGCGTGGGTCTTCATGAGCGGCGGCGGCGGCGGTAATCAAGGCGATCCCAGTATCGTCCTTATCATAGTCATAGTGCTGTTCTGCGGATTGGGCTGGTTCTTCTGGCACATGACCGGAAACTTCTGGCTCGACCATGTTTTCCGCTGGATGCGCTATGGCGAAGTCTGGGTTATCAATCTTTTTACCCGCCATTATGGCGCGTGTCTCGACTGGTTGCGTTATGCGCAGGTCGGCAATGGCGATCCGACGCCCGAGGTTATCAATTACACCAATCAGTGTTTCACGCCCCAGCATCTCAATCAACTGCCGCCTGACGTTATTTATTCCTATTACCGGCTTTCAACGCCGCCGATCGTCGATTTGGGCGCGATGACAGCGTCCTATTATCGCTGGCCTGTGGCCATCGCGCTGGCGCTGATCGCTGCTTATGAGGTGCTTTTTGCGCCGAACCACAAATTTATGACCAAGCATAATTTGGAATCTCTGATCGCGACGCAGGCAAAGATGTGGCCGATTATCTCGCCTATCGTCAAATTCAACCCGTCGAAATCGGGCCGCATTCTGGGCGATCCCGTTCCCGACAAATTGCCTATCTTTGCCGAAGCACTGTCGCCGGAAGAATGGATATCGTGGTGCCGCATTCCGACGGTCAACAAAATCCCCGACCGCGACGCGACGCGACGCTCTTTCATCCGGCAATTGGGCCCGCGTTGGGCGGGCATTGCTGCAGCACCCTTGCATATGCGGGCCTTGATCGCGGCCTTTGCTCTTAAGGGAGCGCAGAAACGCGAAGACAGCGATGATTTCCTCGGCCGTATCGCGATGAGCTGGTCGCCGGAAAAAGGGTTTCGTCCGGACTCGACTCTCATCGGCGAAATCGACAAAATTCTCCGCGATCCGGAAACCGGGGGCAAGATCGCTCCAGTTGCCGACAAATTCGCGTGGCGCACCACGGCTATGTTGGGCGCGCTCCAATGGGCGCGGTCTAACGGCGGCGTCTTGGCCCCGGCGTCCTTTTTGTGGTTGCGCGCCGAAGACCGCGCTTTGTGGTATCCCATGAACAATCTTGGCCGCCGCTCGTTTCACAGCGAAGGGGCAGGAGCTATGGCGCATTTTATGGCGGAACAAGCCGCGCAGAAACCGCTGCCGATTCCCCGCGTCGATACGGCGATTGTGACTTTGAATACCTACCTGCACGATCCCGATAAACGACCCGTTGACATCCCTCCCCGCGCCGACAGCGCAAAATCTTAGGATTTGTTCCATGAATAAAAAAACAGAAGTCAAATGCAGTGGCATGATGTTGACGGCCGGATTTCATGCGGCCAATCCGCCCTTGATTTGGCGCTTCGATCTTGAACGCAATCACAGCTTTACGCTGGCGCTGCAAGGCGAAGAAGGCGATTGGGAATTGGGCGTGACATCGCCCAAGGGGGAGTTTTATCCGGTCGTGCATTTTCTCGCCCGCGAAGACGCCGAAGAAGCCTTCATCAAAATAGAAAAAGTTCTGTCGCGTAAGCGCGGCCCGATGTCATACATCATCAAGGCGCTGCTCGCGGTGGCCGCGCTTGCCTGTTTGGTTGTTTTGGGCATGAGCTTGTTTGTCTATTATGTAGCCAACAAATCTTTGCTTCCGATGATGCCGCGCTTGACGTCGGCCCACCCGCCCCTGATGCAACTGCAGCCGCCGCAAGATGGCGTGCCGCAATCCGCAGACGATATTTTGCAAGCGCCGCATTGAGCGCGCACGGCCGTCAAAGGGTTGGACGAATAAAAAACCCCCGCCATTCTTG
>JBAVWC010000078.1:0-5781 GCA_049697595.1 Alphaproteobacteria bacterium
GTGAGGTGGATGGCAAAAACTGGACAGATTTGAGCCTAGAGCTAAGGTGTGGTATCGCCCCTATAATGGTGAAGAACCAAGGGGATAGAGATGGCGAACACACGAAAGAAACATAGCGCGGCGTTTAAAGCAAAAGTGGGCCTGGCGGCGGTACGGGAAGAGGGCACCATTGCGGAGCTTTCAAGCAAGTACGGGGTACACGCAAACCAAATCAGCCAGTGGAAAAAAGCGGTGCTGGATGGCATCGCTACGCTATTCGAGAAAGAGAAGAAAGCGGCACGGGATGAGGCGTCAGACAAAGTCAAACTGACCGAGCTCCACGCCAAGATCGGAGAACTGACAATGCAGCGTGATTTTTTTCGGGAACGGTCTGGGGAATGAGCCAGACCACTCGCCTGGGAATGATCGCTCGCCCACACCCGCACTATACGATCGTCGAGCAATGCACGTTGCTAAAAGTGCCGCGATCGACGCTGTATTACAAACCAGAGCCCGTGAGCGACGAAGAGCTGGCGCTGATGCGGCGGATCGACGAGATTTATACGAAGTGGCCATTTTACGGCTCGCGGCGGATGGTGGCGGAGTTGCGCGGCGAGGGGCATGTCGTGAACCGGGAACGCGTGCGGCGTCTGATGCGGCTGATGGGGATTGAGGCGATTTACCAGAAGCCGAACACGAGCCGCAAGCATCCAAACCACAAGATATATCCGTATTTATTGAAAAACCTGAAGATTGATCGCCCCAATCAGGTGTGGTGCGCGGACATCACGTATATTCCGATGTCCAAGGGCTGGGTATATCTGGTTGCCGTCATGGATTGGTTCAGCCGCCGTGTATTGGCTTGGCGGTTGTCGATCACGATGGAGACGGATTTTTGTGTTGAGGCGTTGCAAGAAGCGATGGATCTCTACGGCAAACCGGAAATATTCAACACTGATCAGGGTGTACAATTTACGGCCGCGGCGTTCATCGAAACGCTGGCGGCACACGGCGTGCAAATCAGCATGGACGGTAAAGGTCGGTTTCTCGACAATATCTTTATCGAACGTTTGTGGCGCAGTCTGAAATACGAAGCTGTGTTCACACACGCCTACGCCACGGTCGCAGAAGCACGGCAAAACATCGGCGCATGGCTGGATTTTTACAACGACGAACGCAAACATCAGGCTCTGGGCTATCACACGCCGAGCCAAATTTTTGCGGCGAACCAAGCCTGTGGATATGTGCACAACGCAAGCGCGTTGCACACATCCCCACAGGCTCAACAACCACAGCAAGAAAGGGATTTAATTTATGAAAGAAAAGTGGTAGCTTACGAAATTGAACAGCTGGCGGCATAGCCAGGGAAACTTAACCGGCGAGACTCCACCTTAAATCTGTCCGATCCCTGTCCAGACAATGCCATCCACCAAATATCCAACCAAGGCGACACTGCGACCATGATTGCCGTCGGCATGCTGGGCGTGTTGTTGTGGCGGCTTGTCGAGGTCATTGAACAAGAGAAAACCAACAAAAAAATGCGTAGGCAACTTTTTATTCAAGTTACCTGCGTCAGCGTTCTTCTCGTTCTCATTAAACAAGGCGATCTGGAGCTGCTGGGGCTGCTAATGCTCGCCTTTCTTGTTGTCGGAGCTAAGTGTCTATCCGGAAAGTTCTTGAATCATATGAATCGGTTGTGATTCACTGTCGGAAGCCCGCAGGAGGGGCTGCTGATGTGGACCGAAAAGAACCGCCCGAAATACAACCGGGATTATTTACGATATCCGAGTGATTTAAGCGATGAAGAGTGGGAAGTAATTGCCCCGCTGATACCGCCCGGTAAATCGGGGGGCAGCAAACGGCGCGTGGTGCTGCGTGATATTATGAACGGCGTGATGTATATTCTGAGTACAGGATGCCAGTGGCGTTATCTGCCGAAAGATTTGCCTCCGCGCAGCACGGTGCATGATTATCTCACTCTGTGGGAATGGGAGGGGACGCTCGACAAAATACACAACGCGCTTTATGCGCGGTGTCGAGAAATGTCAGAACGCGAAGCCGATCCCACCGCCTGCATCGTCGATAGCCAAAGCGTGAAAAGCGCAGAAAAAGGGGGGTCTGCATAGATCCTCATGGCTTTGATGCGGGCAAATTAATCAAGGGAAAAAAGCGTCACATCCTTGTTGATATGCAGGGGTTGTTGCTGTGCGGCATCGTTACATCGTCCAGCGTTCAAGATCGTGATGGCGGAATTTTGTTGTTATCCGAGTTGGGTGAAACGTTTCCGTTTCTGAGAAAACTTTTTGCCGATAGCGCCTATCAAGGGCCAATCTTTCACGCCGCTCTTGCCCCTATTTTGCCGCGCATGGAAATAGAAATCATCAAGCGTTCGGATAAAGCCAAAGGCTTTGTCCCTTTGCCAAAACGATGGATTGTCGAACGCACCATTGCTTGGCTCAATCGTTGCCGAAGGTTGGCCAAAGATTGGGAATGCCTCAACCGCAGAGCCCTTGCCTTCCTCAAACTTGCCTCCATCCGCTTCATGCTCAGAAAACTCTGCCATCCCTCATAAACTTTCCGGACGGACTCTAAGAACGGCATCCTACGGCAAGCTGTACCCTATGCTTTGCTTGCTTCCGGTGCAGCGGTTCTTGCCCGGTCAATCTGGCAACATTATGTCAGCACTAATCTTGCTGGAAATGGCTTTAGCTCGCACCCAATTTATGACTGGCGATTTGACCTTCTGGGGCGTTTGCTACAGGCTATGGCGCATGAGGCATTGCGAAAGAATGGGTGTTTTGGCTTGACGTCCATTGTGATCTTTCTCGGCCTTGCGGGCTTGTTCAAACCCCCAACTCGCGCAAGGAATTTTCTTCTCCTGGCTGCGATTGTCTGTCTTGGACATATAGCCTTCTTGATCGTTTGTTATATAGGATCTTCTTTCGGCGAAGATGAAATTACACGCGCAGCAGCTTTTTATCGTTATGGAACACATGTAGGCTTGCTTGGCGTTGCTGCCGTATGGATTCTAGCGCCAGAGCTTTATCGCCAATTCAGCAAGGAGAGGGATGCCATGTTTTTCGCGCCTTCTTACTCGGTGCACTCAATACTCGGCGCATTTGCGTGGCTTGGGCTGCCTCTATTGTTGGCTATTCATTCGGGATGGCTTGTTTGCACACCAGATGCCAATCTATGCGCCGCGCGGAACATGGGAGAAAGAATAGCTGAACTCTTGCCAGATCATTCGGCCCTAATGGTCGTGGAACCGGAAACAACCGATACTTTGTTCCCTTATATTATAAATTTTGAATTGGCTCTCGACGGACTAAAAAGTGGGCACCAATCTGCCGTCATAAGACAAATCAATGCGAACGAGATACGCTCCTCTCCAACACAGATTCGGGAGATAGAAAAAGACACAGCCATTAACACCATCTTTTTAAGGAAGGCAGAACATGAAACTTACGACATAGAGGGATTTAATAACCGCTCCTCGCCAGTCTTATTGGTACGCAGCGGAGAGACGTGGCGGCAGACTAAGATTCCGGAGTGATAGTGTTGCCGCGCGGCATTAAACATTCGAGAACGTGCGGACGCGCCTGACTTGCGTAAGGTTTGCGAGGGCTTAGCCACGATCTTATCTCGCAGCGTCCCTGTTGGAAAAATTGGAGACGTAATGTCCATTGCGGATTAAACCGTTGGAAATCTTATGTTCGACGTACTATGCTGAAATGCCCCATTGGGCTTACGTCCGAAATTCGCCACATGAATAATTCTAGACATTGACACCTTCACTCGGTCACTCATAGTAGATGGAGCCGTGAACATATATCAACATATGGGTTCGCGCCACTATTTGAGGAGTACACAAGACTGATCGGAATTATGAGAACCAATCGAATGAAAATACTCCTTTTTGGCAAAAACGGACAAGTTGGCGGGGAGTTACAGCACCGCTTCGCATCTTTGGGTGAGTTGATTGCGATGGGAACCGACAGCCGGGATATGTGCGGCGATTTAGCCGATCTGAACGGAATCGCGCAAACAGTCCACGCTGTGAGGCCGGATGTCATTGTTAACGCCGCAGCCTATACCGCCGTCGATAAAGCCGAAAGCGAACCAGAGCTTGCCTACCTTATCAATACCCAAGCTCCCGGTGTTTTGGCGCAAGAAGCAAAAAAGCTCGGAGCATGGCTGGTGCATTATTCTACCGATTATGTATTCGACGGCAGCGGCGACAAGCCGTGGCTGGAATCCGATGCTCCGAATCCTCTGAATGTTTATGGGGCAACCAAGCTCGACGGCGAACAAGCCATTCAGGCCTCAGGCTGCAACCACCTGATCTTTCGCACCAGCTGGGTTTATGCCGCGCGTGGCAATAATTTTGTGAAGACAATGCTTCGCATGGCCAAAGAGCGCGATAGCCTAACCGTTATCAATGACCAAATTGGCGCTCCGACAGGGGCAAACCTTATCGCCGATGTAACCGCTAATGCCCTTTGCATCGCCTTAAAACAACCGGAAGTCGGTGGCCTGTATCACCTCGCTGCAGAAGGCGAGACTTCGTGGTACGATTACGCGCGCTTTATTTTGGACTTTGCGCGTCGATTCGGTGTCGATATCAGGGTTGCCCCCAACGCTGTAATTCCTATTTCGTCGCGTGACTTCCCAACAGCAGCCAAACGCCCCCACAATTCACGATTGAATAAAGGTGAGTTAAAACATATATTTAGCCTACGTCTCCCCGATTGGCGCATCGGTGTGGAAGAGGTGCTTGCTGAAATTCTGCGGTGAGAGGAGTCAACCGAGAGGAAGATCAAACGAATCTCTTTTTGGGTTTATGAAGTGCTTTATAGCTGAAGTGCTTTATAGCTTTGTTTGCTCGTCCTGTTATCTTATTCGGCGGCTTAAAGGCTACCGGCAAGGCGAAACCGGCGCGATGAAGTAGGCATTTGGACAACCTTCTGGCCAGTCCGAGCAGGTTCATCAATCGAAGATTTTACCGCATTACCCGATGCCAAAGGGAGTGAGTTTATTGAGAAATTTAGCAGGTTAGGGACAGCACATGATAAAAATTTTGGTTCTTGGCGTAACAGGTATGCTTGGAAATGCTATGTTAAGGGTTCTTGCGGCAAGCGAGGACTTGGAAGTCTATGGCACGGCGCGTCAGGCAGACGCCGCCAACTATTTTCCGGAAATTCAGTCCCACCGGATCATTGCTCCTATTGACGTTGAAAATACTGATGCCCTTATTCGGGCTTTTGCGACTGTGAAGCCCGACATTGTCGTCAATTGTATTGGAGTCGTCAAACAACTCGCTGAGGCCAAGAACCCCCTGTATGCCGTTCCCCTTAACACGATGCTTCCGCATCGACTGGCCAGCCTTTGCCAGATAGTGGGGGCGCGTCTTATCCACATTAGTACAGACTGTGTTTTTTCGGGCGCCAAGGGAAATTATCTGGAAACGGACTTTCCCGATGCCGACGATCTTTACGGGAGGTCAAAACTTCTGGGTGAGGTGGACTATCCGCATACTGTGACGCTTCGCACATCAATTATCGGGCATGAGATGGCGGGGCGACGGAGTTTGCTGAACTGGTTTCTATCTCAGAGCGGCTCCGTCAAAGGCTTTACGCGAGCCGTTTTTTCTGGTTTGCCGACAATAGAGTTATCGCGCGTTGTGCGCGATTATGTCCTGCCTCGCCCCGAACTGCATGGGCTTTACCATGTCGCAGCCAAGCCCATTAATAAATATGACCTGCTATCCTTGATAGCCAAAGTTTACTGCAAGGAGATTAATAT
>JBAVWC010000079.1:0-6779 GCA_049697595.1 Alphaproteobacteria bacterium
GGATACTGCCATCTTTATCTCCTGAGGTAGGGGTGAACGCTAAAATCAGAGAACTGCTTGAAAAACAACAAAGTCTTTGTTTTCATAGACTTTATTATTTCTTCTCCTAATTCTTCACGCAGAGAAACCGAAAAACCTTCGGTACCAAAAGATACAAACGAAGGATTATGTCCTTTTGTGTGTGTATGTTCTCAATCGGCTCGTTAAGTGCTATGCTGGCGTAGTCAACAATTGAGGAGAACGCTCATGAAGAAACTTTGGCTTGTTGCGGCTCTTTTTCTGGCAGTACTTTTGAATGTCCGTAATGCTGCCGCATTTTCAGTAGATCAAAGTGCCAACCAAAACACCGATGGGTCGCCGAAGTTCGCCGATCCTGATGAGCAGATGCCGGGCTTTATGGTCGCGCCGAGCAATGCAGGAGCTGGGAACGGGTCGCTTTCTTTTGGCGGTTCTCCCGTGACTATGCCGCAACAGGGGGAACATGACAGCGGCGCGAGAGCTTTTGATCAAGCATTCTCTCATCAGCAGGATAAAGAATAACGACGAGACAGATAATATAGGAATCCAATGCGCAAACTTTCCGCCCTCCTCCTGACGACCGCCCTTTTAACCTCGGTCGCATTTCAGCCAGCTCTTGCCCAAGAGTGGCATGGGCGCGGTGATGGCTACGGTTTTCATGATCATGGTGATCATTGGCGCGCAGGCCGCTGGTTCAACGGTTTCCATGACGGGCGCAACGGCTGGTGGTGGATCGTCGATGGCGCTTGGTATTTCTATCCCGCGCCGGTTTATCCTTACCCAGATCCCTATACGCCACCGACCGTCGTGATCGAAACGGTGCCGGGAGCGCCATCGGGTGCGCAGACCTACTATTATTGCGCAAGCCCTGCCGGTTATTATCCCTCTGTGCCGCAATGCACCGTTGCCTGGCAGAAGGTCGTGGCGACTCCGACAGCCCACCGCCAATCGTTCGCTCCGGCTCCGCAGCCACCGCCTCAGGCAATTGTTCCGGTCGGCAACCAGCATGACATCGATCTGCAGCAGCTCAATGCTTATGCCGCAAAATTGCAAAGCATTGATTACAAAGACAGCCATGTTCGCGCAAGGCTGAAAGACCTCGAAAAACAGGTCGAAGCTTTCCGCCAGTCTTTGTACAAGAGAAGCTACAATGCGATGGGCATGCTGAGGGATACCGAAGACCTGAAAAAGCGCATCGACGAACAGAGGAAATGGCTGGCCGAACATAAAGGAGCCATACCTCCGGCTCCCTTACCGCCGGGATCGACTGTGACATTCCCGCCGCCGCCTGTGACGGGTGCGCCGCCCCCTCCGGCTCCCTTACCTCCAGGATCGACCGTTACGTTCCCGCCGCCGCCACAATAAAGGATTGACGGGTTGCATAAATCGTTCGCTTCGAAACATATTGCCCTGTTGTTTTTGGCGGTGGCTTTGTGCGGCTGCGCGTCCTCGCATCATCACCAAGCGCCGCAAGACCCAAAGCTGGGGCCGACTTCCATGCTCTACAGCCCCAATGGTGAGCCGCTTAATGGCGGTCCTCTAGGCAGGCCCACATGCGAACAAGCTTTATCGGTTTGGTTCGGACGCGTGAATACCAGTCATAATGGCGGCATCAGCCACGGTGAATTTATTGCGGACGCAACGGCTCAATTCGCGCGTATGGATATAGACCGTAACGGCTATCTGCTGCCCGAAGAACTGGAACGCTATCGCTTGCCCTATCGACAGGATACAGCGTCAAGCCCCGCCAGTTCTCCACCATCTGACGTAGATAGTTCCATCGGACAACACAGGCGAGGCCATCGCGGCGCGTCCAGCGATGGCAGCCCAGCTAATAACTCCGGCAGTTCTTTCCAAGGCGGAGAAGTCGATCCCGTCATGTCCGCCGACACGAAGAACGATTTTCGCGTTACATTTCCGGAATACATCGCGCAAGGGGACAGCAAATTTGCCGAACTCGACGCCAATCACGATGGCCTCATAAGCCTCGACGAACTGCTTAAGCCCTGCGGACAAAGGAATGAGCATAGGTAAGTGTCTATCAAAACAAATCGTTACCGGAGAAGAAATGGCGGATAGGAAGTTGAATAAAGAAAATCATTACGAATACGAACCAAGGCCTGCGGTTCGTCAGCGCGACTGGGGGCTCATTCATCATTCGCCGCTGTTCTGGGGCGGCGTTTTTCTGTTTTTAGCGGCGATTATGATCTATGTGTTGTCTGACAACCTCTCGTGGTGGCCACGCTTCCATTAATAAGCAATGCGTGGATACATATACCCACCGATGAGTACGAGCCCCATCACTACCACGCCGAGAACGGCGAAGTCAGTCGGAAGCTGAAAAATGCTTTGCCCACCGATAATCATGAGTGTTCGCAAACCATCGACTTCATACGAGAGCGGATTGGCTTTGGCGATCATCTGTAGCCAGTCCGGCATAATAGATATGGGATAAATCGCGTTGCTGGCGAAGAACAACGGCATCGTCATCAATTGCCCCATGCCCATGAAACGTTCGCGCGTCTTGACGATACAGGCGATGATAAGGGAGAGCGTCGAAAAAAGCGCAGCACCCAAAAACACCAAAGAGACTACGCCCAAAAGCGCCATCGGTTCCCATCTTATGTTGACATGCTGCGTCAGCGCCAAAGCGTAAATAATAACCATTTGCGAGAGCGCCCTAAATCCTGCCGACAGCGCCTTGCCTAAAACCAGCGCCGTGCGCGGCGCAGGGCTCACAAGAAATTTGTGAAGAATGCCGTGATCGCGTTCCGAGATAATCGAGATGCCGTAGAAAATGGACACGAACAGCATGCTTTGCGCCAAAACGCCGGGCGCAAGAAAATCCATATAATTGACGGTGCCAGTAGGAATCGCACGGATTTTTCCAAAGACTTGTCCGAACACCAAAAGCCACAAAGCCGGTTGTACCGCCCGCACGATAAGGCTGCTGGGATCGTGGCGCAGCTTGCGCAGCTCCATATCGGTAATAGCAAAAACTTTTGCGATGTAGCCGATGACGGGATTTACTGGTGGCCACGCCTCATTGAAGGCGGTGGGCTTTTTTGCGGGTTTTGGCGATTTCACGATAGCCTCCATCGGCTTCTGTTTCGTCTTCTGTGTAATGGGCGAAAATATCGCCGAGCGATGCGTCATTGTTTTTGTGCGCCGCCCTCAGTTCAGCTTGGCTACCAAGCGCGACGATCTTTCCACGTCGCATGATGGCGATGCGTGTGCAAAGTTCCTCGACTTCCTCCATGTAATGCGTGGTAAGAAAGATCGTTGTTTTATACGTCTCGCGTAATTGCCTTACATGCCTCCATACCGCTTCACGCGCGACGGGATCAAGGCCGATAGTCGGTTCGTCAAGGAACAGGATCGCAGGCTTGTGCAGCATGGATTGGGCGATTTCCAGCCGACGCACCATACCCCCGGAATAGGTTTTTACCAATTTATCGGCGGCTTCGGTAAGCCCCATAAAGGCAAGACTTTCTTTAATCTGCGTTTCGCGCAAGCCGCGCGGCATATCATAGATTTTTGCGAAAATGAGCAGGTTGTCATAGCCGGTTAATTCGCCGTCTGCCGAGAGCGCTTGCGGCACATATCCAACCAATCGACGCACCTGCGTCGATTGCCGTTGAAGGTCAAAGCCGCCGATGGTCGCCGCTCCAGATGTCGGCGGCAAAAGGGTCGTCAGCATTTTAATGAGCGTACTTTTGCCCGCGCCATTGCGCCCAAGAAGCCCAAACACCTCGCCCGCCTCAACGTTCAATGAAATATGATCGACCGCATGTAAACGGTCAAAATTGCGGCATATTTTGTCAGTTGTCAGGATATACGGCATGTTTTCTCTGTCTGCACCAAATTCATGGAAAGCCTTTCCTCGCCTCGGCATTTCGGTGCGAGATATTCTGCCGCGTCTTGGGATCATATCATTAGCCGCCGCCGTCTTTCCGCAGGATGCTTGACTGAACTTATTCTAATAGTGAGTACAAGGCTACGCACAATTATTGAGAGGCATAATTTTCCTTCTTTTATGCTTTGTTTCCAAGTCGATAAAGCACATGGCGCTTGAATGGGTCACCGTCTTCGAGGCGCGGATTGTCAAAATCATCTTCAGGATCACGCGTCATGCCAATCCGCTCCATAACCGCCCGCGCGCGCATGTTTGCTGGTATAGTAAAGGCAACAATCTCAGGAAGGCCAAGCATGCCAAGTCCATACTCGGTCATGGCTTTTGCCGCTTCGGATGCGTAGCCTTTGCCCCATTGATCGCGAGCCAGACACCAGCCAACATCAACCGCAGGCACAAAAGGCACATCCAGGCGCACGATGGACAGGCCAGTGAACCCGATAAATGGTGCGCCATTGCGTTCTTCGATTGCCCACCACCCCAAACCATCTGGCCGGGCAAGATGTTCGCGGATAGAGGTGGTTATGGCCTCGACGTTGAGGCGATCAGGCGGTGGAATATGCTCTATCACAAAAGGATCGGCGAATAGTGCCGCAAAAGGCGTGACATCCGTATCTTCCCATTCGCGCAAAATAAGACGGGGCGTTTCAAAAATGGGCTTGGACATAGTCTGATGACTCTCTCTCATTCATAAGGTGGGATTTATAGCCGTTGGTATTATTCCGAGAGCAGGAAAAGATGAAATCATTTGTTTTCCTCGGCCTGTTCAACATCTCCTACAACGATGCCTTTCTCATCGACTTCAGTAGTCTCGGACGCGCTGGCAGATTTGATTGTTTTGCCATTTTTATTAAGCGCTGCCTCCCTTTTCATCGCGAAGCTGGAGTCTAAAAACTCCGGTTTTTTTGAATCCGTTCTCTTGGAAATATTTTTAATTTTAATGACTCGATCCACTAGAATCATTGAGCCTCATCAATTCGTTACGGTAATCGACGCGACAGGTCGCTCGTCAAGCCACCTGTTCCACATAGTGATATAGGCCTTCTCGATATTTTTAGTGAAACGATCGCTGTCGAACAAGGCTGTGGCAGTCAGGTTATCATGCAATTTTTGCCGAATTCCCTCCAGCAGGAGAGGCTGTGTTGCCAAAGTCTTGGCCAAGACCTCATAATCCGTCAACGATGTCGTGATGAGTTCCGGCAGATTAACCGCCTGCAGCAAGCTGGTGGCCACACGTCCAGCAAAAGTGTCTCCCTTACATGTCAAAACAGGAAGCCCGGCCCAAAGCGCATCACTGGCTGTAGTGTGGGCGTTGTAGGGCAAAGTATCAAGAAACAGGTCGGCCTGATAATGGCGCGCCAAATGCTCCGGCAATGCTAGCCGAGATGCGAAGACCAGACGAGCCGGATCGACGTCAGCGCGTACAGCTTCATAGCGCAGATTATCTTTAACCGAGTCATTCGATTCCAGCAACCATAACACCGACCCGGGAACGGTTTTAAGCAAACGAAGCCATATCGCAAAGAAAGACGGTGTAATTTTCCAGCTATTATTGAAGCAACAGAACACGAAACCTTGCTCAGGTAGGCCGCATTCCGTTCGGGTAAAGCGCCGCTTGGCAATTTCCCTTTTGGTGTCGTTAGGTTGATAACAGTCGGGCAAATGAACAAGTCGCTCGCTATAATAAGGTTGATCGTCCATGGGGGCAACGAAGCGGTCGGCGATGATATAATCGACAAAATCCTGCCCCGTCGTGCCGGGATAACCCAAATAGTTCACCTGCACCGGCGCAGGGCGATATGCCAGTATTTGTGGCCTGCATCTGGCGGCATAGCTTTTCAAATCAATTAGGATATCTATTTCATCGTCAAAAATACGGCGGGCGGCGGCTTCATGCGCCAGCGAACCGATTTCAACGAAATGATCAAAGGCTGCAATCAGGCGAGCGCGTATTGGGCTGTTATCATCAGGGCCATAGGAATAAGCAAAAACATCGAACCGCGAACGGTCATGACGTTCGATGAGTTCGGTTATTAAAAAAGCCTGCGCATGAATGCAAAAACTATTAGACAGATAGCCGATGCG
Organism: Alphaproteobacteria bacterium; assembly: GCA_049697595.1. Lineage (GTDB taxonomy): Bacteria > Pseudomonadota > Alphaproteobacteria > UBA9219 > UBA9219 > CAIXLI01. The sequence continues at coordinate 6,017 of JBAVWC010000079.1, forward strand.
AATTTTGTTGTGACGTGGCATGAAGGTGTGATGAAATATTGCATCAGATGGAACTCTATACTTCTCACCAAAATGGCGGGCACAAATCTGTTGATCAGCAAGTGTCGACGGCATACCCAAAAGGGTGTAAGGCTCAACCCGACCAAACGACGATTTGGCCGTAACGATCAGCTTTTCCTGAAGCAGGCCTATTCCATCCCAAACACAGGCATTCATTGATTGATAAACTAATTCGTTGAGCGCCTCAGGTAAATCTGGATTAAGATCGAGCGCCTTGCGTTGGCAAGCAATGGCCTCATCCAACTGTCCCAGTTCTTGCAGAACATTGCCCAGGCTGACATGCGCTTCCGGAAGATTGGGATTAAAACTGATTGCTCTGCGATAACATTCAACAGCCTCATCCAACCGGCCTTGTTCATGAAAAATACCCCCTAAATTGATATATGCTTCCGGAAAATCAGGATGAAGGTCAAGAGCCGCCTGATAGCAAGCCGCCGCCTCTCCCAGCTTTCCCTGTTTCTGAAGCACAACGCCTAGATGAATAGAGCATTCCAGAAAATTCGGCCTAAGCCCAAGCGCCTTGCGATAGCAGTCAAGCGCTTCATCCAGATTTCCCTGTCCTTGAAACGCGAGACCAAGATTGTACCGTGCTTCTGGATAGTCCGGATTGAGGTTAATGGCCTTTTGGTAGGAGACAATCGCGGCCTCCAACTGCCCTTGTTCTTTTAGCGCATTGCCAAGATTATTCTGCGCTTGCGGATAG
>JBAVWC010000080.1:0-14061 GCA_049697595.1 Alphaproteobacteria bacterium
CTTCCGCGCCTTCTTCCTTCTTGCCGGAGATGCCGGAGAAACGCTTGTTGAACTTCGCGAGCTGGCCGCCGCGATCAACCATACGATGCTGACCCGTCCAGGCCGGATGAACCTTGGGATCGATGTCCAGATGCATCTTGTCGCCCGCTTTGCCATAGGTGCTGCGGGTGACGAATTCGCTGCCGTCGGTCATGATGACGGTGATTTCGTGATAATCAGGGTGCAGATTGTCTTTCATTTTCGTAACTTTCTTAAAATGCGCGAGCGCTTCTTCTAGGAAATGGGAGGCCAAAATGCAAGCTTTTACCGACAAAACTGTTAAGATAAGGCAAAATAGGGGCTTATGAGGGGTTCATGACTCGTTCTTACTGCGAAATCGCGCCAAACCACCCCGTTCACGGGGGCTATCATAACACGGAATATGGCTTTCCCTGTACCGACGAACAGGCCCTTTTCGAGCGTTTGGCCCTGGAAATCATGCAAGCTGGCCTGTCGTGGGAGATCGTCCTGAAGAAGCGGAAGGGGATGAATAAGGCCTTTCACGGCTTCCGGGTCGCCAAAGTCGCCGCCTATGGGGCTACGGATGTCAAACGGCTGCTGGGCGACGCGAACATCGTGAGGAATCGGCTCAAAGTGCTGGCGATTATCACGAATGCTGGAATTATTCTCGAGATGCGCAAAACGCACGGGGGATTCGCCAAATGGCTGGCGGCGCATTACCCGCGCAGCAAACCGGAATGGGTCAAACTCTTCCGCAAGACTTTCAAATTCACCGGCGGCGAAATCACCGGAGAATTTCTGATGAGCATCGGCTATCTGCCCGGCGCGCATTGGAAGGGATGCGGAATCCATCAAAAAATTCTCGCCCTGAAAGACGCGAAAAATTCCTGATTACGGGGCAGGGGGAACGACAGGACGCGGCGACTTTCTTTTGGGAATACCCGGCCTTGCGCGATTTTGTGTGCAATAAGCGGCATAAACCTCGTTGGGAGTCGCATTGGTTGCAGCCAGTTTCAGCATTAAATCCTGATATATTTCTTCGACGGTCGCTTTGTAATGAACGCGTGCGAGCAATCCGGGGTTTTCCAATCCGCGCTCGACAGTACGCTCTACATGCAGTTTGAGCAGATCATAATATCCGTCGTAATATTTGTCGGGAATATGGGGGTTGGAAATATAAAGAAGCGTTTCTTTCAGGCCGGTTTTGATAAGCCGCATAATTCCGGCCAGCTCCTCAAGGCTACCGCTGCCGCCGGGATTTGTAACCGCAGCCGCGCACCGGCTATTCAGAAGATGCAGACGCGTATCGAAATCCGGCATGATAATGGCGGCATCGGTTATATCGCATAGCCCTTCATTGGCGGGTTTAAGTCCGCCAATGCTTTTGACGCCTCTGACAAATTGCGACGGGATAATCTGGATAAGGTATTGATCGGGCAAACGCCCGTGTATTTTGATCGCGTCGTTAAATCCATTGGCGAATTGCCCCATCAATCCGGTATCTCCCCCGCCATACCACATGTTGAAGCCGTTCTGCGCAGCGATATATCCCGATTTATAGGCGCCTTCGATAAAGATATCCCGACCGACGCCGCTGCCCTCTTTCGATCCTCCGTGCAGAGTCACATGAGGACGGCGAAGAAAGGGCTCGAGCGTATTCTTCTTCGGTTTCCGTGCGCAAACATCCTTGACATGCGCGCTAAAGAATTCAGCGGGAGCCATAGGAGAAGAAACGCTATCCATTTTCTCCCAGTGATCGAGAACGCCATCCAGCGCTTTTCTGTTAATCTCCACAAACATGGAGGTCAGTATTTCAGGATCCATATGCGGCATATGGTGACGAAATTTCGGAACAAATATTTTCATCTTACAAAGCCCGTCCAAAGTTTTTGTTACGCTAACACTCCTTTAGAACCTGCCTTATGCCGCAGGGGCCGAAAATAATGTACCGCCAAGGCTCTTGGCTGCGGGGCGCGAAGCCTTCGTCTTTTCCAGCATGCGCAAATAATCATTCGCTTCGCCTATCGAGGTTGCCAGAAAAATGTTCTTGTCGGCGTAGACATCATGCGCGCATACGAGGCGCGTCGCCATTTCTTCGCCCAGCAGAGCAGCCATTTCCAATCCCTTGATCGAATGTTTCCACGGTTCGGAAGTTACGTCCTTTAGTATCTCGTCAACAAAGATAAGGGGCTTTTCCCCCAAAAGAACCAAGCCATCTTCCTGTACCGTGCCCACACCGCCATAAAGGCTAAAGAAGGCGTCGCCGAATGTGTATAAATCGCCAGCGCGCGCGGCGATTTGGCTGCGGAGAATCCAGGCGTCAAGGCCGCTTGATAATTCTCCTTTGCTGGTCTCCGTCCGTGCGAGATCATTGGTGCTGGAGGCAAAAAGATAAGGGCCCCTATTATTCTTGTATGCTTGCTCCAAATCCAATCCCGGTCTTTTATTCATTCCTCCCCAGCCCAACGCGGAATTATTGAGCGCGGCCGCCGCGCCAAAATCGTGTGCTATTCGCGCCTGAGAACGCCCTTCGTTGTTTGCGGTCATGAAGCCAACGACGCTGAACATATCCGCAGGCTTGACCCTGTTCGTCTCGCCGAATGAATCGAAACCGGGATGATGCGGGCTGCGCGTAAAGTTTTGCAGGCAATGATCGAGAAGCTGATTATACGCTTTATACAAACCGCCTTCGTCTGCGCCGTTCAGGAAATGGAAATAGCGGTCGGAATTGAGACTGACTCCCGGCACATCGATGATAGATCCTTTACCACCACGCTCGTAACGCAAATCACGGAAATAATTGCCGTTGAATCCCGCATCCGTCAGGCGGTTCGAGAGTTTCATCCACCAGTCGTGGCAGCCATTCTGGTTCAGGACGATCATCGAAGCCGGACGGCTGTAACGCGGGTCGATTTGCCGCGCGACCATTATCGATGTGATTAATGTAAGGAAGCGAATACGTTCTTCGAAATTCGTCGGCGTATGAGGCGGAACGACTAGCACATCAGCCGTTCGTGGACGGCCCTTTACGCCACCAGGAAATTCCATTGCCAGCAACTTGGCTGTTTCCTGAAAATTCTGGGGAATGTATTGCGCCGTGACGATGCCTTTGTGCGGAGCGGGTTTCTGGCCGGGAGTAACTTGTACGACGAACGGGTTTTTGGGGCGCCGCGCCGTTATATTATATTGAGCCTTCTTAAAATCCAGCGCGGGCGTTGCGACTGGCGTCATCTGAGTCAGTAATTTTTCAAATACCAGACGGCGGAAGCTTTCATCGCGCACATGGTCAAAGTAACGGTCGCTGATCGGTTCATCAGGCTTATCCGGCGTACACAGAAAATGTCGGGGAACGGCAAAAGTAGCCCAGCGGTTTATTATGCCATCCTTTGGAGGCACAAAGATAGACGTGGGCTTTTCCAGCTGCTGATCCAATCCATTGGGGGCATAAAGACGCATGCGATCAGTAGACCGAACGCGGAGGCGCTTAGGCGAGCCTTCGGAATCGCTCAGGCGGCTCCAATAAACGCTAACCTCATCAATCATTTTGATGGGGTGGTTCAGCGGTTTGTTATTGTCCTTTGCCCATTGCTGCGCCGCCTGCCGTAACAGATCGTAAAATTCATAAGTACCGCCGGGGAGCGCATCCTTCATCTGACCAAAGTCTACGAGCATTGCGTATTTATCGCCTTCGAAATCGGCTTCCTCGTCTTTCTCCGTGACGGGATTCCAGCGCATGTATGGCTGTATATTGTCGAGCAAGGGAAGGTTGACATGCGGCGTCAGCAACTCGCGGAAATAGGGCCAGATCTCTTTTGGCACGCCGATAACGCTGTCTTCGCTAAAAATAACGACGTTATCCTGATTGTCTTTGTTATAGGCGATACCATTGGCGCGCATGGTTTCTCGCATCGCTTTATGCATAGGTGTCTTTGGATCGCGCAATTCGTGCCGCGCAAGTTCGGAAGCCGCATGCTTGATGCTTGCATTGCCCTTGGAGCCTATGCCGTTTTCGACTGGAGACAGATGAAGGATGTATCGTCTTAAAGCATCGACGGCGAGGGGGATGTTGTGTTTGTTGCTGATGTCGTTGGCAACGATAGAGAAGTGATACGGTTTTTCATCGGTATAAGAGGCATTAAGGAACAATATGCCCGGATGACCATTAAGGAGACTCAGACCTAAGCGATCGGAATTGTCCATTTTATGTCCATAAAAAATAACATAATAAAAAAGCCGGGGCTTTAGACCCCGGCTTTTATCTATAGGACGGCATTAGTTTCGTCAAACACCAAGTAACAATCTTTCTGGACTTTCGATGCATTCCTTAACGCGCACCAGGAAAGTAACGGCTTCGCGGCCGTCGATGATGCGGTGGTCATAGCTCAACGCCAGGTACATCATTGGTCTGATTTCGATTTTCCCGTTAACCACGATTGGGCGTTCTTTTATTGCGTGCATGCCCAAAATGCCCGATTGGGGCGGATTCAGGATCGGCGTGGACATTAGAGAACCGTAGGTTCCACCATTTGTGATTGTAAAAGTGCCGCCTGACAGGTCGGCCATCGACAGTTTGCCGTCTTTGGCGCGCTTGCCAAGATCTCCGATTTTCTTTTCGATTTCGGCGAAGCTGAGCGTATCGGCATCGCGCACGACGGGAACAACCAGACCGTTGGCGGTGCCGACGGCGACGCCGATGTCATAGTAATTCTTGTAAACCAGATCATCGCCTTCGATTTCGGCGTTGACGCTGGGCAGTTCTTTCAGTGCTTGCAGACAAGCTTTGACGAAGAACGACATGAAGCCCAGCTTGACGCCGTTCTTTTTCTCAAACGCTTCCTTGTGCAGGTTGCGCAGGTTCATGATCGCGGTCATATCCACTTCGTTGAAAGTGGTCAGCATCGCGGCGGTGTTTTGCGCGTCTTTCAAACGTTCGGCGATACGCTGGCGCAAGCGTGTCATTTTGACGCGTTCTTCGCGATCAGCGTTGCTGCGCGGCCCCGCCGGTTGTTGCGGCGCGCGCGCGGCAGGAGCCGGGGCAGTGGTAGATGCGGGAGCAGGTTGCGCTGCCGCAGCCATAACGTCTTCCTTCATCACGCGTCCGTCTTTGCCGGAGCCGCTGATTTCGTATGGATTGATACCGCGGTCATTCGCCTGCTTCATCGCAGCAGGCATAACGGGAGGAGGGGCGGAAGGAGCATTCGCCGCAACAGGCACCGCTTTTGCCGGAGCCGCCGTAGTGGCAGAAGCCGCCGGAGAAGATACCGCAGCAGCGCCTTCCTGTATCATTCCCAACACCGCGCCGACTCCTACATTACTGCCCTGAGGCGCTTTGATTTCGCTGATGACACCAGCGATTGTCGCGTTGACTTCAAGCGTTACTTTATCGGTTTCCAATTCGACGAGGGGTTCGTCCATACGCACCGCATCGCCGACCTTTTTCAGCCATTTGGCAACGGTAGCTTCGGAAACGGATTCGCCCATAGGCGGAACGACGATTTGCGTGGTCATGAGGTGCCTCGGAATATGGAAAAACAGTGGAGAATTGATAGCCTGAATTGAGATAAAGCGAAAGGGGGGATTTGGTTTTTCTTTACCAGCCCCGCCTTCGCGGGGATGCTAAAGCAAACATCAATTTAGCCTCCCAACGCCTTATCCAGCAATTCCAGTTGCTCTTTATTATGCCGCTTCAGCGAACCCGTCGCCGTCGAGGCCGCTTCCGGGCGTCCGACATAGACCGGGCGCGTTACGCGGTGATTGACGGAGCCGAGGGCTTGTTCGATACGGCGGTCGAGGAAATTCCACGGGCCCATATTTTGCGGTTCTTCCTGACACCAGACGATTTCAGAAGCTTTGGCATAACGCGCCAGTTCCGCCGCGAGGTATTTGAGCGGGAACGGATATAACTGTTCGATACGCACAATTGCGATGTCGTTAATCTTGCGTTCGGTACGCGCGGCCAACAGATCGTAATAAAGCTTGCCGCTGCAAATGACGACGCGACGGATTTTCTTGTCGTCGGCCAATGTCTTGACGCTTTCCGGAATAACGCTGAGGAAAGTCGAACCCTCGGCCATATCCGCAAGCGTTGAAACGCACAGCTTGTGACGCAGCAGAGATTTCGGCGTCATCAAAATAAGAGGCTTGCGGAAATTACGACGGATCTGACGACGCAGGATGTGGAAATAATTCGCGGGCGTCGAACAATTGGCGACCTGCATATTGTCTTCGGCACACAATTGTAAATAACGCTCCAGACGCGCGGAAGAATGTTCCGGGCCTTGCCCTTCATAACCGTGCGGCAGAAGCAAAGTGAGGCCCGACATGCGCATCCATTTGGTTTCCGCCGAGCAGATGAATTGATCGACGATCACTTGCGCGGTGTTGGCAAAATCGCCGAACTGGCCTTCCCAGCAGACGAGTGAATTCGGCTCGGCGAGCGAGAACCCGTAATCGAAACCCATAACGGCGGCTTCGGACAAAGGGCTGTCATTGACATCATAAGTCGCCTGATTGAGGCGAATGCCGTTGAGCGGTATATAGCGGCTTTCGTCCTTTTGATCGACCAAAACGGAATGGCGTTGCGAGAAAGTGCCACGTCCGGAATCCTGACCCGACAGGCGAACGGCGTTGCCTTCGACAAGCAAACTTCCGAAAGCCAAAGCTTCGCCGGTTGCCCAATCGATGCCTTCGCCGGAAGTCATCATTTCGCGCTTGGCTTCCAATTGCTTGGCGATTTTGGGATTGAGATTGAATCCGCCGGGCACGCGCGCCAGCGCATTGCCGATTTCGCGCAATGTTTCCAGCGGAACGGCGGTCTTGCCGTCGCGGTCGTCGCCTGACGCGACTTCGAGCCCTTGCCATTTGCCTTCCAGCCAATCGGCCTTGTTGGGTTTGTAGCTGGTCGAGGCTTGATAATCTTTTTCCAATCCGGCGAGGAAATCGCTGTTGATTTTATCGGCTTCGGCTTGCGGCATCGCGCCTTCGCCGACCAGTTTCGCGGCATAGACTTCGCGCGTCGTCGGCATGTTCTTGATCTTGCCGTACATGATCGGCTGGGTGAAAGCCGGTTCGTCGCCTTCGTTATGGCCGTGGCGGCGATAGCAAACCATATCGACGACGGCGTCGCCGCCGAATTTCTGGCGGAATTCCGCCGCCATTTCGCACACATGCACGACGGCCTCCACATCGTCGCCGTTGACGTGGAAAATCGGCGCTTGAATGCTCTTGGCGATATCGGTGCAATAAACGCCCGAACGCGAATAATTCGGCGCTGTTGTAAATCCCACCTGATTATTGATGACGAAGTGCAGCGTGCCGCCCGTGCTGTAGCCTTTAAGCGCGGAGAGAGTCAGCGTTTCCGCGACAATGCCTTGCCCGGCAAAAGCCGCGTCGCCGTGGATCAGCAGCGCCATAACCTGACGCATCGATTCCTCGCTCACCGATTGCGAGCCGGAACGTTGCTGCTGCTTGGCGCGCACGCGGCCCGTCACGACGGGATTGACCCATTCCAGATGCGACGGATTGGCATTCATCGTCAAATGCACGCTATGACCGTTGAAATCGCGGTCGGTCAAAGTGCCCATATGATATTTAACGTCGCCCGATCCCTGAAAGCTGTCGGAATAAGCGGGCGTTCCCTGAAATTCCGAGAACATCGCGGTAAAGGGCTTGCTCAGCAAATTGGTCAGCACGTTCAAACGGCCACGATGCGCCATACCGACGACGACTTCGCGTAAGCCTTGCGTAGCACCGCGCGCAATCGCGGCTTCGAGCGCGGGAATCATCGCCTCGGCGCCTTCCAATCCGAAACGCTTCACGCCGACGAATTTTGTCGCAAGGAATTTTTCGAATCCGTCCGCTGCCGTCAGGCGTTTCAGAAAATCGCGTTTGGCACCGCTGCTATACACGGCGTTATGCTGCGCGAGTTCCATGCGTTCCTGAATCCATATCTTTTCTTCGGAATCCTGAATGTGCATGAATTCGACGCCGACAGAACCGGAATATGTCGCCTGCAACCGCGCCATAATCTCGTGCAAAGTCGCGTTCTCGAAACCGAGCGTGCCATTGAGGAAAATGGGGCGGTAATAATCGTCTTCGGTAAAGCCATAGCTTTTAGGATCAAGTTCCGAAGTCGTAATACGCGGCGCGAGCCCCAACGGATCGAGCTGCGCCTGCAAATGCCCGCGCACGCGATAAACGCGAATGAGCATGATTGCGCGAATGCTGTCGAGAATAGCTTGCTGCGAAACGGGAAGAGTTGCTGGAGACGCTTCGGAAGTGCGCGGAGCTTTTTTCTCTGTTTCGTTTTCATTGGCGATGATCTTGGCGGCTTTGCTGGGAGCCCAGCTCGCGCCCGTTATTTCCGACAGGGCGCTGCGCGCATCCTGATGCAGCCCGTCAAAGAAACCGCGCCAGCTTACATCCACCGAGGAGGGGTCTGCCGCGTATCGCTGAAACAATTCGGCGATAAAGTCGGCGTTGGCGCTGTAGAGGAAAGAGTTTTGTGCGAGGGTCATGGAAAGAACAGGGGTTAGAGTTTTGTTGCAGTGCGATTTGCACTGGAATTACGGCTTTATTTAGCAGGAAATGTCTAACACAAAAGTTAACTTGTGCATTGAAATTTTTACTATTAGCTTCTGGTCTAAATGCAATCAGAAATCATCCTTGCCGACAATCTCGGTGCGCTTTCCGGCATCCGGCACGCTTTTTTCACGCGGTCGTGGGGCAATGCGGGCTTTTCGGGGCAGGAAAACGCCACGGATGCCGCCGTAACCCGCGAGCAAATGGCGGCCTATCTGCATGTAAATCCACAAAATTTGTTGAGCGCCTATCAAATTCATTCGCCAGATGTTGTGACGGTAACGGAGCCTTGGGCCGCAGAAAACAGGCCGAAAGCCGATGCGCTGGTGACCGATAAACCCGGCATCGCGCTGGGCGTTTTAACGGCGGATTGTGTGCCTTTGCTGTTTGCCGATGCAGGGGTGATCGGCGCGGCGCATGCCGGTTGGCGGGGTGCCGTGGGTGGCGTTATTGATAATACATTGGACGCTATGGAAAAATTGGGGGCGCGGCGCGAGCGTATACATGCCGCGCTTGGCCCCTGCATCTGGCAGAAATCCTATGAAGTCGGGTCTGAATTTCCTGCGCCGTTTCTCGCGGAAAATCCGGATTATGAACGTTTCTTCCGTCCGGCCTTTAAAAGCGATCATTATCAGTTTGATTTGCCTGGATATGTCGTTGCGAAACTGCATGATCTGGGCGTGCATTCGGTCGCCCAATCGCCCGCCGACACCTGTGCAGAGCATGAACGATTTTACAGTCACCGCTATTCGACATTGCGCGCCGAAAAACGCGGCGGCAATCTGATGTCGGCGATTGCCCTGATTTAACCGAAGGAAGTTACATGAAAGACTTGATTATCAATTCTTTGGAACTGCTCTGCAAAATCGGGGTGGTTTTGTTGGTTCTCTTCGGCGCAGGTTTCGGGTGGTTGCTGACTGGCAACCCCTTTATCGCGATTGCCGGACTGGTGGGAGCCTTCATCGCCAGCGTTATCATTTTTGGCCTTCTATTCCTCCTCATCGACATCAACGATAACATAAGAGCCATCCGCTATTTGCTTGAAAAGCAGGGGAAATAATGACCGATCCAAATGATTTCAGGCTTTCAGATAATTTTGGATTCAATTTGGTGATCCCGGGAGCCACGATTCTTTTAGGAGCCGCAACGGCGATGATAGCGACGGCGATGAAATGCCCGCCTTTGGAAGTCGGTGGGCTGGGTGCTTATGCGGTAGGACTGACGGGTGTAACCGGGCTAGTCATGACTGATCAATTCCCTCGTTTGTCCAGAATAGTGAGCCTCGTGACGCCAGCCGTCGCCCTCGCTTTCGCGAGCGCTGGGTATTATGCCGTCAGCGTTAATCCGGTAACGACAGTCTCACAGCCGAACACGGCTCAGCTTCATATAAAACAAACGTTGAAGAGCGGACAGGCCGCCTCCATTCATTATGATCCAGCACATCCGGGCAAAGGCGCGGTTGTTCATTTAAATTCTGCGCCCGCACCATAGGAAAAAGCACAAAAGCCTTGTCATATATCCGCCGATAGCTATATTCCCGCAGCACGAGCATGTTTTTAATTTTTTTTCAGAGATTTGATATGACAAATTTGATTAATTTTAAGGCTGCCAAGAAGGCCTTTAATTCTTCCGTAAATGCGGTTCTAGGCAAGCCAGCGATGTTTCCCGTGGTCACGGCTATCACAGGGGCTGGGCTGGCAATAGCATGTCATCCAATTGCGCTTAGTGGCGTTGCCATGATTACAGTTGCCGCCCTCGGTGCGGTGGCCTCACGCCGCGCCACTGCTAAAAACTTCTATGTCTCGACAGCCTTGTCCAACAGAATTCTCAGATTGACGCCGGTGGTTGGCATCGTTGCCTTTTGCGCCGTGCTGCCGGGAAGTCTTGCTGTTCATCACGCCGATCAACAAGCGGCAGCCCAACTGTTCCATGTGGCCCAGAAAGATTGCACCAGCGCCACGGGATTTGTGGGGTGGGTCGATGGGCAGAATGGTTGTGTCTTCCCTATCAAATCGGCCAATCCCAAAGCACTCATAGTCGTCATTGATCCGCGTCTTAATCCATAAATGGGCAAAATAAAAAAGCTTGTATTGGCCCTCTAAGACCCCCTACATTCCCGCCGCGCGAGTAATTTTACCGCGCCTGTTATTTTTGAGGAGTTACATGCAATGAAGCCAATCACCTTTAAATCCGTTCAAGCAGGTTTTCAATCCGTGGGCTGCGGCATTATGCGCGATCCAAGTGTATTATCGTTCGCGGCCGTCGTTTCGGGAGTCGTGACGATGGCGGCCTGTGTTCCCTTGGTCACAAGCGCAGCCGCACTTGCCTCGTTTGTATTTGTTGGAGGCTTTCTGGGCAGCAAATTGCACACAGCATCCCACGTTCGTGCAGCGCGGGCTGTCTGGCTGGCGACTCCGCTTCTGGGCGTGGCTGCCTTTGGAGCTCTCGTCCCGACGAGCCTAGCCAATCACCGCGCCCATGTAACGGCGGTAAGTCAGTTCAAGGCCGCGACAGTGGAATGCACCAGCGCCAAAGGACAAGTGGTTGATGTCGGCGACAAGGGCGCATGTATGTATATCAACCCAGCGAAGCCCGATACGCACACGATCAAATTTGACCCGCGTCTTGATCCTTCATAAGAGGCCGATATGATTTGCCCTAAATCCGCTGCCTTTGTCTTGATGACCGCTGGCGTGGTGTGTTTTATGGGCGTTGCGACTTATCGCCACAACAAGGTCACGATGCTGGAGTTCGACGCGGCGCAGAAAATTTGCACAGAGAGCAAGGGCAAGTCCGCGCAAATCGACGGCCAGAATGCTTGCCTGCACCCCGATCCGGCCAGACCTGGCGAGGGGCGGTATCGCATTTTTAACGACCCGGCCTTAACTAAATAAAGCTTGCTAAAGCCCCTAAAGGGGGCTTTCTCTGGCCCGCAGATTTTTTAACTTTTTCAGAAGTTTGATATGACGAATTCAGATGATTTGACCGAAACAAAAAATTCCAAGGACTTTCTGGTCAATATGGCAATCCCGGCAGCCACAGTCATTGCGGCTGTTGCTACGGCAGCGATTGCTCCACCTTTGTCACTATGTGCATTAGGTGTTTATGCAACCGGTTTTGTGGGTATGCTTGGTGTGGCCGCCACAAATCTTCTGCCCACGAACAGCTATCCCCGTTTACCTGCTATAATCAGTCGGCTGACGCCGGTTGTTGCCGTCGCTGCCTTTGCCGCTTTGCATGGCCCCAGCGTCGCCCATTATCGCGCCGAGAAAGCCGCAACCGTATTATTTGATGCAGCGCAGAAGGACTGCACGGGTAGACACGGTCTAGTGACCAAGATGGGGGATCGTAACGTTTGCTTTTATGCGGATCCGGCAAAACCCACCGAAGGCAGGGTCGTCTTTTTGCCCCCCTCACCCAACAATTAATTAGCTGGATAAAAGCTTCTTAAAGCCCCCGAAAGGGGGCTTTTTTCTGCCTCATATATGGAAACCTTGTATTCCCGCTTTCCTTATGCTCAAAACACGCTCTCGGAAAGATTTTCCCTCTACCCCAACGGGGGAGAGGGGATTCCTATTGCGAAGAAGTGTGTTTGGAAAACAATGACCGATCAATCTCATATCCGTAATTTCTCGATCATCGCGCATATTGATCACGGCAAATCGACTTTGGCCGACAGGTTGATTCAGAATTGCGGCGCGGTCGAACTGCGCGACATGAAAGAGCAGATGCTCGACAGTATGGATATCGAGCGCGAACGCGGCATCACGATCAAAGCGCAAACGGTTCGCCTGAGCTACAAAGCGCAGGACGGCGAAACTTACCAATTGAATTTAATGGATACCCCCGGGCATGTCGATTTTGCCTATGAAGTCAGCCGTTCTTTGGCGGCGTGCGAGGGGTCTATTCTGGTGGTCGATGCCTCACAGGGTGTCGAGGCGCAGACTCTGGCGAACGTCTATCAGGCGATAGACAATAACCACGAAATTATTCCTGTTTTGAACAAGATCGATTTGCCTGCCGCAGAGCCGGAACGCATTAAACAACAGATCGAAGATGTGATCGGGCTGGACACGTCCGACGCGGTTATGATTTCGGCAAAGACTGGCCTTGGCATCGGCGATGTGCTGGAAGCGATTGTCAAACGGCTTCCGCCGCCCAGAGGCAATCCCAACTCGACATTAAAGGCGTTGCTGGTCGATAGCTGGTACGACTCCTATCTCGGCGTCGTTATTCTTGTGCGCGTCGTCGATGGCTCGATCAAAAAAGGCCAGAAGGTTCGCTTTATGGCGACGGGCGCGGTGCGCGATGTTGATCGCGTCGGCATTTTTACGCCCAAGAAAATCGAAACCGGAGAATTGGGCCCCGGCGAAATGGGCTTTGTCACCGCTGGCATTAAGCAGATCAGCGATACCAAAGTCGGCGACACGATCACCGACGACAAAAATCCGGCGACCGAATTATTGCCGGGGTTCAAGCCTTCGGTTCCGGTCGTGTTTTGCGGATTGTTTCCAGTCGATGCGGCAGAGTTCGAATATCTGCGTGAATCTTTGGGCAAGCTGGCATTGAACGATGCGAGCTTTAAGTTCGAGGCCGAAAGTTCAATGGCGCTCGGCTTCGGTTTCCGTTGCGGATTTTTGGGATTGCTGCATCTGGAAATTATTCAGGAACGACTGGAACGCGAATTCAACCTGAACCTTATCACCACGGCGCCATCGGTTATTTACAAAGTCTATTTGACCAACGGCACGATGCGCGAACTGCATAATCCGGTGGATATGCCCGACCCGTCGCAAATCGCGCGTATCGAGGAACCGTGGATCAAGGCGACGATCCTGACTCCCGACGAATATCTGGGCAGCATTCTTGCTTTGTGCAACGACAGGCGCGGCGAGCAGGTCGAGCTGACTTATGTCGGCACGCGCGCAATGGTGGTTTATAAATTGCCGTTGAACGAAGTTGTATTCGATTTTTATGACCGCTTGAAATCGATCAGCCGCGGCTATGCGAGTTTCGATTATGCGCTCGACGACTATCGCGAGGGCGATCTCGTCAATATGTCGATTTTGGTCAATACCGAACCTGTCGATGCGCTGGGCATCATCGTTCACCGCGCCAATGCCGAAAAGCGCGGACGCTTGCTGTGCGAACGTTTGAAGGAACTTATTCCCAAGCAGCTTTTCAAAATCGCCATTCAAGCCTCGATCGGCAGCCGCGTTATCGCGCGCGAAACAATCTCGGCGATGCGCAAGGATGTCACGGCAAAATGCTATGGCGGCGACATCAGCCGTAAACGCAAATTGCTGGATAAGCAAAAAGAAGGCAAAAAGCGCATGCGCCAATTCGGCGAAGTAGAAATCCCCCAGTCGGCGTTTATCGCCGCGTTGAAAATGGATGATCGGTAATTTTTTATTAGCACCGTCATTCCCGCGAAGGCGGGAATCCAGTTGCGCCGCGTCTGCGGCGCGCATGAGTCTTTGT
>JBAVWC010000081.1:0-1640 GCA_049697595.1 Alphaproteobacteria bacterium
GATCACTGGCTGGCGCCGTGGCGCGAATGAATGAGCGGATGCAGTCGTCGTCATCAGCGTCCTCCTCGTCCTCCTCGTCCTCCTGCACTTGTTGCGGCTCGCTTGTACTGTTCACCACGTCATCCTCGGCGGGCCGGAGCACCACCGTGGACGCTGTGGACGAGGCGGCAGTCAGAGCGGCCGAGGAATCTGGCACAGCGGCCTCAGTGCGATGCATCAGAGCCGCTGTACTGACTGTCAGCTCGATGTTGTCATCGCGTGGTGGCATGCTGCGGTAGCGCATCCGTAGCTCCATGCCCTTGCAACGCGCGCGTATGGTGCTGGTAAGGCGTCGAGGGTCACCACCTCTGCTGGTCCTCGTCAGCACGCGCTGGGGCAGCATGAGCAAGTCCTCAACGGCATGCTGCTGAGCCGCCCTATCACCCGACTGACTGGCCACACGATAGGCATTGAGCACGAGCGTGCATATGGCCACCCACTGCGGTGCGTTGGTGAAGGAGATGTAGTCGTACAGCTCGCCGTGCGCAGCCAGGTCGGCTGCAGTCAGCGGCGCATCGGCCTTGGGTAGTATGGATGGAGTGTATGTACGGCTTGCTTGCTTGTTGTTCTTCTGCCGTTGTCCACGACGGCCGGCTATTGGTGCTGATGCTGGCGCAGATGATGTTCGACTGGGTGAGGGGTGCGGGGCAGAGGCAGGCTTGCTGTCCGTAACCCGTCTGGGTAATGACTCTCGTCTTGATCGCCTCTGCTCCGGTGCAGCATCGGTGAGACTGGTTGGACTGGGCTGGACAGGTGGTGCGGCCGAGTCATCTGCTGCCCGGGTTGATGCAGCGGCGATGATCTCCACATCAAGGTCGGCCTCAGGCTGGATGGGCGGAGCGTGGGTGATGCACAGCTGCTGCAGCCTGTGGATGAGCTCATGCTGAGTCGGGAACACTCGCTGGCGGCCGTAGCCAACACACTGGTAGTGTCCGTTGGCAAACCAGACAGCGATGTGGTGTGCCGACGCCGGCCGTATGTGATAGTAGTGCGTCGCGTTGGTGCCGCGCTCAGGGTACACCTGGATGACGAAGATGCCCACGTCGTACTCGTCGGCGGCCAGGTAGAGCACGCTGGGCTCCAGCCACTCCAGGTTCTTGGTTGGGTCCGTCAGCAGCTTACGCAGTGCGTGGTAGGACGTCAGGGTAGGTGTGTGCTGCTTGGGGTCGACGCGCTGCCCTATGTTGACTCTGTGCATGCGCATGTTGACCGGCACCTCACGTACCCATCTGTCCTCGCTCCACCTCGGCCCCTGCATCGACTGGCCCAGCCGGATGCGCTGCCCATCCACGAGTGCTGTGTACTGCTCGCCGGCGTGTCTGGGCGGTAGTAGGCCGACACCCAGCATGACCGCGGCGACCGAGCAGCGTCCTCCGCCCATCGTAGGGAGTGCATGTGGTGTGTGTGGTAGCCCGGCCAGGTGTCTCTGTCCGAGGCTATCTGCTAAAGCGGGTGGCGCCTGGTAGACAACGGCCTTCACGATCTCCACCTCCGACTGCTCCTCCTCTCTGGCTGCTGCCTGACTGTCACTGGTGACAACAGGTGGGGCGAGCAGGTTGCCACTGCCATCTGACGACGGCTGTGGGCCTGCACGCTCCCGT
>JBAVWC010000082.1:0-1571 GCA_049697595.1 Alphaproteobacteria bacterium
TCCCACAATGGCTGGCCACATGCGCTTCTTCTTTTTGAGAATAAGCCCCGCGCGCGCCGGCGGCGGGTGAAGCAATCGCCGCCTTGGCCTCGGCCAAATGGCCTTTGCCGATGGTGACGCCGTTGAAGGCCCGTTTTTCCAGTTCCTGCGAATACGGATACGGTTTCGGGTGCCGTCCGAAATTGTATTTGATGTTTTTCCAGTTGTCGCCGCTCTGGTAATTCGTGCCCAGCGCGCCGCTGGGATCGTAGCCGCAATGGACCATGCAATGCTCGCAACGCGGATCGCGGGCTTTGCCGTTCACCACGCCGTATTTTTCCCACTGCACGTTATCGAGCATTTCCTGATAGCCGCCGTAATGGCCGTCGGTCATCAAATAGCAGGGAGCTTTCCAGCCGCGAACGTTGTAAGTGGGAATGGCCCAGGCGGTGCAGGTCAGTTCGCGTTTGCCGGCGAGAAATTCCTGATAGACCGGCGTCCCAAAAATGGTGAAGGCCTTGCCCCAATCCTGAATCTTCGCAAATTTTTTGCGCGTCATGTCGCGCGTCAGGAAAAAGTCCTTGGGATCCCGGCCGAGGCGCTTGACCATGTCCTTCTTGGCCGCGTCGTAATCGTAGCCGGGCGAAATGGTGTGACCGTCCACTTCGAGCGCCGACAGGAACTTGAACATGTCCTCAATTTCCTGCACGTCGGTCTCTTTATAGACCGTGGTATTCGTGGCCACCTGGTAGCCGAGAACTTTGGCCATGCGAATGGCGGCGACGCATTCTTTGAAGACGCCTTCGCGCTCGACAATTAAATCGTGGGTAAATTCCAAACCGTCCACATGGACGTTCCAATACATCCATTGGGTTGGGCGGATGACGGTTTTCTTTTTGGCCGCGCCATCGGCCTGGCGGATGGCTTCGGCTTCTTTGTCGGAAATTAATTTCTGGTCGAGCAATTTCTTCAGCTTCGGCTCAACGGCGGGCGAATAGATGGTCGCGAGATATTCCCGCATTTTTTTCCGCATGAACATGGCATTCGTGCAGACGTAAATGACGCGGCCCTGGTCGAGCAGGCCGTGGATGAGCTCTTCAATTTTGGGATAAATCAACGGCTCGCCGCCGCAAATGCTCACCATGGGGGCGTCGCATTCCAGCGCGGCCGCGAGGCATTTCTCCAGCGGCACCATGTCCTTGAGGCTGGTGGAATATTCGCGAATCCGGCCGCAGCCGGTGCAGGTCAGGTTGCAGGTGTGGAGCGGTTCGAGTTGCAGCACCATCGCAAACTTTGGCGTCTTGCAAAGTTTGTGCTTGATGATGTGACTGGCAATTTTTTTGGTCAGTGCGAAGGGAAATCGCATAGATTTAGTGTGTTAATTCCTTGCGCAAGCGTAAACTGGAGCCGATGCGGGAATGGCGCAAGGCGCATTTGTGGCCGGGGCCGTGTCGTTCCTCAAAAGCCCCGGCAGGAAGAACGACGCGGGCGAAACCGAGGTGCCGGCATTGATCCCCCCGCAACCGGCCACCAGAAAGGGCAGCGGCAGCAACAGGACGGCCAGCCATATTAACTTCCAATTTACTCTCACT
>JBAVWC010000083.1:0-2202 GCA_049697595.1 Alphaproteobacteria bacterium
GGATACGGCATTGAATTCCTAAGTCAAGAAGATGACTTAATCACCTTTGAAATATTTTACTAGATGCTCCTCCAGGGGGCTCCGGCCCCAACTTTTAAAAACCCTGTCGATCGAGCTATTGTCTCAAGTAATTATATATCTGTAGCCTGGGGCAGATGCGACTTCATTAACGACCTCTGCTAGTGAACGCGAACCCTGTATTTCACAAAATCCAACAGAACTCAATAGTGGTACTACTGCAGCCTGTGCTACTCCATCATCATGCAATCCTAAAACAATAACCTGTGTTATGTCGCCAATTATTTTTCCATCTTTGAATATGTCAGATGCAGCAACTGTCCCCCACTCTGCACTACCTAGCAGCACCTTAGCAGTGTTTAGTTGCCCGTACTCTGATAAAGGGGCTAAAACTTCCCATTTTTGGACTGCGGCCAAGTGCCTTTGTATATAGGTTATTTTATTGTGCGAATATAACGGTTGCAAGCTCGCTATCATAGCACAATCAGGCGTTAATTCAGTACGACCTATATATGCGCCTGTATATGTTTCATATTTATTGCAAAAGTGGCTAACAAGCCATCCGTTCGTATTTATAGTGCCAGCAATTTGACCATCTATCTCCTTGAATGTATCCTTAATCTTGCATTCAGTAATATCCAACAAATCAGTTGGTAGAATAGTTGTACCCCCAGCCGAACACCCAACCAAGAAATTTCCTGATATCACTCGAGGGACTTCAAGACCTTTCGCAAGTCCTATTATTTGCAGTATATTAACTAAATTAATTGGGTCGTTATTCTGTAAAGCGTTCAACAATTCTACCTCTATTGAATATAATGGCTCGTTAGTGTTAGACCACCTTATCACATTGCAAAATTGGGACGCCACCGTATATATTAATTGTCTGTAGACCAAGGTGGTGAAATCCTCTAACTTACAATTACTCTGCCCGAGTGTGGTTGTTGGCCTGCACAACCTACACTGACACACGCTATACACTTCAATCATCGCATCAAACACCGCAGGTACTAAAGTTGTCCAAGCTGGGACATTTCTTTCTACTAAGACAACTTTGTCTTGGCTAACTTTGCTACTTGATCTACAAAAGTGTCTGATAGCTTTGAGCCATGGCCACCCATCACTCTCTCTATACACAGTGAATTTACTGATGGATTCGTGAATTGAATCCATTAAATCAGTAGTGCATGGAAAAAGTTGTGTAAACCAATCATACATATCACTAAGCATCCCGCATCTCCCAAGCTTGATGTGATGCATAGGTCTACATAGTGATTGACTATGTATAACAGGCGCAACACAATATTGTGCTTCTATTCGCTTGGCAACATGTTGTTCGAAGCCGCTAACCATCATCTGTATCACAATATATTCAGTTAATCTAGTGCACTTGTAACTAGAAGTCCCTGGGTGAACTAATGATTTCAATAACGCATGCCAATTTATCTCATCACCATATTGCTGCTCGCCGCCTTCCTCATTGAACTTAATACCACACAAACTCCAAAAATCATGATGTAGTGCTGATATTCCTGATGTATCTGAATTTATGACCAAATTTGAAATCTCCTCCAGTAATCGTCTAGCTTTGATAATGTCCTTAATAGAGCTTGTACATAAATCCGCACATGCAATTACAAATTCACTGATCATATCTACATGGAAATTCTTCATGTATACTAACAAGCTCATTATGATTGAAAAACCAGGCCAGTGTTTGACTATATGCTTGAAGAATGGAATGCCTTTTCTAAACACCGTTCTAGTATACACATACAGGTGTGTCTCAGCATTGGTTAAATACTGTATTATACCCTGATGCTTAGCTTGAAATACAGTATTAAGGTCTGCTAGTATATCATCATACTCATCCAATGATGTGGCTTCTTCATACTGTATATTAGAATAAGTCTTAGCACCTTGACTTATCTTAAGGCTTTCAGTAGCCAATACTATTTGCTCAACTATTCTAGCTTTGTCTCTGGAGGCGGACACTGCAACCTCATGCAATGAATACAAGGACCGCGCCTGCTGGCCAAGCAGCCAACTTGGCCACGCTGGATTGTGTTGCCTGATATATATCTCAAAAATCTCCATGGTGTTCTTCGCTCCGCTTCAGATGATGGTTTGAAACAATCAATTTAGATCGGGTCGGACCGCCTGAAAATCTCACTGTAGGTGTGG
>JBAVWC010000084.1:0-1684 GCA_049697595.1 Alphaproteobacteria bacterium
CATCTTCTCGCCGGGGTCGAGAACGATCTCCTTGTCGCCGATCTGCAGAATGACGAGATTTTCAGTGAGTTGGTCGAGGGAGAGATAGGTAGCGTCGAAGTTACGCTGGCTGCGATCCGTCACCAGCGCGGGATAGGCGGTGAGGCCGGCGGCGCGCAGCATGGCCAGGTACAGCAGGGAGATGTCCTGAGCGGAGCCGCTCTTCTGGGCCCAGGTGTCTTCTGCGCTCTTCTGGACTTTGAGATGGAGCTGTTTGAGCTCAGAGTCGCTCCTGGTGCGGCTGAAGTCGGTGTTGTCCAGAGCCTGCACGGCCGCATAGAGCTTTTGGGCCTTGACGAGGTCCGTGTCAGCGGGAGATACGATCTGGGCCACGGCTGCCTGAATGGGTTTGGAAGGATTGGCGAATTGCTTCACGCGCTTGTCCCAGCGTTTGCTTGCCTCGAGCCACCAGCGGCCGGAGTCGGTGTTGTCCGTGTAATAGAAGCCCACCTTGAAGAGGTGACTCGCGACGGGAGGCATCCAGTCCTCGCGGGGCTCGGCGGGAATGTCAGTGAGGTCGAGGTGGATGAGACTATTGACCGCGTCACTCTTGACGGCCGCACCCGGTGGCAAGAGCGCCCACCATATCAGATCGCTGAGGATGTCTCCGTCCTGATCGGTGATGTACTGCAGGGTGTCCGAGTGGGCCTGCAAGCTCTTGAACGGGAGAAACTCAAAGTGCGCTTTGTGGACAAAGTAGGGACGTTGGACGTCCCAGGTTGTCGACATCACCATTCGATCGGGGTAGCGAAGCGTCCACGTGTACTCCAATACGCTGCCCACCTCCACGCTCGGCATGTTGAGGACCTTGCGGTTCACCTGCAACTGTCCAGCTTGCGCGACCAGCAGATCCTCAGGCTTCACATCCAGCGGAATCACCGTGCCGTCGGGATGGATGGTACGACCCTTGATTCCGTCGATCCTGGACACTTGCTCCGGTTTGCCGGCGTCACTCGCGAACTGCTTGAGGTAGGGAAGCTGAATGGTGGCCAGCTCCTTGCCCTTCTCGGTGAGCACCTTGATGCGAGCGTAAAAACTCTCGTAGTTCTGATCGCTGTTGGTGATATCCCGCACCTCGAGGTAGACGGCATCGGCACCGGGTGCTTTGGGGTCCGAGGTCATCTTCAGCTCATCGGGATTGATGGGCTGGAAAGACTGCGCTACAAGGAGGGCCGGGATGGCAAGGAACAAAAGCAGGACAGGCGTACGCAGAACAACCGGGATTCGCATCGGAGAGCTTCCTGTTTGTGACAACGCGGATTTTCGCAGCAATGCGGATTATTGTAAGCGCATCGGGAGTACGGCAATCAAATCTCCGGAGATTTTCTGACACAGCGGTTCTCTGATGCTTGTTCCCTGCTGTTCTGATCCCCGCTCTCTGCCTTTCTAAGGGACGGACGTGGAAGGGCGGCGGAGAACTCTTCGTTGATCCAGTCGGTGAAGGCCTCGAAGCGCTCGTCGCGGCCGAGGAAGTCGCGGACCATCTGGCGGCCGGGGCGGGAGCCGCCCTGCTCGAGGATTACGGTGCGGTAGCGGCTGGCACTGCGGAGGTGTTTGCCGTGGCGAGGACGAGCTGGTCCCGATCGGAGGCAAAAACCCCCTGGTAGAGGTCTTGCAGTTCCTGGTACTCCGTGGGCTTGGCCAG
>JBAVWC010000085.1:0-3588 GCA_049697595.1 Alphaproteobacteria bacterium
GCGTCCGGTGTCGCGACCGCGGGCGCCGCCGCGCTTTCCTTGCGAGCATAGTCATGTCCTTTGAACGTGTCCGCAACAGGCCGCAAGGCCCAGCCGGGCAGCGGTTTTTGCGGCGGCGCAGGCTGTCGCACAGGTTGCACGATTGCCTTTGCGCCGCTTGCATCGCCAAACATGATTTCCGGAGTGATCCCGTCATCTCCCGCCGATAAAAATTCCTGATGCAACGGGCGCAGCCCGGTGGCGGCGAGGCCATACCAGCTTCCGCTCAAATCGCCCTCATTCTTGCCGCCCTGCCAGCCGCAGATATAAAGCCGGTTGGCCGCGCGCGTCAGCGCGACATAGAATAAACGGCGATATTCTTCCATCTGCTTGTCGCGCGCTTCCTGCCACAAACGCTGGGCCGCGCCGAATTTCGGCTGGCGCGTCAGGAAAAGCGGCACGCTGTCGCCGCTCCACTGGAATTTCGGAATATCCGCCGCGCGCGGTACGGCGACGCTGTCGGGCAGGAAAACAATCGGCGCTTCCAAACCTTTGGACGCATGCACGGTCATGATGCGAACCTGCCCGCCACCACGGTCAAGCTCGCGCTTGATCTCGGTATCCGACAGCGTCAACCAATGCAGAAAATTTTGCAAAGACGGCGAATGCCCGCGATCGAAACTTTGCGCCTCGTTCAACAATTCTTCGATTGGGTCGAGCGCCTCATCCCCCAGCCGCGCCCACAAAGCCTTGCGCCCGCTGGTGCCGTTCGCGGGGCAGGGAGCATTGAGAATCTGCGACAAAAACGCAAAAGGCGTAGAAAAATCGGCCTCGTTCAATTTTGCCGCAAGATAATCATGCGCGACCGTAAAGGCGGCCGATGACTTGACGCTGTGCCACAGCGACCCCGTGCGCTCGATAGCCAATTCCATCAATTGCTCTTCGCTCAACCCCAGCAAGGGGCTGCGCAACAAAGTGGCGAGATTCAAATCGTCCTCGGGCAGCAACACGAACCGCAGCATCGCCAGCAAATCCATCACCGGCAATTGGCTGACCAGCCGCATGCGATCAACGCCCGTCACCGGAACCTTATGTGTTTTCAGCGCGCGCACCATAAGATCGGCAAAACGCCCGCGACGACGCAGCAAAATCATAATATCGCCGGGCCCTATCGGGCGATCCGTGCCGGGCAATGTCTCGTGACGCGCGATCCAGTTTTTGATTTTAACCGCTATTTGCTGCGCCAGTTCGGCTTGCGGATCATGTTCTTCTTCATAACCCGTCGGCATATCCCATTCGCCGTCGCTCTTCACTTCATCTGGCGCAGGTTTAAGCAACGGCCACAGTTCAACGCGGCCAATTTTGTCGCTGCCGTCGCGGTTTTTAAACGGCGTATGCCTAATGGGGTCCGGCGATACGCCCGCCCGCGCGGCATCTTGCGCAAAGACCGCATCGACCGCGCGCAAAATAGCGGGCGCAGAACGGAACGAGGTATGCATAGGAATTTTTTCCAGCCGCTTGCCCGCATCCTTCAACCTCTGGTCAAAGAAAGACCGCCGCGCCAAAAAGGCTGCGGGATCGGCATTCTGAAAACTGAAAATCGATTGTTTTTCGTCGCCGACGACAAACAAAGTGCGGGGCTTGTTTCCTTGCGCGCCGTCGCCCGCATAGAATTCCCCCGTCAAAGCCTGCACAATATTCCATTGGGCGCGGCTGGTGTCTTGTGCCTCGTCAACCAGAATATGATCGATGCCGTTATCGAGTTTATACAATATCCACGGTGCTATCCCGCGCCGCTTCAGCAGGTTTTCCGTGAAGATAATCAGATCGTCGTAATCCAGAACATCGCGCGCCGCTTTGCGCTCGGCGAGTTTTGCCGCGAATTTTCCGCCAAAGAACAAGACGCTTTCCGTCGTCTGCGCGATTTCCGCCGACTCGATACGCTCCAGCGTCAATTGCAGCAGCATCGCTTCGTGCGCGGAGATCGTCTCTATCTCAGGGTATTTTTTCAGAATTTCGGTGCTGCCAAAAGCCTCGCGCGGCGTGTCTTTTTGGGTGAGGAACAGCAAGCGGTAATCGTCAAACCGCGTGACGCGCTGCGCTGCTGGCGTTTCAAGGATCGAGAACAGAATCCTGCTGCGCTCAATATGCGTCTTGGTGCCTTGCGCCAGCCACCCGGCCAATTGTTGTAATTGCGCTTCAGGAATTTTCTCCATTGTCTCGCGCCGGAAATGTTCCGGCGTATCACCCGGTTCCACCTGCAGCAAAGCGCGCATCTGGGCGACCAAATTTTCATCGCCGCCCATTTGCGCGGCGGCTTCGGCCAAACGCGCGCGGGCGCGCATGACTTCTTGCAGCATTTTGGTGAATCCGTGTTCGCCCTGCACCGCGACCAATATATCCAAAGCTTGGGCCAATTCCTCTTCGGGATTCTCGCCAGCTTCGCGCAGCATATCGTCCAGCACTTCGTCGCTCAAAACGTCAAGTTCCTGCTCGTCGATCAAGGAAAAATGAGGCGGCAATCCGGCTTCAAGAGGAAAACGCGAGAGAATTTCCTGACAAAAAGAATGGATCGTACGAATACGCAAACCACCCGGGCATGACAAAACACGCGCGAACAAACGCCGCGCATTGTCCCGTTGTGGAGTCGTGGGGGCTTTGTTTTGCAGCTCATCAAGATCGGCATCCAATGCCGCATCCTCGCAGGTCGCCCATTTGCTCAGTTTCTCGGTAACGCGATTGGCCATTTCCGCTGCGCCAGCGCGCGTATAAGTCAGGCACAAAATCTTCTCCGGCCTGACGCCGTCCAGCAGCAAACGCACAACGCGTTCCGTCAGAACTTTGGTTTTACCAGAACCAGCCGACGCATTGACCCAAACCGACGCCGCCGGATCGGACGCCGCGCGTTGACTGGTGTTGGGATCGGGGGCTGTTGTTTGTTGCAGGGCGGTCGCGGTCATTGCTCCTCCCCCGTTCTGCCCCACTCCGCCAATCGCGACAGATGCGCATAATCATTATAGCGCGGCTGCAAACGCGGTTTGGGTGCTGCTTCATAGGGCGTTTTTGGATCTGCAAAAGTAGCGATAAGATTTTTCAACCCCGTTTCGGCCTGCGCGACAAGGCCGGGAATTTTATCGTCCTTAAAGGCGATAATTTTACAACCGCCGCTGCCGCCCTTTAAAGCCCAGTATTCCAGCGATCCGCTTGGGGTTGCGCCAATATCCGCAAAGCCGCCCGATGCCGCGATCAGC
This sequence comes from Alphaproteobacteria bacterium, assembly GCA_049697595.1. GTDB lineage: Bacteria > Pseudomonadota > Alphaproteobacteria > UBA9219 > UBA9219 > CAIXLI01. The sequence goes on from JBAVWC010000085.1 coordinate 3,231, forward strand.
GCCAGCAATTGCAATTGCGGCTCGATGCCGGATTCCACGTCGGCTTTGCTCGGCACGCCGCCGGTTTTGTAATCGAGGATCGACAGGCTGCCGTCGGGCAAACGGTCGATGCGGTCGGCGCGGCCTTTGAGGGTTAACCCGTCGATCAGGATTTTTCCCTGCGGTTCGGCGGCGATCAATTGCATGCCTTTGTCGCGGCGCGCTTGTTCTTCGGCAATAAACCACGCGGCGATATCGACAAACCGCGCCCACCAGAAAGCGCGCACGCGCGGATTTCCTTTGTCCTGCGCAAAAATATGCCGCCCGATATTAAGTAATTGCGTTTCGGCGTCAGGCGGCAAAGTTTCGGGATGAGCAC
>JBAVWC010000086.1:0-1703 GCA_049697595.1 Alphaproteobacteria bacterium
GACCTTTTTGGGAGGTTGTTTACGCTGTTCTTAAATTTGGATAATATATCATGCCAATTTTGCCCTTGTTGCAGCTCTTCTGCTTTTACCTACAATAAAGGATTAAAACAGTCAATCAATCATGACATACGGTAGACCAAGTGGACAGAAAAATAAGTCAAATCATAAAGCTGGAAGGCCTAAGAGGCCGCCTGTCTTGCCAAAAGACCAGCCCGTCTTGTCGTTTGGCGGTACTTCCAACAGTAAACATGTGTCAGGTACAGATCACAGATTATTTTTTGAAAAGAAGGGAAGCAGTGATCTTGAAATATAAACAAATATATGTTGTTTATCTCTAAACTAGTGTATGTCCTTTGCGCAGGAAATGGCACAATCGAGGAACAAGTTTCTATTGACGAAGTTCCCCAACCTAGCACTTCTTCAGTTACCCGTCATCAACAAGAGACCAATGAAGAGATGCAAGATTTTACCGATGTCAGCCGTTTTGAGCAGACAGCTGATGAAGACTTGGCGAGCCCTGCCGGTGATGAGATGACCGAGGTGTACATGAATGTCATTGATGATGAGGGCGGCGAAGCTAGTGATGACGAAAACTGCGAAGACACAGAGCAAACCCCAGAGGTTGCGAGCGAACCAGTCGGTGTGCTTTCTGAATACTTTCAGAATCTGCAAGAACGATTGAGAAAAGAGGACATGCCTCGAGAATACCAGAACGGCACCTTTTGGATCGTACCAAAGCTTCCATTTTTTGCTTTACGAAAGAGTTTGACGCCTGAAGCTCTGTACCTTCCCAAGGTGTTTCTTTGGATTCCGCACATTGTTCTTAAGTCGGATCACAACTTGAAATGTCCCAGCTGTTCAACTGATCTTGAAACCAAAGGCTACAACAAGAATCCTCACGCTCGTAGAGTAGTAGATATGGACAGGTATGTGTCATTTGTGTTATAAATGTGAGTTGACGCACGTACTAAAGATTCTTTGTATCAGCTGTTATTACATAATGGCCATGCGCTATCGGTGCAAGAATAAAACATGTTCAAAGACACTTAACGGCTATGACTCTCAAATACTTCGGCAGCTGCCGCTACGCCTTCAAGCAGAGTTTCCGGCCTATTTCACTCACAAAAGCGCTGTATCCAAGAAGGTGGGAGATTTGCTGCGCATCTGCATGCAAAATGCCACCGGTCCACAGCGTTTTGCCAAGATCCTACGAGAAATTCACAAGATGAGACATCATCGACTGGAGCTCCGATATCTAGATGCAGTTCGCCAAGAAGTCGAATCACCTACCATGCTCGGTGGATTCAAGGACGTAAAACCCAAAGTCTTTTCCAAGTTTGAAGACATGTCAAAGTACGCAGGATATGTTCCGTCCGCCTCATATCTCCGCTTCGTCTACACGTCCATGATCGAAGAGATGCGTCCGCTCATGGACAAGCAGATGATGATGCTAGAAGGAAGAATTTTAAAAGGAGATCACTCATTTAAAATTGTAAAGCATATCGCAAAGCTTGGTGACCAGTCTGCATTTAGCGCTATGTACACCGTATGCAATGAGTTTGAAGAGATTCGCATGCAGATTTTAACTCCAACACATTCTTTATCGCATTTACAATCTTCCTTCGAAGGTCCGAAGAGGTCGTATGAGATGTAGGGTCATTTGCAACCCGACATTTTTTTCACCGATAATGTCAAAGGCGATA
>JBAVWC010000087.1:0-4928 GCA_049697595.1 Alphaproteobacteria bacterium
GCGACGGTTTCTTGATTCATGCCCTGTTTTTTCCTCAATTGTGGTACAATATACGAGCTATGCGCGCTTTTAACGACTCCTATTTCGAGACTTCAGATCGCCCCGTCAAGCTGCGTCTTTGTGACCACCCAGCTTGCGGACAGGCGGGCGATTACCGCGCGCCCAAAAGCCGCGACAAGCTGAACGACTATTTCTTTTTCTGCCTCGATCATGTCCGCGACTATAACAAAGCGTGGGATTTTTTCGCCGGACTCTCGCCCGAAGAAGTCGAAACCTATACACGCGACGCGACGGTGTGGGAACGGCCTTCCTGGCCCTTGGGGCAATGGGGCATCAATGAGCGGCAATTGCGCGACAAAGCGATGCACGACATTTTTGGCGGCGCGCCCAACGCCGAAGAACAAGCCAAAGCCAATCCCCCAATGCCGCTCGCCGAACGCGAGGCGTTGGCGATGCTGGAAATCATCCCGCCTGTCGATTTCGCCGCGATCAAGGCGCAATACCGTATCCTCGTCAAAAAACACCACCCCGATCTGCACGGCGGCGACCGCGATACCGAAGAAAAATTCAAGGATATCAATCAGGCCTTTGCCACCCTGCGGAAGATTTACGAGGGCGAGGCGGCAGGGTAACTACGGCAACAACTCCACCTGATGCGGGTCGGTGACGGTTATCATCGGCCCGAATTCTCGCTTGACCCAGCCACGCACGCGCAGCTTTTTTCCTTGCAGGGTGAGCGGATCGAGATCGGCCTTTTTAAAGGCGCGCAAATCATGCGCGGCGATTGCAATTGTGAAATCGGTGCGCCAATCGGCGCCGAAATTCAGAAAGACTTTGTTTTTCACACGCTCGGCTTTGGTGATCGTGCCGCTTACAAACCCATATTTTCCATAGAGTGTTTCTGCGTTATCGGCTGACGTATCGGGATGATCGGCCCAATAGCCGCGTTTTTCCTGCCGCGCCGTGTGCTCTAAGTTCAGCATATCCTCAAGCCGCGCGTCGTCTCCGGTTGCCGGATAAACAAAAGCATTTCCTGCGCGCAGCATCGCATTTTCGATGGATTGATTTTGCCCTTCAATAAAAACCGTTGCCGATATGCGCCCATAGCGGTCGCCCGCCGCGTCCTGCAAAACCAAATTATGTCCAACGATAGCGGATTCCAAGAAAGCCGCCGCATCCGGCCCTGCCGCCTTAATCCCAGCCAGACGCAATACGCGCCCGTCTTTTAAAGATATTTCATCGCCGGATATTATTTTATCTGCGATCACAGAACTATCCGCATGCGCCACAGAGGAACACAGCAGAAAGCCAAGCAACGCCAAAGCCGCACGATGCCGCCGCCTCATTGATTTTTGTGCTGATGCTGTTTCTTGCCTTGCGTATCGCCGCCGGAATCACCGCTTGGTGCCGCAGCTTCGGGCAATTTGAACTTCGCGCCGTCGCGCAATTTGTCGGTGCCATCGATCACGACTTGATCGCCCACGGCAAGCCCGTCGGTGATTTCGACATTATCGCCCTGCGACACGCCCAGTTTGACCGGGCGCACGGTAACGGTGCCGTCGTCTTTGGTCAGATAGACAAAGGTTCCCGGCGCGCCGCGCAGAATCGCTGCCTGCGGGGCGAGCACCGCATCCTTGACCGTATCGACGCGCACATGAACATTGACGAACTGGTTGGGGAACAAAACGCCGTCGGCATTGTCGAACTGGGCGCGCAATTTCACGGTTCCGGTGGTGGGGTCGATCTGGCTATCGACGGCGATGAGCTTGCCCTCGGCCAGCTTGACGGTTTCCGCGCGGTCATAGGCCAACACTTGCAATTCCGCGCCAGCCGCCAGCCGCTTCATCACGGCGGGGAGTAAATCCTCGGGCAGCGTGAAAATCACCGAAATCGGATCAAGCTGCGTTAAAACGACAAGGCCGTTGGCATCGGAAGTCTGCACATAATTGCCGGAATCAACCTGACGCAATCCCACCCGCCCTGTAATCGGCGCGACGATATGGCAATAAGTGATATTCAAATTAGAAGCATCGATCTGCCCCTGATCCGTTACCACGGCACCCTGATACTGCGTCACCAGCGAGGCTTGTGCATCCATCTGCTGCTTGGAAATAGAATCCTGCGCCACAAGTTTCTGATAGCGGTCGAGATCGATTTGCGCTTCTTTCAGCAAAGCCTGGTCTTTTTGCAAAGCGCCAGTCGCCTGTTCCAGCGTCATCTGATAGGGGCGCGGATCAATTTGCGCGAGGAAATCGCCTTTATGAACGATTTGCCCTTCCTGAAACGCGACTTCCTGCAGCAAGCCATTGATTTGGGTACGTACGGTAATGTTGGCCAAAGGCGTGACCGTTCCCAATTCGCGGTCGATAATATCGATATCGCCTTTGCCGATTGTCGCGAGCGTGACGGGGACGGTTTCGCTGCGTTTATTACGAGGCGTGGTCGCGCTGCTGTTGCTATAGACAAGCCACAGCCCGCCGCCAGCAATGATGAGAAGAAGCAAAACAATCAACGAGTTGCGGAAGCGGCGGGATTTCATAAAGCTCATGACTGACCGATGCAGGATGTCGTGACAAGATATACATAATTATATGCGCCGTAAATTGGACATTTCTGTGGTCAAATCGGCTGGCCCCGCTTGCAGGATAGGTAAGGCGGGAGTAGATAGATAAACTATTGATTAACCTCGCAACCCACAGGATTTCTATGTCCGGCTTTTCAACTCTCGACACATTCCCCTTTCAAGGCAAAACCGTTTTGCTGCGCGCCGACCTTAATGTGCCGATGAAAGACGGCGCGGTCAGCGACGATGCGCGCCTGACCCGTTTGCTGCCGACGCTGAAAAATCTGGCGCAGGGCAAAGCCAAAATCGTCATCCTGTCGCATTTCGGGCGTCCTGAGGGTCAGCGCAATGCGAAATACAGCCTGCGGCCCGTCGCGGCGGAATTGCAGAAAATAGCGGGGCAGCCAGTGGGCTTTGCCGAAGATTGCGTCGGCCCGGTTGCGGTCAAGGCAATCGCCGCTTTGCCGTCGGGGCAAATTCTGGTGCTCGAGAACACGCGCTTCTATGCGGGCGAAGAAGCCAACGATCCGGTGTTCGCTGCGCAACTCGCCGCCTTAGGCGATGTTTATGTCAATGACGCTTTCTCGGCTGCTCACCGCGCCCACGCTTCGACAGAAGCGTTAGCCAAACTCTTGCCCGCTGCGGCGGGACGTTTGATGCAAGCGGAATTGAACGCGCTGGAAAAAGCCCTGAGCAAGCCGGAACATCCGGTCGCGGCGCTCGTCGGCGGTTCGAAAATTTCGACCAAACTCGATCTGCTAGAAAATCTGGTTTCCAAAGTCGATGTGCTGGTTCTGGGCGGCGGTATGGCGAACACGTTTTTGGCCGCGCAAGGAATCAATGTCGGCAAATCGCTGTATGAAGCCGATATGCTCGACACCGCGCGCGCGATTACCGCCCGGGCCGCTTCGCATTCTTGCCGTATTCTGTTGCCTGTGGATGCCGTCGTCGCCACGGCCTTAAAGGCTAACATTGAAACCCAAACCGTTGCAGTCTCGGTCGTTCCCGCCGATGCGATGATCCTCGATATCGGCCCGCAATCGGAAAAAGAAATCGCCGCCGTGCTACAGACCTGCAAAACGCTGGTCTGGAACGGCCCCTTGGGCGCGTTTGAATTCCCGCCCTTCGACCACGCCACGGTCGCAGTCGCCCGGAGCGTCGCCGCTTTGACCAAACAGGGAAAATTATTGTCGGTCGCAGGCGGCGGCGACACGGTTGCCGCGCTTGCCCACGCTAAAGTTCTGGATGATTTCAGCTATGTCTCGACGGCAGGCGGCGCGTTTCTGGAATGGCTCGAAGGCAAAACCTTGCCCGGCGTCGCGGCGTTGGAAATCAAGCGTTAATCGCGCCAGCCTCGACCCACCAGCCGGGATAAGCGTTGCGGATTTTCTTGGCCGCCGCGCGCGCCGAAGCCGCATCCGCATAAAGCCCAAAGCAGGTCGCCCCGCTGCCCGACATGCGCGCCAGCAAACATTTTTCGTTCGCGCAGAGCGCCGCGATAATTTCCACGATCTCCGGCATCAGGCGGCAAGCGGGGGCATAGAGATCATTGCTGCGTAATTTGAGCGCGATCACCAAGTCATCGACGGTCTTCGGTGCACGTTCCAATCGCGCGAGCGGCGAAAAAGAATCGCCGCCTTTTTTATATTCCTTGAACACTTCGGGCGTCGGCAATCCCTGGCCGGGATTGACCAGAACGATTTCGGTGCGCGGCAAGGGCGGTGCCGGAATCACCCCGTTTGCGGTCATATAATTATTTTCCGTCTTCAGGCAGACAGGAACATCCTGCCCGTGACGCGCCGCGGCTTCCATAATGCGCGGATCGTTTTTAGCCAGTCCCCAGTGACGCGCCAGCGCGCGTAAACCCGCAGCAGCATCGCTCGACCCGCCCCCGATCCCTGATGCAACAGGCAGATTTTTAATCAATGTCAGATGCGCGTCCAACTCATGCCCGGTTAATTCAGCCAAAGACCTCGCCGCCTGGACGACCAGATTATTGTCATGATTTTCATGCGCCAAAGCACCTGCCTGTTTCCCTTCAATCGCGAATGAAAATTCCGCAGCCGGGCGCAACTGAACCTCGTCGCCAATCGTGGCAAAGGCCACCAGACTGTCGAGATCATGATAGCCGCCCTCCTGCCTGCCGGTGACATGCAGATACAAATTGATTTTAGCGGGCGCGAATTCGTGGATGACAGTCATGTCGGCTTTATACTCTAAATCAACTCGAACAAAATAGGCAGAATTCTATCGTCGGCGGCGGGCATCGGGTAATTGCGCCATTCCTGTTTGCGCGCCCAAACCAAATTCTGTCCCTCGCGCGGGTGTGGCGTGCCCTGCCAGACGCGGCAGGCAAAGACTGGCA
>JBAVWC010000088.1:0-15826 GCA_049697595.1 Alphaproteobacteria bacterium
GTTTTTGAGGTATCATTCTGTATCCGTTTTTCCTTTCCATGGGTTTCATATGTCAGAACCTCTCATCCTTCCCTATCGCGGCATCATGCCGAAAATTCATCCGACCGCGTTTATTGCGCCGGGGGCCGTGGTTATCGGCGATGTCGAAATCGGCGCAGAAAGCTCCATATGGTTCGGCTGCGTCGTGCGCGGCGACGTCAATAAAATCCGCATCGGCGCGCGCACCAATATCCAAGACGGCACCGTTATTCATGTCGCCGCAGGAGACCAGCCCGTCAGCCCCACCAGCAAAACCCCCGCCGACGGCTATCCAACACTGATCGGCGACGATGTAACAGTCGGCCATATGGTTTTGATGCATGCCTGCGTCGTCGAGAGCAAAGGCTTCGTCGGTATGAAGTCGATAGTTATGGACGGCGCAAGAATCTCAAGCAACGGCATGCTGGCGACGGGCGCATTGCTGACGCCGGGCAAAACCGTAGGTTCGGGCGAATTGTGGGCCGGAAGCCCGGCCAAATTGTGGCGCAAATTGTCGGATGACGATCTCGCGCTATTCGATGTGCGCACAAAACAATATGTGGCACTGGCTGCGGATTACAGGAAAGAACAATAATGACAAAGACGGAAAAATGCCGCGATTTTCTCGACCTCGATCTGCTCGCGCCCAAGGAAGTGAAAGACATTCTGGCGCTGGCGCATAAATTGAAGAAAGCGCCGCTGGCCTATCGCCCTATGGAAGGCAAAACGCTCGCGCTGATTTTCGAAAAACCTTCGACACGCACACGCGTATCGTTCGAAGTCGGCATTCGCCAATTGGGCGGCAGCGTCACGACGCTGACCGGGGCCGAAATTCAGTTGGGGCGCGGCGAAACGGTTTCCGATACCGGGCGCGTGCTGTCGCGTTTTGTCGATATCGTGATGATCCGTACTTTCGCCGCGCATAAATTGCATGAACTGGCGGAAGGGGCATCGATCCCCGTCATCAACGGCCTCACCGATTTTTCGCATCCCTGCCAGATTATGGCCGACATAATGACGGCAGAAGAACGGCTGGGAAATCTGGCGGGCAAGAAAGCCGTTTGGATCGGCGACGGCGATAATAACGTGCTGACCAGTTGGATGCACGCCGCGCCGATTTTCGATTTCAGCCTGCATATCATCTGCCCGCCCGAATTCGCGCCGCCGACCGCACTGTTGGCCGCTGTTCAGAAATCGGGCGCAAAGATCACGGTAAGCGCAGATGTCGCGTCTGTCGCTGGTGCAGACATCGTCATCACCGATTGCTGGGTATCAATGCATAACAGCGACGCAGGCTCTCGCCAGCAATCGCTGACGCCCTATCAGGTCGATGAAGCCTTAATGAAACGTACCGCGCCGCACGCAATCTTCATGCACTGCCTCCCCGCGCATCGCGGCGAAGAAGTCACCGACGCCGTCATCGACAGCGCGCAGTCCGTTGTGTGGGACGAAGCCGAAAACCGCCTGCATGCACAGAAAGCGATCATCTGCTGGTGTATGGGGATTGATCCGACCTAAAGAGTAACGACTTTCCCCGGAAACCAAACGCGCCCTTGTTTGTCCTCGATCTCGATAATCCACGCATCGGGATCGATATCGGCCTGCCGCGCAAGATAGGCGTCGGCGTCGGGTTCCTGCATCGGGTCGGTTTGCGTGGCGGGAGTCCAGACGCGGTTATCGTCATAGCGCGCCTCGATCAAAACGCGCGCCGTTCCGTTCAGCAGATTTATTTTAAGGATCAGCGAACCGCTGGAAGGATCACCGCGCCGCGTCACGATCATCGGCACATTGTCGCGCGCCGCCGTGCGTATATGCGCGCTGACATACAGATCGGTTGCTAATCTGCCTTCACTCATCGTTCGCGGTTTTTTTGCCGTAGGGGGATGTGATGACATCTACGCTGCGGTCGAGCGACAAAGCGGTGACCGAAACCTGCCCGCGCAACAGCGCGGCGACATCGCTGCCGGGATCGGCATAGGTCGCATCCTGATTTGGATAGAGCCAGTAATAATCTTTTTCGCGCAAATCCTCGCGCTGTTCGACCTGAAAAGATGGAATTGTTTTATGTGCGGGATGCGTCCAGCCGATGCCTTTGACCTGATCCGCTTCCATATCGGGCAGGTTGATCGACAGGCAGTGATTTTTATCCCACCCCTCATGCAGGAAGTTGACGAGAATATCCGGCAAAATCGCGCGCGCCGTTTCCCAGCGCGCCAGCTTGCGCGACGCGCAATCGAGGCTGATGCCGATCGACGGCACGCCCAGCAGCAAGCCGGTAAAAGCCGCGCCCAAAGTGCCGGACAAATTGACATCATCGCCGGTATTGCTGCCCGCATTGACGCCGGACAGAATAAGATCGGGCGGATTTTCTTTCATTAGATGCGAGAGTGCCAGAATAACGCAATCCGCCGGAGTTCCCGAAACGGCCCATTGCTTATCGCCGCGCGTAATGCAGCGCAGAGGATTGTTCAGCGTAACGCTTTGCCCCATACCGCTTTGGTCGAGCTGCGGCGCAACCACCCAAATTTCATCGGCGATTATTTTAACGGCGTCAATCAAAGCGGCAAGGCCGGGTGCGTCAAAGCCGTCGTCATTAGTCAAAAGAACACGACGCTTAGGCGGGGTTTCCGTCATTCAAATCCCACGCGCTCGGAAACGAAATACAACGGGCGCGCTTTCACTTCGGTAAAAATGCGCGCCATATATTCGCCGATAACGCCGAGGCTAAGCAATTGCAGCCCGCCCATAAACAGAATGCCGACCATAATCGATGCATAACCGGGAACGCTGACACCCTCGACTAGCGTATCGAAAATCAGGAAAAGGCCATAGGCCATAGCGGCAAAAGACACCAGCACGCCGCACCAGGTCCAGACGCGCAAGGGCAGGGTGCTGAACGCCGACAACCCGTCAAAGGCGAAACGGAGAAGGCGGAAAAAATTCCAATGCGTGACGCCGCTGGCGCGCGGAGCGGCGACGAAAGGCACCGTTCCCTGCTTAAAGCCGACCCACGACGTCAGCCCCTTCATAAAGCGGTTGCGTTCCGGCAGCGCGTTGATCGCGTCGATCACTTTGCGGTCGAGTAGGCAGAAATCACCAGCGCCATCGGGCATTTGAATGTCGGCAATCTTGCGGAATACGGTATAAAAAGCATGCGAGAACAAACGTCGCGCACGGTTGTCGGTTCGGCGATCTGTGCGCGTGGCATAGATCATCTCAAACCCTTCGCGCCACTTCTTGATGAGTTCGGGAATGATCTCGGGAGGGTGCTGCAAATCGCTATCCATCGTGATCGCGGCTTTGCCTTTGGCGAGGTGCAATCCGCAGGTCAAAGCGGTTTCCTTGCCGAAGTTGCGCGCGAGACGGACGATTTTAAGTCTGTGATCAAATTGGCGCGCGTGGAGCAGCGCATCATACGTGTTATCCGTACTGCCGTCGTCGATGCAGATAATTTCGTAATCGAGATCCAGCTGACCCAAAACGGGATGAAGCTGATGAAACAAGCCCCGGACACCGGCTGACTCGTTATGGAAGGGCAGAATGATGGAGAGTTCGGGCATTTAGAAGGAGGGGCTAGGGTTCAGGGGCGGGGTTCAGGAAAGGGCAGGGGTGGGAATGCTTCTTCCCGAACCCCAAACCCCGAAACCCTAAACCCTTCTTAGAATCCTTCGCGTTCCTTGCGCTTGCGTTCGACTTTGCGCTGGCGACGGACGGACTCGGACTTTTCGCGCGCCTTGCGTTCGCTGGGCTTCTCGTAATTACGGCGCAGCTTCATTTCACGAAACACGCCTTCGCGTTGCAGTTTCTTTTTCAAAGCGCGGAGCGCCTGGTCAACATTATTATCACGAACGAGAACTTGCACGAAGCATCCCTCCTCAGGGAGTAAAGGTTGATAATTTTAGGGTCGCAAATACACATCGGCAGCCGCCAAACGGCTAACCAAGAGTGGTGTGGATAACATAATCAATAAGTTAGAGCAATAAGTTAGAGTCGTCTGCATCGTTTTTCTTCACTTCCATAAAAGATCATACTTATCAAATAGTTGCGGTTGCGGAATGAGGGAAATAACCGGCTTTCTGGCCGAGGGCAGGCATGCTAAACAGGAAAAATGAACGCAAAACAGCAAAAGATTTTCGATTCTGTCCTGACCCTGATCCCGCACGAGGGCTGGACTCCCGCCGCTTTCACCCGTGGCGTGAAGAAAGCGGGCCTATCGCCAGCAGAAGCGCGCAAATTTTTTCCGCACGGTATCGAGGATATCGCCGAAGCCTTTCATCGGTCGATAGACGATGCGATGCAAGCGCAGATCAAACACAAACGAAACTTCGCCGCGCTGCGCGTGCGCGAAAAAATCACCTTCGCCGTGCGCGCGCGCTTGCATGCCGTCGAGAAGAACCGCGATGCAATGCGGCGCTTGCTGGTGTGGTCTTTACTGCCGCGCAACATCCGCAAAGCCACAGAACACTTGTGGCAAGCAGCAGACGCAATCTGGGGCGCGGCGGGAGACACCTCAACCGACTATAATTACTACACCAAGCGTTTATTGCTGGTCGCGGTGATGAAATCCACTTTGTCTTTCTGGCTGAACGATACATCGCTGGATCATAATGACACTTGGGCATTCCTCGACCGCCGTATCGAAGACGTGATGAAGCTGGGCAAAGGCATCAGCGTCATCAAAACCCTGGGCGTTTCAGATATCGCGTCGTTCGTGCGGTCGCGGTTCGCAGCGTAAAAGCCTGTTTGAGAAAACAGATTCCAAAAGAACGTTACAGTTCCCTCCCCCTTGTGGGGAGGGCTAGGGAGGGGGGGGGCGAAGCCACCCTCGGGCAACCCAACATAACATTTAAAAATATGAGCCTATGGCTCGCCGCCCTCCCTGAGGAGGGAACTCTATTCCGCTTTGAGTATACATACGCCCGAACCCTGCTCTTGCCATTTATACCCGCCTATAGAAACATCCAAGGCCTGTAACGCCAAATTCCGAGGTTGCTTATGGCTCGCGCCAGATCGAGAAAACACGCCAAAATGATTTCCATGAAAACCCGGGATGCAAAACCGGTTGAGCACAGGTTTCTTTCCGCGCTGATTGCCGTTGTTATCATTCTCGCAATTACGCTGGTCGGCACCGGGCTGGCGAGTGCCTTCGGTACTATCCCATAAAGGCTTGGCTCTTGCGGTATAGGGCGGCGGCGGGGTATATAAAGGGCCTGACCGTTGGCCCACAAGGTTTTGCTTTATGTCTGTTTCACCCGTCCCGTTCTTGCGTCCCCGCGCTATCGGAGCCGTTAATTGGCTCGGCCTGTGGGTGTTGGTCGACAAGGAGACGACGCGGTTTTTGAAAGTCTACGCCCAGACGATCATTGCGCCCGTCATTACGACGATCCTTTTCTACATCGTGTTCGCTTTCGCACTCGGCGGCAATCAGCGCAGCATGGGCGACATCCCCTATCTCTCGTTTCTGGCACCCGGCCTCATCATGATGTCGATGGCGCAGAATGCCTTTGCCAATACCTCCAGCTCGCTGGTCATTTCCAAGGTTCAGGGCAATATCGTCGATGTGCTGATGCCTCCTTTGTCGGCATTTGAATTGACTGTTGGCTATACCAGCGGCGGCATCGCGCGCGGTCTGGTCGTGGGGGTGGTGTCGATAGCGTGCATCGCGGGTTTTGCCGATATGGGCATCTATAGCCTTCCCTATATCCTGTATCACGCCGTAATGGGGTCGATGATGCTGGCTCTTATGGGCGTTATCGGCGGGATATGGTCGGAGAAATTTGATCATATGGCTGCGGTACAGAATTTCATCGTCATGCCCGCGACTTTTCTGTCAGGAACTTTCTATACGGCAGATCGTTTGCCCGAGGGTTGGCGTTTCCTCTGCCACCTCAACCCGTTTTTTTATATGATCGACGGCTTCCGCTACGGCTTCATCGGCGAGTCCGACGGCACTTTGCATATCGGATTGCTGGTTATGGCGGCGGTGAATATCGCGCTGGCCTGGGTCGCCTATCGCCTTATCTCAATCGGCTATAAACTGAAATCATAATCATGACAGCGTTTCCCGCCCTGATGCCCGTCTATAATCGCGCCGATCTTTATTTCGAGCGCGGAGAGGGTGCCTATCTGTTCGACGACAAAGGCGAGCGTTATCTGGATTTCGTCGCCGGTATCGCCGTCGCTGCATTGGGGCATTGTCATCCGCAAATCGTCGCGACGCTGAAGAAACAGGCCGAAACCTTGTGGGCGACATCCAATCTTTTCAAAACGCACAGCGGCGACAGGCTGGCGCAGCGCCTCGTCGATCTGACTTTCGCCGACACCGTGTTTTTCCAAAATTCGGGGGTCGAGGCGTGGGAATGCGGCGTTAAAACGATCCGTAAATATTTCAGCGCAATCGGCCAGCCGCAGCGTTACCGCATTATTTGCTTTCAGGGATGTTTTCACGGACGCTCGCTGACGGCGATTGCGGCGTCGAAAGCCGAAAAAATGGTCGGTGGTTTTGGGCCTCTAATCGACGGTTTCGATCAGGTTCCGTGGGGCGACCTCGCCGCCGTTCGCGCCGCGATTGGCGATACGACGGCGGCAATCGTCATCGAACCCGTCATCGGCGAAGGCGGCATGAAAGTCGCCGACCCTGAATTTTTGCGTGCCTTACGCAAATTATGCGATGAAAAAGGCTTGCTGCTTTATTTCGACGAAATCCAATGCGGCATGGGCCGCACAGGAAAACTATTCGCGCATGAATGGGCGGCAGTAACGCCCGACATCATGTGCATCGCCAAGGCTCTGGGCAACGGTTTTCCAATCGGCGCATGCCTCGCCACGGCAAAAGCGGCGCAGGGAATGACACCCGGCACCCACGGCTCGACCTATGGCGGTAATCCTTTGGCGACTGCGGTGGGGAATGCTATCCTCGATGTGATGACGGCACCGGGTTTCTTTGACGCCGTCGCGTCCAAAGGCGACTATCTGCGGCGTACGCTCGAAGGCATCATCGCGCGTCATCCCACCGTATTTTCAGGTATTCGCGGGCGAGGATTGATGCAGGGGCTTGTTTGTGTTTTACCAAACAGCAAAGTGGTGCAAGCTTTGCGTGACGAAAAGATGTTATCGGTCGAAGCGGGAGAAAACGTTCTGCGCCTTCTGCCGCCTTTGATCGTAACCGAAGAGCAAATTGACGAGGCGAGCGCGATCATCGATCGCGCCGCAAGAAAACTGGGGAATACGATATGAAAAAATTTGGTGCGTTAGTCCTTCTTCTGGTTCTGGCCGCATGCGGCGGAGCCGACAAGCCCGACGAGGTAAAGAAAGAAGACGCCAAACCGGCAGTGGCAAAAACCAAGACCGCCGATCTTATTTGCCCACAAGTCGCGATTTTGCAAAAAGCCGAAGAAATATTCGACTACGGCGGCGAGAAACCCGATCCTTCGCAGCTCGTTTCCAAATCGCGCATGAAAAGCATCAGGGGCGATTGCGCCTATCGTCCCGACGGCATTGATATTCTGTTCAACCTGAATATGGTCGCGGAACGCGGCCCGCGTCTGGGCGGTTCGCAGGTCAGCTTTCCCTATTTCATCGTCATCGTCGATCCCGACGAAAATGTCCTGAGCCGACAGGTCGTGACGGCGCAATTCAAATTCTCAAGCTCCGACAAAGTGGCCGAGGATGCCGAGCCGATGCACGTCTTCATCCCGCTGCCGGAATCCAAATTGATCGCCGGCCCCGATTACCGCGTTCTGGTCGGCTTCCAGATGCGCAAAGGGCAGATGAAGTAGGATTAGAACCCTTCCGTATGCGTTTCCTTTATTTCTGGGGCGCTGGTTTGTCTTGGGCTAAACTGCCAATGTTTGCCACAAACAAAGCCGGTGTAACATGCAATGTAATCTCGGACAAAAAGACCGTGCGCTGCGCACTGCCCTCGGACTCGTGATTATCGGGATCGGCCTTTATCAACATAGCTGGTGGGGCGCTATCGGATTAGTCCTTCTGGCATCGGCGGCGACGGGTTATTGTTGCGTCTATGCGATGTGCGGTTGTTCCAGTAAATGCGGCAAAGACGGCAAAAGCTGTTCAATCGACAAGGACGAACCGCCGTCCATTTAGGCCGCTTTCGCCAACCGCTGCTCTATAGCTTTCTGCATCGCGCCGAAAAACGCTTCATGTTGCGGGCGCAGTTTCCACGGGTCGTTGAGGATGAAAGCGCGTAACCGTTCAAACGATTTCGCATCGCACCCTTGCGCATCGAACAATTCCGGCATGCCGATCAAATATCTCACCGCCCAATCCTGAGGCGAGGCAAAGAACACGGCAATTTCCTCGAACGTCGCCTGATTAATCAGATCGGCGGCATGCAAACGGCGGAAGAAATCGACATCTATCGTGACCAAAGCCACCGTTTTCTGCCCCGCATCAGTCAGCCGTTGCAACCCGTTCTCGCCGCGCACATTGACACACAGATTGCCGCTGCATCCCAGATGAAGACTGTCGAGCATAGGCTGCCACAGATCAAAGAAACTCGCGGCGTTGTTGATAAGGTCGGAAACATGCAGAACCTTCTGCCCCGCCTTGACCGGTTGTTCGCAGAACATCGTTTTATTCTTGAACATGAACAAATGCGGAATGTCGCATGCGTGGGCAAAGGGGATCGAAAACAGCCAATCGCGCCGCTCGCCGCCCGAAATCATCGTGAAATCCTGTGGCGAAAATTCGGCGCGAGCGCGCTCGATCATCGTCGCGATCAAACGCTGCCACGAGGGGCTGTTTTTAAAAGCTTCCAGAATAAGGCGATTCAATTGTTCGGCGCGCGCCTCGGCATCGACGGTTCCGGCGACAATCGCCGTAATCTCGCGCAGCATTTTTTCCGACAAATCCGCGCCGATCACCATTTCCGTATTCACATAAAAAGGCCCCGGCACATTGGCGGCATACCAGAAAACGGGCCCCTTGCCGTGGTTCCATATCGAAACCGCGCGCGTATCGTGAATCAGCTTGAGAAGATCGGCCTGCGTATAGATCATGATTTTCACCTTGTTCGTTCTATGATACTCTGGCGCAAGAGACAGTTCAATCGGGTTGGCGCGAATGGCAATGGATTTAATCGTTAAAAACCCGCATATCGCGGCTTGGGGCGGGCAGGAATTCCGTTGCGCGATTGGACGTGGCGGACTTATTGCCGCCGAGGCCAAGCGCGAAGGCGACGGCGCGACCCCCATCGGCACATGGAAAATGCGTGAGATTATTTACCGCGCCGACCGCATACAATTGCCGACGACCTCTTTGCCCGCGCGCGCAATGCAGCCCGATGACGGCTGGTGCGAAATTCCCGAAGATGCCCGTTACAACCAATTGGTCAAACATCCCTATGCCACACCTGTCGACAAAATGTGGCGCGACGATCATTTGTATGACGTTGTGGTTGTGCTGGGATATAACGACGATCCGGTCGTCGCAGGAAAAGGCAGCGCCATTTTCCTGCATCTCGCGCGCCCTGATTTCAGCCCCTCGGCAGGATGCGTGACTTTGTCATTGGACGATCTGCTGCGCGTCGTGCGCGGGGCGGATAAGGTCTCCGCCGTTGCCGTTCTCGCGCCAACGTAACCGTTTCCGGTGCCCAGCTCGCAGAGCAGGCCGGATAAATCCGGCCTGTCTGGAAGACGAATGTTAAGGTGTAGACTTCATTCCTGCCTGTTGCATGCAGGAACGGACGGACTTAATAACGCTCTCCGCGGACGGGTTGGAAACATCATTGGCAACCGTTTTATTTGCCACATACTGCTTATTGGCAAGATTGAAGTGCCCTTGCGCTCCCTCGGCGATGCCATTCGGCAGAATGCTGACTGTGCCGAAGTTAGGTCCAATGATCCCAACAAAGTCGACTCTGCCACTTTTTTCTATTTGTACCCCTACTTTTACGCGGGAATCGAAATCTGCCGATAGGCATGCTTGCAACACATCTTTCTGCGTAGAAGTCTTGTTTGTCGGTGCAGTAGATCCTAGAAGTTGCGCCGCAATTGTATTGAAGTTGGGAAACGGTTCAGTCGTTGCAGGATTCTGTGGCGACACGATGGGAGCAAAGTCTGCAGCGAGGGCCGTTCCGGTCAGGGCAAGCGTGCCGATTAAGGCAGCCGCACAGCGCCAATTACGCTTCATATTATTCATCATGATTTCTTTCCTGATTGTTTGTTGAATATCGGGATTTTCCGTACTACCTAAAAGTGCAAAGACCCGTCAAGACTAATATAAAAATTAACCATGTTTCCGGATATGTTGAGGAAATATGAACAGCTTTAAGCTGGCGCAACCGTCTTGAGGAAGCTTCTGATGTGGTGCCACGACTCGGTGAGGACGGGTTCGATTTCGTTCAGCAGATCGTGACGCGCATTGGGGATGACATGCGTGCGTACGCGGGGAATACGGTTGAGATAACCGCAAATTTCGGCGGCAGGGGTCACCCGGTCGAGACCGCCGACCAGCGACATGACCGGAACATCGATGCGCGCCAGATAATCCCACGCATGGGCTTTCTCCATTGAACGCAGGGCAGCCAGCACCCACCCCCAAGTCACGCCACCGACGGTCAGGTCAGGGTGTGCCTTGAAATAATTTTCGATAATCGGAAAACGCGCGGGGTCTTGCGTTAAAAGGTTGTCGGCAAAAACCAGATCCTTGCCGCCGCCGTAATCATGTTGTGTCGGCGTCGCATAATTTGCCGCATGACCAAAGGCACACGCCCAACTGATGACGTGCGCGACCATCTGCGCGGGCATGCTGGCAATCGCCAGCATAGGGGCCGTAACAAACGCGCCTGCCACCGCAGGACGGTCTTCGGCGAGCCAGCGCAACAGGATATGCCCGCCCATCGAATGACCGTGGACGATAAGCGGTTTAACTAATCCGGGCTGAACAGCGCGCTTATAAAATGCGCGAATATCGTTGATGTGGGTGTTGAAATCATCGATATGGTCGCGCTGACGCTCGTCACCCGACAGGAAACGGCTGGAAAGCCCCTGACCGCGCGGCTCAACGATAATCAACCGATAGCCGAGATCGAGCAGCGGTTGGCCAACTTCCGTATATTTCTTTTCGATAAACTCGCGCCGCCCGGGAACAACCAGAACGGTACCGCGAGGCTTTGTCGCTGGTTCGAACTGCGAATAACTCAACTGACCGCCGTCGCTAAGCGTGAAGGATGAGCGGGGGAGAAGATCAAAGGTCATAAATATTCTGGTGCCAATTACTATAACCGGATGCATCCCGCCACTTGCAGGGGGTGCGGGAAGGGTATATCAGAACTTCGCACTAAATACTATCGAACAAGGCAAATGGTTAACAAAGAAATTTCTGCAAAAGGCGG
Organism: Alphaproteobacteria bacterium; assembly: GCA_049697595.1. Lineage (GTDB taxonomy): Bacteria > Pseudomonadota > Alphaproteobacteria > UBA9219 > UBA9219 > CAIXLI01. The sequence continues at coordinate 11,375 of JBAVWC010000088.1, forward strand.
CGTTTTCGCGCTCGGCAATTTCGACGGCGTGCATCGCGGGCACCGCATTGTCGTTGAATCTGCGGTTGAAAAGGCGCGGGCGCGGAATATACCTGCGCGTGTTCTGACTTTTGAACCGCACCCGCGCTCGATTTTTCAGCCTGACGCGCCCCCGTTCCGCCTGACCCCCTTTGCCGTGAAAGAGCGGTTGTTGAAAGCCTGCGGCATTGATGATGTGTGCGTCTGCCCCTTCACGCCTGAATTCGCACAATTATCGGCACAGGATTTCGTCGATCATATCCTGCTGGAACGTTTCGGCGCGCAGCATGTTGTTGCCGGGCATGATTTCGTTTTCGGGCACAAGCGCGGCGGCAATATGCAAAAACTCGCGGCGTGGCTCGCGCCGCACGGGGTCGAGGTTACGGAAATCGCACCCGTGGCCGATCTGGATACAAACGCCTTTTCGGCAACCCGCATTCGCCAGTTCCTGCAGATGGGCAAAGTCGCCGAGGCGCTGGAAATGCTGGGCCACGACTGGTCGATTTCCGGAACGGTTATCAAAGGCCAGCAACGGGGCCGCACAATCGGCGTGCCGACCGCCAATATCGCTCTGGGCGAATATCTGCGCCCCAAATTCGGCGTCTATGCGGTGCGCGCGGGCAGGGCGGGCGAGGCACTGACGCATCGCGGCGTCGCCAATATCGGCCTCCGCCCGACGGTGAACGGCGAAAGCGAAAATCTGGAAGCTCATTTGTTCGACTTCAATCAGGATATCTACGGCCAGGAATGGGAATTCGCCCTAACCCGCTTCATCCGCCCCGAACGCAAATTCGACAGTTTCAACGCGCTGAAAGCGCAGATTGCATTGGATATTGAGGCGGCAAAGAATTAGCCGAACAGATCGGAATGCGTCCCTGTCCGATAAAGACGAATTTCTAAATCGGTTGTGTCATAAATCAAAAGCCAGTCGGGTTCGATATGACATTCCCATAAACCGACATATTCGCCGGACAGTTTGTGCGGGCGACAGCGGTGGGGAAGGGGGGCGATCCTGTAACAAAAAATCGAGAACAGCTTGCAGCTTCTTCATAGACTTGCCACGTTTTTCGACAAGTTTGAAATCTTTCTGAAATGTTTTTGAAGCAAAGGTCGTTTTCACGACGATAAATCATCCATAAGATGCTGTGATGTTTTGTAGCGTTTCCCTTTGCCTTCTTTCACCTCAGTAATCGCCGCCCGCGTCGCCTTGTTGGGAAGGCGTACGTCGAAAGGGAGCCCTCTGTGCGAAACAACCTGGGTTAAAAAAATGGAAATAGCGTCGGTTGTTTTCATACCAAGCGCCCGAAAGATTTTTTCGGCGGAGGCCTTGAGCGCGGGCTCAACGCGGGCATTAATAATCTCTGTTTTCATAGGCGGCCTCCCTTGCTTATTTGTATATCAAATGTAACACATTTTTATGTGGTATGCAAAGGAAAAAGCGTGCTATTTTCTCGCTTTCCTGCAAAGGGTTGCGATGATAATGTCGCGCCAGCATAATGGAAACGAACATGACCGACGACAAAAAAACCGATTACCGCGACACCGTCTTTCTGCCGCAAACATCCTTCCCGATGCAGGGCGGGTTGCCGAAGAAGGAACCCGAACTTCTCGCCTATTGGCAGAAGATGGACTTGCACGGCAAATTGCGCGCACAGGCACCGGGACGCGAGAAATTTACCCTGCATGACGGCCCTCCCTATGCCAACGGCAACATCCATATCGGCCACGCGCTGAACAAAATTCTAAAAGACGTTATTAACCGCAGTAACCAGATGCGCGGCTTCGACGCGCCCTATGTGCCGGGCTGGGATTGCCACGGCCTGCCGATCGAATGGAAAATCGAAGAACAATACCGCGCCAAAGGTTTGGACAAAGACGACGTTCCCATCCTGCAATTCCGCGCCGAATGCCGCGCCTTCGCCGCGCATTGGAAAGATGTGCAGTCGGTAGAATTCCAACGCCTCGGCATCGTCGGCGATTGGGCCCACCCCTACAGCACAATGACCAAAAAAGCCGAAGCCCAAATTTTGCGCGAGATGTACAAATTCGTACAAAACGGCTTGCTCTATAAAGGCGTGAAGCCTGTGATGTGGTCGGTAGTAGAAAAGACCGCGCTGGCCGAAGCCGAGATCGAATATGCCGATCATACCTCGACGACCTTGTGGATCAAATTCCCGGTTATAAAAACCGTGAAGAAAGAATTAGAAGGCGCAAGCATCGTCATTTGGACGACGACACCGTGGACAATCCCCGCCAACCGCGCGATTGCATATGGCAAGATTGATTACAGCCTGATCCGCGTCGAAGAAATTGCCGAAGGTGGTTTGGCAAAGGTCGGCGAAACTTTGGTTGTCGCTGATAGCTTGTATGATGCGTTTCTGCAGGAAGCTAAAATTATCCGCGCCACGAAAATTTCGACGCTGGGGATGCAAGATTTTGCAGGAACTATCGCTGCGCACCCCTTCCGCAACCGCCCCGGCAGCGAAGGTTATTTCGACTACGACGTCCCCCTCTATTTCGGCGACTTCGTCACCACCGACGCCGGCACCGGCTTTGTCCACATCGCCCCCGGCCACGGCGAGGACGATTTCAACCTCGGCAAAAAATACAACGTCAAATTCGATGAGACCGTCGGCGATGACGGACGCTATCTGCCGAACATCAAAGGCTTTGCCGGACTATACGTTTATAAACCCGACGGCAAAGTTGGCGAGGCCAACGGCGCGGTCATCAAAGCATTGCTCGAAGCAAACGTGATGCTGGCCAAGAAAAACATCAAACATTCCTATCCGCATTCGTGGCGTTCCAAGGCCCCGCTGATTTTCCGCACCACGCCGCAATGGTTCATTGCGATGGATAAAAAAATCGAAGGCAGCGAGCAGACTTTGCGCGAACGTGCGTTGCAAGCGATCACCGACACCGAATGGTATCCCGGCATCGGCGAAAACCGCATTCGCGGCATGATCGAAGGCCGTCCCGATTGGTGCATCAGTCGTCAACGTGCGTGGGGTGTGCCGATTGCGCTGTTCGTCAATAAAACGACAGGCGAAGTCCTCAGGGATAAAGCGGTTCTCGACCGCGTCGCTTCATCGTTCGATCAGGACGGCGCCGATGCGTGGTACACGCGTCCGGCACAGGAATTTTTAGGCAGCGCATATAAGGCCGAAGATTTTGCCCAAGTGTTCGATGTCGTCGATGTGTGGTTTGAATCCGGCTCGACGCACGCCTTTTGTCTCGACCAAAAAGTCGGCGCAAGCGAATGGCCGAATTTGCGCTGGCCCGCCGATTTATATCTGGAAGGTTCGGATCAGCATCGCGGCTGGTTTCATTCGTCCTTGCTGGAATCCTGCGGCACTGTTGGCCGCGCGCCGTTTAATAAAGTTTTGACACACGGCTTCACGCTCGACGAGCAGGGGCGGAAAATGTCGAAATCGCTCGGCAACGTCACCGCTCCGCAGGAAGTGTACGAGAAAATGGGCGCGGATATTCTGCGCCTGTGGGTCGTGGCGTCAGATTACAGCCAGGATCTACGCATCGGCCCCGATATTCTAAAGCAGAACAGCGATCTCTACCGCCGCTTTCGCAACACGCTGCGCTATCTTCTCGGCGCGCTGAACGGAATGAGCGAGGCCGAACATGTGCCAGTGGCGGAAATGCCCGAACTCGAACGCTGGGTGCTGCACCGCCTGCATGAAATTGATGTAACGGTGCGCGAGGATCTGGCAAAATTTGATGTCAGCCATTTACTCACGACTTTGCACAATTTCTGCAACACCGACCTGTCGGCCTTCTATTTCGACATCCGCAAAGACAGCCTCTATTGCGACCGCCCCGACTCCCTCCGCCGCCGTGCGGCCCGCACGGTGATGGAACAGGTATTTAACCACCTGACAATCTGGCTCGCGCCGATCTTGTGCTTTACGGCAGAAGAAGCGTGGCTTGCCCGGTTCGGCGAAACTGCAGACAGCGTTCATCTGCAGACTTTCCCAACGGTGCCTCTGGCGTGGCAGAATTCAGAGCTGCTAGGTGCGAGATGGAGTGAAATCCGTAAGCTGCGTCGTGTAGTAACGGGAGCAATGGAATTGGCAAGAAACGAAAAGAAAATAGGTTCAAGCCTTCAGGCGCATGCAACCCTGTATTTTAGTGAAACGTCGGGGTGGGCTGATAACTGGAAAGCTTTGCTTGCAGACCTCAATTTGCCGGAACTTTTTATAAGTTCGGGAGTTACAATAATGACGGGTGCATTGCCTGCAGACGCCTTTACGATATTAGCTGACATGCCTGAAACTGGTGTGGTGATTACCCTCGCCGAAGGCAAAAAATGCGAACGCTGCTGGCAAATTCTCCCCGAAGTCGGCAGCAAACCCAGCCACCCGGACCTATGCATCCGTTGTGATGACGCTGTAACAAACGGGCGTAAGGCTGCGGCATAGC
>JBAVWC010000089.1:0-1813 GCA_049697595.1 Alphaproteobacteria bacterium
ACACGATGGAATACTCGAACTTGAAATCGTTGCTTCGCCGAGTCATTGTGGTCCCCGTGCTGGTGACGACATCCCTAGCCGGATTTCTCCTGTGGGAGACTTTTGACCTGAACCAATCGATGCAGTGGATTGACCATACCGATCGGGTTCTCGACCAGTCCGGGCACCTGCTCAAGTTGCTTGTCGATATGGAATCAGCCAAGCGCGGCTACATTGCAACCGGCAACGAGAGCTACCTGCCAAGCTACCTGGAAGGGACAAAGCAATTCAACCCCGAATTCCAGGCCCTGAATCAGTTGGTGGCGGATAGCCCTTCGCAGCAAATGAAACTGAAGCAGATCGATGCCGGCTTTCAGGAGTCAGAGGCGTACGACAGCCGGATTATCGCCCTGCGCCGAGCCGGAGACGCCGACCCTACACTCATTCAGGACCTGCTGAGAAACAGCAAGCTGGATTCGCTTCGAGAGCAAGTTGCGGATTTTCAGAGCGTGGAAGAGGCACTGCGTAGCGAGCGTATTGAGGCTGCGCATCGCCGCTGGATCCTGATGGTAACCAGCTTTCTCGTACTCGGTCTGGGGTCTGGCGTCTTTCTCGCGCTTTTCACCAGAAACCACATCAAGAAGCTGGGCGACAAATTGCTCCAGAACGAAGAGCGATGGACCGCCGTCCTGGGCAGCATTGGCGAAGCGGTTATCGCGACTGACAGCGAGGGACGAATCACCTTCCTGAACCCGGTGGCCGCGGCTCTCACCGGATGGCAAGCCCAGGAGGCCCTGAACCAGCCCATCGAGAATGTGCTCAAGCTCATCAATGAAGAGTCCGGCATGACCGCGGACAACGAAGTGCTCCACGTGCTCAAAGACAAGCAGATTCTGGCCGTGGCCAACCACGTGGACCTGGTGACAAGGGATGGCCGGGAAATCGCCGTCGAGCACAGCGCAGCGCCTATCCTCGCAGCCAAAGGCAGAGTCATGGGCGTGGTGCTGGTGTTTCGCGATGTCGCGGAGAGACGGCAGGAGCGCATTGCGACCGCGGAACAGGCTGCCCTGCTCGAGCTCACGCAGGACTCGGTCTTCGTGATTGACATGGAGGGCAGAGTCCTTTTCTGGAGTCGCGGCGCAGAAGCCATGCTGGGCTATTCCAAAGCTGAGGCTGCCGGAAAAATCGCCCACGAATTGCTTTGCACCGAGTTTCCGCAGCCGTTCGAAGAGATCACAGCCCAACTGATGCGCGTGGGACATTGGGAGGGAGACCTGATCAAGACCGCTCACGACGGCAGGCGCGTCGTAATGGCGGGCCGATGGGCATTGCAGTGGGGCAAGCGCGGACAGCCGCCCCGTGTGCTGGTCGTGAATAGCGATATTACGGAGCGCAAGCGCGGAGAAGAGTTGCTCGTATTGCAAACCGAACAACTGCGGGCGCTGGCAGGCCGCCTGGAGTCGGTGCGGGAAGAGGATCGCAAGAAAGTCGCTCGCGATCTGCACGATCAAATCGGGCAGATTCTGACCGCGATCAAAATGGATATGTCATGGATGAGCCGCCACCTCCCGGAATCGGAAGCCGCGGTGCTGGCTCGAATCAAGGAATCGCTTCAGTCCATCGACAATGGCGTAAAGGTTGTGCGCGCGATTTGCAGCAGGCTGCGCCCCGGCGTATTGGATGACCTGGGTCTGGCGGCGGCGATTGAATGGCAGGCCGGCGAGTTCGAATCTCGCAATGAAGTCCGCTGCCAGGTCTCTGTGCCGCCCGTCGACTTGCACCTCGACGGCGACCGGGCCACTGCGACCTTCAGAATCTTTCAGGAGTGCCTCAC
>JBAVWC010000090.1:0-3068 GCA_049697595.1 Alphaproteobacteria bacterium
TCCTGCGCCTCTTCCCGTATGGCTCGCCGGTAACTGCGTTGAATCAGGCGTTTCCGTACGCGCTTGCTTCTGTGTTACGGCCTGTTGGGGCGTTTGTCCGCTTCCACCCGTTGCCCAATTCCACATACTTTTGGCACCGCTCACAATACCTTGGCTATGGGCATAAACAGATTCACCAGCATCAATGGCTACGCCTACAGTTAATGCTCCTCCCGTAACAAGGGCGGGGGCAATCACGGTTGGATTCCAACAATCGGCAGCCGTTGCTACCCCGGCGACAGCTGCCGTTCCGTATGCCCCCGCTTTGACTGTATCCAGCCAACCCCGCGCAACATGACCAGTTGCAAAATCATGATGAGCTTCAACACCGCTTTGTATCGCGCCGAAGGCAGAACCGACTATAGGAATTGCTCTTTCACCGACAAGTCCTGCAACTTTGGCAACCGGGGCAATTTTGGTCAGAGTGGCAATTTTTGCAATGACTACAGGAGCCGCAGTGACTGCCGCAAAACTGCCGCCTGTCGTTATCGCTCCCTTTACATTGCCATGTTCAATATCACTTCCCATACTAATGGCAACGGGTACAAAACCCAGAAGGTTCATCGCATGATTTCCTGCCATGTTCAGGCGACTGTCGGCCAAGCTGGGGGATAGCACTTCGGAATGAACCTGTGGTTTTGTTTCATGAATGTCTGAAGGGTGATCGAGTGCCGTCGGCGGTTGCGTCGCTTGGCTGAGTGGATAACCCGGCGCGATCTTGGAATTGGTATTATCGGCAACTGAGCGGGGGCGAGGGGGCGGGGGCGCACGGTTGGCAACCTTCCATATAAATGCTTCGCTATTCGTCGCCCCTTCCAGATAGGTAGGCGAGATCTTGTTGTAGGGAGTGCCAAACACTAGCGGATCGGTAATGACAGGCGAATAGGTTCCGTCAGCGTTGGCACGAAACATTATGTTGGCGTCTTTGCAATCCACCTCCGCATTCGTAGTATGGATGATTTCCTTAACGTATCCGGCCCATTGACTGACATCTGAAGGCATAGTTTGGCTTATGCTGCCTATAAGCCCTTCAAAGTAGTGCATCCCTACATTGGAACCAAAGAGATCCCCCGAAATAGTTTTTAATTCTTCGGGCGTCCACTCTTTTGTCCTATCCCGCAAAGGATGATCTGCAGGGATTTCAGTATGCTTCAAAAGCGGTTCCATAACGATGTAGACGTATTTTTGTGCCTCTATAATGGCATCAATTCGTGGCATCAGGGGGATGTCGGGGCGTAGGGCAGCCAGTCGGGCATAAGGCATATAGCCCTCCTCGTTCGCACCCACCTTTTTTATGATATGGTTTCCGCTAGCCGTTTTCCAAATCCCCTGAGCGACGCATCCATCATTGGGGATGGCGCTAACTTTTTCTTTATCACCCAGCAAGTCGATAATTTCACTTTCTCTGGTAAGCCCCGCGAGTTCCCGCAAGAAGGGCGTTGGTGGACGAAGAGGTATGCCCCCGCTCCCATCCATCATGCCGTTGAGGCGGGTATAGATGTCGGAATCCTCAAACGGCCGATACTGCACATCGTTATAGATGGGCGTTGAAGTCGCGGAAGATGTAACGCGATCAGCGCCCACAAGAGTGCTTCTTACTGCGTCACCTACTTGCGCTCCTATGGCACCATTGTCTGGAACTGTGACGGTATGGCTGTGACCGTAGTTTATCCGGCTATCCCCCGCCATGTTCAGGCGACTGTCGGCCAATTGGAGGGAAATTTCGGAATTTTCAGGCAGCGTGACTCCGCTCTTACCTAAAGCATCTCTAAGGTCTGATATTTGCTTATCGGTATATTTTGTTTCGCCCAAAATATCCTCTCGCTATAATCACTCATTTATATGGCTATTCTATTATAAAATCGATTAACCTTTGCTTAAATAGAAGCTTACCGCATGAAGTTGCAAGCTTTTATTGATGGAAATTATGCGATTTTCAGTGTGGGCTTGGCGAGAGACTCAGGCTCCGGCGTAAAAGAAGGGTGTTTTTTCTTCCTCATATTGGTTAAGGCCAGTTAACCAAATAGGGGCGTGTACACGACCTGCATATCACGGCAATCCGCCGTTGACATGGAATCGATGGCGCTTTCCGCCCTCGATTTGGTTAACGACAGCCTGTTTTCTGACGGCATAGTCCGTTTAAACGCTCTCTATTTTTTCACACAACGGAAATCTGATATACCGGATTTGCACAGATATGACCTTTTCCGTGACAACTGATGCAGGATTTATACAGCGCAGAATCTTTTTCTAGGAAATTCAGCGTCAGTCTTTCGCGCAGTGTGATGTTTGCCGTGGTAAGAGCCTAAACAGTTTTCACCAGATGCAGCGCGTGGCGGGCACAAAACTGCACAAGATTTCGGCGCAATGTGTTCGGTGCGACCAAGGCATAATGCGGTTTGACCATTTAAAAATTCGAGAGAAAGGCGCACTTAAGCATTACTCCGTAATGCAGCGCGGGCGAATGCTTAAGCACTCGCCATGCGCCCTCCGGCGCAGAAGAACCCAAAAACCCAGATAAGAATTTTGCCACGCCGCAAGCGCGTCGTGTTGAGGACGGGCATACATGCGCTGGGGCGCGATGCCCTCGCGCCGCAAGCGGCACAGATGCTCGGCGTGGGGTGGTGATGCGGTGAGGTGATTTCTAAAATTTCGACATGATGGACGTTAATGGACGATACCTATTCCCGATTGCTCCGGAAAAAAGGTTTCTAAAAAAATATTTTTCAAAATATTTTCCGGTTCCTCCTGATCCATAGAGATACATAGAGGGTCATTGCGGTACGGTAACTTCCATTTCTACCCTTTGTTTGCAAGGGTTTTTGTTATCTTCTTGGTAATAATCTAGCGGTACTTTATCTGCAAGGCGCGTTTGTTCTTGAACATTGTGAATAGGATTTTTGAAGCAGAGACATTTTTCTGAAGGGGGGATACATGGCAATATTTCATTTAGCACATGGTTTTCTTAAGCGCGGTAGCGGCGCGAGCAGCGTTGCAAAGGCCGCGTATAATTCAGGTCAGAAGATCGA
>JBAVWC010000091.1:0-1742 GCA_049697595.1 Alphaproteobacteria bacterium
CCTTTTAATGTTCCGCAGCTTTGCGTCTTGATCGATGACTTTTTGGAATTGGCAGAGCGGGATGTTTGCCTTCCTGAAGGTTGGGATTTAGCCGAATATCCCGTCGAGGCAGACGAAAGCGAATTCCGCCTGTCAGAAGACGGCAGGATTTACGAAATCGACATCAAGAACAATCGCCTGAGCGAGAAATTTATTGGCAACACAGATCAACTCAATCTTGATCTGGTCGATACCGGATGGACAGACTTGCAACTGTCGCGTTGGCTCAATCGCGCCATTCAACAGAACGATGATCGCCACGATTTGTCCTATGAAGCGCTTCTGGAATATTGCCGGAGGTTTGTGCAATTCATGATGGAAAAGCGCGGCGCCAAGTTGCCATCCCTAGCTCGTGGCCGCTTCATCATTGCGCGTTTCCTCGGCTCACGGGTTAAGCGTTATCGGCAGGAAGCCTATGATGCCGGATTCCAGCGCATTTTGTTTGGCAACAAAGCCCATGTGAGGACGAGCAATCAGTATGATTTCTTCTTTGGCGTTGAAGATTACTACGCTCCCAATTGGACTTATAGTGGTTCATTCGAATTACCCAAACATTACTACAGCAAAATTGGCGAATTGAAGTCAACCGGCGAAGAGTTTGAATGCGCCAAGGCGATTGCTCTAACCAGCAAGGTAAAATACTGGGTACGAAATCTGAGCCGCTCTAACTGCGCCTTCTGGCTTCCGACATCGACCGATAAATTCTATCCAGACTTTGTAGCTCTTCTGGAAGATGGGCGCGTTCTGGTCATCGAATACAAGGGCGATGACTACCGCACCAGCGACGACAGCAAAGAAAAATGTAATGTCGGCGAGCTTTGGGAAGAAAGAAGCTCAGACAAGAAGGCTTTGTTCCTTATGGCTGTGAAGGCAGATGAAAAAGGCCGGAACGTGTATAAGCAGATTGAGGCGAAGATTGGATTATGATCTGAGGCTTGTATGAAAAGTCAACATCAAGGGTTTGACGTATAAAAGTTACAACTGGGCGCGACATAAAAGTTTGGTGTAAAGATTTTTCCGAATATCAATTTTGCATCGCTTGAATTACAATTGCACATCGTTACACGAAAAGGAGCCGTATTATGCCAGCCGCCAAGAAGCCAAAGAGAAGCAAGAACCGCTACGCCAGAATGGCTCCGCGTACACAGGTATTTTGTTATGAAATCGAAGCCAGATCAGCAGAAGAGGCCAGCAAAGCCTTGTGGCGTAAATTGCGCTTCAACGACGACTCTTCGCTTCCAATGGATGCCGCGCTGGTAACCTCTAACTGGGATGAACCAGAAAAACACAACGAATGGATCATTGCTGGCGGCGAACTTCCAGAGATAACGGAAACAAGCAAAACTGCATCAGGCTGGAACGGCAAAGATATTGTTTGCATGAAATTGGTGTAAATCGGCATCGGCGTTCATTAGCTTTGCTCGTGGCGGGGCAGTTGTTTCTTTCGGGCGGTATTTGTAGGCAACAAGACTTTCCCCCATGACCAGCAATTTTCGGTTATGAGTGACTGCCACCATATCCCCCGCGCCAAGCAGTTGACGAATTTTAGCGGCGGTAATGCCGAGATAACGCGCAGCGTCAGGAACGGAGTAATGCATCTTGCCTTCGTGCAAGATTTTCTTGATGTCTTTGCTCATGTTCCATTTTCCTTTCTGAATGTTTTTAATGTTCGCTTTGGTATTCCGGTGAGCCGATATATCTAA
>JBAVWC010000092.1:0-1798 GCA_049697595.1 Alphaproteobacteria bacterium
GGCTTCCAGTTGTACGCGACGGGTTGCGTCCATGAGGACGAGGACGAGGTCTCGGGTTTCGAGAGCTTCGTAGACCTCCTGCAACATGCGGCGGTCAAGGTGCGAGCCGGGTTTGTGGACGCCGGGAGTATCGACGAAGACGATCTGCGCGGCTGGATGCTGGCCTTTGCGCGCGGGGACTTCGACCACCCCGGCGATGCGGTTGCGGGTGGTTTGCGGCTTGGCGGAGACAATGGCGACCTTTTCGCCGGTGAGGGCGTTGAGGAGCGTGCTTTTGCCGGCGTTAGGCCGGCCGAGAATGGCGACAAATCCTGATTTCAAAGGGGCAATTGCTCCTGATTGAGTTTACGACGTTTGGGGATGGCCGAGCCGAGTTTGTGGTCTCCCACCCATTCACAGAGAACGCGAATGGATGGGGTGCCCAGGTTTTGTGGGCGGGTTAAGAAGCAGGTGTTGGTCTGGCTTCTTCAGCAGGCGGGAAGACGCGGAGGCGTTCGACGCGGCGGGCGGTGGAAGCGACAACCTCGATCTTCATGCCAACGGAATCGAGCAGTACGAATTCGCCGGGGAGCGGAATGCGGCCTTCGATCTCGCTGACCAGGCCGCCAAGGGTCGTGGCTTCGTAGGCCTCGCCGAGGTTGGCCAGACCGTCCTGCTCACCAAAGAGGTCGGGCAACTGGTTAACGGGAAAGCTGCCGGGGACAAGCCAGACACCGTGCGGCTCGCGCTGCGGGTCTTCGATGGGCGTCTCTTCCTCGTGCTCATCCTTGATGTTGCCCACGATTTCTTCGAGCAGGTCTTCAATGGTGACCAGGCCGGCGACCGCGCCGTACTCGTCGATGACGATGCGCATGTGCTGCTTTTCGCGCTGCATCTCGCGCAACAGCTCGTAGCCGCGCTTGGTTTCAGGGACGAAGACCGCCGGGCGTTTGATGGAGGCGACAGTGCGCGTATGGGCTTCTTCGTCTGAGATCTGCAGCAGGTCATGAGCGAAGGCGATGCCTGTGACGTTGTCGAGGGAACCGGAATAAACCGGGACACGAGAGAAGTTGTGCTCGCGCAGCAGATGCAGAAACTGTTCGAGAGCAGTTTCTTCCGGCACGGCAAAGACGTCGGGGCGCGGAGTCATCACCTCGCGGACGAGTTTGTCACCGAACTCGACGGCGGAGCGGACCAGATCACGGTCGCTTTCTTCGAGAATGCCTTCGTCTTCGCCGGCTTCAAGCAGCGCCTCGACATCGGCTTCAGTCTCTTCTTCGGGGCTGACAGGCTGCTCGGCCAGCGAGGCAACGGAGAAGAAGAAGCGGACAAAGACGGTGATGGGCGTCATGAGCCAGAGGAGCAGACGGATGGGCCAGACGAGCTTTTTTGCCCAGCGGCCCTCGGTGCGACTGAAAAGCAGAGTAGGCAGGAGCTGGTTGCAGAAGACGACGACGAGCACCAGCGCGAGAACAGCCTGCGCGATCTCGGCGGAGTTAGGACGAGCTAATTGCGCGGCGCGATCAAAAAGGAACGCGCCCAAGCCGAGCGCGATGACGCCGAGGGCAAGCTGTTGCAGCACTGCCGCGCAGATTGCAGCGTGTTCGCGGCTCAGGCCCAGTTGCGGCTCGACTAACTGCTCCCACGCGTCGAGGTTTTCTTCTATCTCGCGGGTGAGTATCTTGCCGAACTCGGAGTAGACGCGGGTGATATAAGAGGCCAGCGTTTCGATGGCGGCGAGGACGATGAGAATGAGTATGAAGAGCAGGGTCATCTCTTCGGGCTCCGTTTGCGGGCCAGGTTTTGTGGTTTCCCACCC
>JBAVWC010000093.1:0-1613 GCA_049697595.1 Alphaproteobacteria bacterium
ATATCGACAAACCGCGCCCACCAGAAAGCGCGCACGCGCGGATTTCCTTTGTCCTGCGCAAAAATATGCCGCCCGATATTAAGTAATTGCGTTTCGGCGTCAGGCGGCAAAGTTTCGGGATGAGCACGAACAAATTTCTCCAACGCCGCATGAATCATCACGCCGCGGTCGGATGCGTCCAATTCCGCATCCAGCTCTTCCAGTTTTTTCAAATTCAAAATATGTCGCGCATAAATCGCATAAGGGTTGCGCAGCCAGGTCGTAATCTCCGTCACCGAAAGCGTAGTCGGGCGCACAGAAACAGGCGGGCAGGGCTGAGGGCGCGTGCAGGGCTTCTTTTCTGCCTCTGCAGGGGCATCCAATGCCTGCGCCCATTCGCGCCAGGGTTCTGTGGCCGCAAGCACATCATCCGGCAATCCCGCCGCGCGCAGCACCGCATCAAGCTGCAACAAGAAACGCGACGGCACCGAAGGATTACCGCCCGAGCGCAGGGATCGCGTCAACAAAACCTCTTTCGCACATGCCAATTGCGCGAAATCATGCGCCGATAGGCCAATGCGGAATTCCGGTGACGGCAAATTGAATTTTTTGCGCATCTGGCGCGACATCCACGGATCGAACCCCGCATCGGGCGGCCACACGCCTTCATTCATGCCGCCCAGAATAATAAGATCGGCATCAATCAAGCGCGCTTCAAGCGGGCCGAGGATGCTGAGGCGTGGATGCGTAGCACCCCCGGATCGCATCGTTTTTGCCGCCGCCAGCGAACCGAATAACGCGCTGTAATCCCCACCTGAAACGGGTGGAAAACCGTCCGCGCTCTCGCGCCATTCATCCATCCACGCGGCGGCGTCTTCACCGCTCGCACCACCCCATAAACGGGCCGCACCAGTTTCGCTGTCGGATGCCGCGACCCTTTCGGTAACGGCGATATGCGCGGCGATACGCTCGTCAAGTGGCAAAGGGCTGTACCAGCTTTCCGTCAAGGGCCGCAAAAGATGCCGCAATTTTGTAAAATCTTCGTCTTCTAGTTTGCGCGCGCGGATTTCCGCCTCGCGCGCCTCGGCGCGGCAAGCGGCGGGAACAATGCCGCATGCAGCAAACGGATGTTTCAGGAGCGCCAGAAAATCAACCGTTCCGGCATGTGGCTTTGCCGCCGCAAGAACCAAATTCAAAAACGCGCCCACAGGCAATGTCGCCAAAGACGCACCACCGGAATCGTCAACCTCAATCCCCCAGCGGCGCAGTATTGACGCAACCCGCACCGCTAAAGAACGGTCGGCAGTAACAAAGGCCGCTTTTTGATCTGGGGCTTCCAAAAATTCGCGCAAGCGCAGCGCGATCACCTGCGCTTCTTCCTGCGGGTGATCGAGGTTCAGGCGCGTGAGGCCAGCGACGGCATCATTGATCAACTTGCCGCGTAACCCGCGCCACGCTTCTGTCGATCCTGCGGGCCGCATCGCCTCGCTCAATAAATGGGCGCGCGGCGATTGCGGATCGGGTGTTCCCCAATCCACAACCGCCTCGCGCGCGACTTCCATTCTCGCCAGCAATTTCTTCATGCCGTGCTGCGGATGCGTATCGTCGATTTCATCCCACGCGTCGTTGTCGAG
>JBAVWC010000094.1:0-3704 GCA_049697595.1 Alphaproteobacteria bacterium
CCCAAGCCCTGCGCCAAGGATCGTGCCGCCAACGCCTTCGAGGACGCCCGTCGTATTGGCGCGATCAGCCTGGCCTTGAACTTGGCTGTCTGCATATTGTTTGCAACTGGCTTGTTCCGCTTGAAAAACTTCAAAAGGTTTGCCCGGCTGCGGCATTGCGTTAACCGTCGGCCCCATAGGGGCGCTGGCGCATGCGGCTAGCATAAGGGTCGTGCCGCACAGGGTGGCGAACTTGAATGACTTCATAACAGTCTCCTTTTTCAACAAGGTTTAGACAGACTAACCGAGAAAAAATAAATTACACTTAAAAAATATACCGGATAATACGGGGCAAAATTATGGCGTATAAGGGATATAATTGCCTTTGTATGCCGAGGCGGCATTTTTCTAGAAATATGTCTCAAAAAAGCCATAGATCGAGGCAATAAGTCGATATATATAATTCATCGACGATTCGGGTTTCCACCCTTTCAGGAGTTTCGAATGCCTCACCTGTCGCGCCCCTGCTTGCGGGCTTTTTCTCTGGCTGTTTTTTCCGTTTTTCTGGCCGTGCCCGTTTCGGGTTTTGCCGCCGATGCTCCTGCGACTTCTGTGCACGAACAGGCGGTGCAAACGCCCGTTGGCAAGTTTGTTCAAGATGTGGGCGACCGCGCGATCAAGATTATCGCCGACAAGAAATTGTCCACCGAACAGCGCAACAGCGCGTTCAGCAAAGTTCTTACGGATTCCTTTGATTTGAAGACGATTGGCCGTTTCGTTATCGGACGCACCTGGAACGCGGCAACGCCTGATCAGCAAAGCGAATATATGAGTTTGTTTAAGGCGCTGGTGATCAAGAATTATGGCGACCGCATGACTCTGGCGGCAGGCGAAAATTTTCAGGTCGTCGGCACGCGTCCTGAATCGGATGTGGATACGACAGTGTTGAGCCAGATCACGCATTCGGATGGGTCGAAAGCCACGAC
Source organism: Alphaproteobacteria bacterium (assembly GCA_049697595.1). Classification (GTDB taxonomy): domain Bacteria; phylum Pseudomonadota; class Alphaproteobacteria; order UBA9219; family UBA9219; genus CAIXLI01. The sequence goes on from JBAVWC010000094.1 coordinate 966, forward strand.
GATCGATTGGCGCGTGCGCCAGCAGGACGGCAAGATGGGCGTGATCGATGTCATCGTCGAAGGCATCAGCCTCAGCGTTACCCAGCGTCAGGAATATGCCTCGGTTGTCCAAAATAGTGGCGGGCAAATCGACGGTCTTCTAGACACGATGCGCAATCAGCTTAAGGGAACCACGGTTTCCACGGCGCAATAAGAGCCCGCTGAATTATCCGTAACCGTTCAAAAACAGATCGACGGTGTCGCTCGCCCAGGCGTCAAGCTCTTGCGCGTTCATCGGCACGCCAAGGCCCATAGCGCGGCGATGTGGGCCCGATGTTACCATAAGCAAAAATTGTTCGGCGGCGAAAGCCGGATTGGCGAGGGTGCGGTTCTTTGCCCGCGCATCCTGTTGCAAAAGATCGGAAATGCGGCGTATCGCTTCCTGCCGCGAGCCTTGTTCATTGATAATCAGCGCGAGTTCGGGAAAGCGCGTCGCCTCGGCCAGCACGACGCGATGAAGCGACAGGGCCTCGGGCGATAGCGAAGCACGCAGGATAATCGGCGCGATGCGCCGCAGGATTTCTTCAAGATTTTTTCCTGCGAATAGCTGGTCGGTCGCCGCATCGGGCGGCCGCACATGCTGAATAACGCGGCGAACCACGGCGCGAAACAGGGCCGCCTTGTTTTCAAACCGCGCATAGAAAGTTCGTTTGGAAATTTGCGCGCGTTGCGCGATGACCTCGATGCTTGCCGCGCCATAACCTTCGCTGAAAAAAAGCGCCGCCGCGGCGTCGAGGATTTTATCCTCGATCAGGCCCGCTTGTTCTTTCGACGGTCGACCGCCGCGGCGTAGCGATGTTACAGCTTCTTTAGTCATTGAGGATAAGCATAGGCCGGATAGGTGTAAGCGGGTGGGGCACTATAATACACCACTCGTTGCGGCGGATAATAGGCTTGCGGATAACCGCCATAGTAGGCTGGAACCGGAGCCGGGGCATAAACCGGGGCAGGGGCTGCCGCAAGGGAGGCGACGGCGTAGAACGGAGCCGTGGCAATCGCGACGGCAGCTCCTGTGACACCAGCTATAGCGCCAAACAACAATCCGCCGTCATGCCCGCCGTGGAAATGACCCCATCCATGCGCCTCTGCCGGGGCGAGCGGCGTTACGGCAAGAGCTGTGGCGATAAGCGCGACGGCTGTGCGTTTGTATTTCATTTTTGCCTCCTTCGTTGTTCCCCATCCGGGGTGGGAGAAAAGAGAGTTAGCCTCTAAACTCAACGCAACTGTACCGTTTCATTATGGCCGAATTATGATGATAGTTGGTTAATAAGTCAAAAAAGGACATTTAACTTTTTGTCAACTTGGCGTAATTACTATACTTTACATGTCTTATCTAATTGGGCGCGTTTGCAAGTCTCCTTGCGGGGTGATTAGCTGCCCTGTACCCTTTTTATTTGGAGATACTCATGCGTCTTTCCCACCTCGCCGTCGTCGGTTTGATGCTGATCGCTTTGCCCGCATTAGCGCAACAATCGACTCCCGTTCCGGCTAGTCCCGATTCGGTGCAACAAGGCAAGCCGAGTTTTGGCAGCCGCACATGCGCGGACATCATTCCCTGTGTTGACAGCGCCGAAGCCATATCTGTCGACCCGGGCAAATGGGCCGCTTGGGCAAATTCTTGCGTGACAAGCGCTTTTGGTTACAGCAGTACTACTGGCTTCGTTAACACTGCTGCGGGGCTGGATTCGTCAGGCTGTCTGACGACGATACAAGGCTCCATACCCAAGGGATTGGGGGCTCAGCTATCGGCGAAATGTTGTGTCCTGGCGTTGCCGAATAACACCTGTGCCATGCATTGCGATCTTCAGCAGCAATAAGGTGGAATACGCCGCCATCGGCGGCGTTAGAATCTGTTCATGATCTCGTGGGCCTTGCTGTAAATGCGCTTTTTCAGCGCGCTAATGCTCACCCACAAGCGTACGCTGCGCTTTATTGCGCTGAAAAATCACATTTTCGCTGGCGGCCTGACGAGATCATGAACAGGTTCTTAGTTATTTGCTGCGTAAATCGTTCAGTTCTTGATCTGTCTTTTCTTGACGCGCGGCTTGAGCGCGCAGCAGGCCGCGCAACTCATCATTTTCCTTCTTCAGTTCTTGCACGGCGCCAATAAGCGGGGAAACCAGCCCTTCATAGCTGACCGCCTTAAGCCCGTTTGGCCCCGTTGTGACCAGTTGTGGGTAGACTTTCTCCACATCCTGCGCGATCACGCCGATGCTTGGTTTGCCGTTTGATTTATAATCAAACGACACGGCATTGAGTTTCATAATATCTGCAAGCGGATCATTCAATGCTTTGATGTTCGTCTTCAAACGAGCATCCGAACCTTGATAAATAAAGGTAGTGGCATAAAGCGCGCTTGCAGTCAGTAGACCGTTGATTTGTTCATTGCCGGTGATCGCAAAGGCGTAAACGCACAACGCAATATTATTGCAAGCCTTACCCGTAGCGGTATTATTAAAATCGGTTATAATCAGTGCTGAATTTGACCCTGCAACGGAAGTGTCCGTGTCCAGCGTAGTGCTTCCAGTGAGTGTCATGCTTGATACCCCGGCCCCTGCAAGGGTCCCCCCCCCAAGATTGATCGTTCCGCCACCAGTCGTTGCTAAAGCAGACGTACCAAGATTGATGCTTCCTCCTGCAACATTCATGCTTGTGGCGAGGGTGGTTGCCGGTGTCGAAAGGGTTCCAAAATTAAAGGTG
>JBAVWC010000095.1:0-1651 GCA_049697595.1 Alphaproteobacteria bacterium
GTCGACAACGAAGGCGAGGTTGAGGGAGACACCGTGGTCTTCTTCGGCAACGTTCACGTCGCGGGCAAATCGGATCACGATGTGGTGAACTTTTTTGGCGAAGTGACAGCGGATGACGATGCCCGGATTGGTGGCGACCTGGTGAGCTTTTTTGGCGGCGTCCGTCTGGGCCAAAACGTGACGGTGGGCAAAGATATGGTGTCGATGTTCGGGATCACGCATGTGCCCGATTCGGTGAGCGTTGGACAGGATCGCGTGGTGATGCCGTTCTTTGTTCTTTCTGCTCCGCTGATTCTTGTGGGCCTGGTGGTGATTCTGATCGTGCGCCAAGTTCGCGCTTATCGGCGCCGGCAGTTTATGAACATGTACAACCTACCTCCGCACGCGTAGAAACGCCGACACGCCCTCCGAGACAAGGTAGGCTATTCTGATGGACGGAATTCGTCTCGATTCTCGAGGCCTGCCTTCTCGGCCTGGCGGCCCAGCCTGCAATGTTTTCAATTCTGATCTGTTGACACTCGACGCGTTGAAGCGCGGCTCACAGGCTTCGCGTCCGCTTCGAATCGTGATCCCCGGCGGCAGCGGACAAGTGGGGCAGATGCTGGCGCGGCATTTTCAAGAGCAAGGTCACGATGTAACAGTGCTGACGCGCGGGCCTTATACGCCGAATTGGCAAACAGTTCACTGGGACGGCGAGAATATCGGCCCGTGGACGGAGACGCTGGAAGGCGCAGACGTTTGCATCAACCTCGCAGGGCGCAGCGTGAATTGCCGCATGAACGCCACGAACCGGCGCGCCATGTACGATTCGCGCATTGGCACCACGCGGCTGCTCAATACGGTGATTTCGAGGCTTTCAGAACCACCGCGCGTGTGGCTGAATGCGTCGACGGCGACCATTTATCGGCATGCGCTGGATCGGCCCATGGATGAGGCGAGCGGCGAATTGGGCGGCGATGAGTCGATTGGAAAAAGCAGGCGCGCGCCCGACACCTGGAATTTTTCCGTTCACATTGCGAAAGAATGGGAGGCCGCATTTTTTGAAACGGCAACTCCGCGCACGCGCAAGATTGCGCTGCGCACCGCCATCACCTTCAGCCCCGCTCCGGGCAACGCGTTTCAGGTTTTCTCGAACCTGGTGCGGCTGGGCCTGGGCGGCACGCAAGGCAACGGACGGCAGTACGTTTCCTGGATTCACGAGAGCGACTTTGCGCGCGCGACGGATTTTCTGATCGCCCATGAGGAGATGGATGGGCCGGTGAACATTGCCGCGCCCAACCCGCTGCCCAACCGCGAATTTATGCGTGCGCTGCGCGAGGCCTGGGATATGCCGAATGGTTTACCTGCGCCTGCGCCGCTGATCGAGATCGGCGCAATTTTTATGCGCACAGAATCTGAACTGGTGCTCAAGAGCCGGCGGGTGGTCCCTGGGCGCCTGCTCAACGCGGGATTCGAATTTGAGTTTAGCAATTGGCCCGAAGCTGCCGATGACCTGGTGCGGCAGTGGAGAAACAGGGAATAAGGACCAGAGACTAGGGACTAGGGACGAGGGACTCGGGACTAGGGGCGAAGAAGACCAGCGGTCCGGATTCGCACGCTCACGGCAGAAAGCTGTTGGAATGGTTGTGCCGCAAAACGCCGGGTGCTGTTT
>JBAVWC010000096.1:0-7974 GCA_049697595.1 Alphaproteobacteria bacterium
CCACGCTTCCGACCGGCGGCTCGGTCGTTACCGGCAGCGGCAGCGGCAGCGCCACAATCGGCGCGCCTGTCATCACCACTATCGGCAACGGTAAGAACCAAACCCAAACAGCGAGCGAGACGATCACGCAAACGACCTCCAAGGTCATCATCAACTGGAGCAGTTTCAATGTCGGCTCCAATGCGACCGTCACTTTCGTGCAGCCTTCGTCAACCTCTGTCGCTCTGAACCGCATCGGCGGCAACAGCGCATCGCAGATTTTCGGCGCGCTCAACGCCAACGGCATTCTGTTCCTCGTTAACACCAATGGCATTGTTTTCGGCGCGGGCTCTCAGGTCAATGTCGGCGGTTTGGTCGCAACCACCAGCGATATCAACAATAGCGATTTTGAAAACGGCAACTACAACTACAACTTCAGCCCGACCGCGAACAATCATTCGAGCAACAGCATCAACACGAGCGCGCAGATCATCAATGACGGCACCATTACCGTCAACCAGGATAACAGCCTTGTCGCGCTGATCGGCCACGACGTCGAAAACGACGGCACCATCCAAGCCAAAGTTAACCTTCCTAACAGCTACAAACCAAGCAGCACCGACGCCACCGGCAACAAGGTTCAGCTCGGCGCGGGCGATACTTTCAGTATCGACCTCAACGGCGACGGCCTTATCAGTCTGGCGGTCAGCGATCCGAAAGCCAAGCAGTTGCTGGCGCAAAACAGCGGCACCATTACCGCCAATGGCGGCACGATCCTGATGACGGCGGCCGCAGCCGAGAACACAGTCAACAGCCTCGTCAATATGGACGGCGTGCTGCAGGCCGACAATGTCAGCACCAAGGACGGCTCAGTCCAGTTGGTCGCCAACGGCAGCAACAGCCAAGTCACAGTCGCGGGTTCGGTCAGCGCCAAGGGCGGTTCGGTCGAAACATCGAGCACGGGTACATTGAATGTTAAAAGTGGGGCCTCGGTTACCGCCGCTAGCTGGGACATCGATCCCGGCAGCATCACGGTCTCTAACGGCACGGGTTCGGGCTCGTCCGTGAATGCTAGCGTTCTCGCCGCCAGCCTCGGCAACGGCACCAGCACGACTATTACGGCCAGCAACAACATCACCGTCGCGAACAATGTCACCGATACCGGACACACTAACGCATCGCTGACTCTGGACGCGGGCAACGATATTACCTTTAATAACAACGTTGCGGTCACCGCCACGTTAAGCCAGCTTGGCGTATCGCTCAATCCGGGCGGCGCGACCATTATGAATAACGGCTCGGAAATCGCGAGCCACGGCGGCAACATCACGATTAGCGGCACTGGCGACAATGCCAATCAAACCGGCATTAGTCTTGACAACGCCACTCTTAATGCGGGCGGCGGCAATATCTCGCTGACCGGCAGCAGCAGCGCCGGAAACGGCGGCAATACCGGCGTCGCGCTTCAGAACGGATCGACCGTCGAAACCAGCGGCACCGGCACGATCACCGTCAACGGCACCGCTTCTGGTTCGGGTTTCTTTGGCGGCAATAATACCGGCGTCGCGCTTACGGGCGGATCGGTCGTCGAAAATAACGGCGGCAGCGGTGCGATCACCGTGACTGGCACTGGAACGGGCTCCGGTTTTAGTCTGTTTGGTTTCAACGGCAGCACCGGTGTTTCTTTGCAAGACGGATCGGGCATCGAGAGCAGCGGCAGCGCGCCGATCACCATTACCGGGATTTCCGACAGTAACGGCATCGGCATCGCCGCTTCGGCGAACTCCTATTGCAACCCGAACCTTGTCGGCGGCTGGCATGACAATGGCAACATCACTTTCGTCGCCGATACGATGGATGTCGGACAGTCTCTTAACATCCAGACTTCGGCTAACGTCACCTTTGTTCCCTATACATCGAGCACTTCAATCGGCATCGCGGGCGCGGCTGGCACGCTGCAGATCACCAGCGACCTGCTCAACAATACGCAGGCCGGCAGCATCACTATCGGCAACACCACGAGCGACAGCGGCACCCTGACCGCCAACTCATATGATTGGGATCCTCCGTCGTATTCGCCGTCAGTGGCGTTCCTGAACGACAACGGCAACATCGTCATCAGAGGCATGCAGACGATGGGCAACGGCACTTTCCTCGCCGTGACGAGCAACGGCAACATCACGATCGGCAGCAAAGGCGGGGTTAACAGTAAAGCGTGGGGCAATTCGATCGTCTTGGCCGCCAGTAACGGCGATTTCACCAACTATGGCGGAGCGAATGCGCTCGACGCCGATCACGGTGGACGCTGGCTCGTTTATTCCAAAACGCCGGCAGGCGACACTTTCGACGGACTGGCCGAAAACTTCGAACAGTTCAACGCTCCCTATTACACGGCGGCGATCGGAAGCGGCAACGGCTTCCTGTTCAGTTCCGGTCTGACGCTCACAATCGGGCTGACCGGCACGGTCACAAAGACTTATGACGGCACGACATCCACCGCGGATTCGACATTGTCATCGTCGAATTTCACGCTGAATAGCGGCTATCAGGCCAATATCGGTTACAGCACCGCCAACACTACCTATGCATCGCCGAACGCGGGCACCGGGATCACAATTACCGCCACCGGCTTGTCGGCTTCCAACGTAGAAACGACGAGCGGTGCGACCGTTTATGGTTATACGGTCAACAATTCGGCCTTCGCCTCTATCGGCGTGATCACTCCGGCTCAGCTGACGATTACGGCTAACAACCAAACTATGGTCTATGGGGCGAATAGCTTGCCGACTCTGACCGTGGGATATAACGGATTCGTCAACGGCGAGAGCGCGTCTTCTCTGACAGCGCAGCCGACGGTGACGACGACGGCGACCGCGTATAACGGCGTTGCGGGTTCGGGATCAAATGTTGGCGGCTATGCCATCACCGCATCGGGCGCGGTTGATACCAATTATAGCATCTCTTATGTCGGCGGCACGTTGCATGTTACGCCAGCGACTCTGGATGTTGCCGCTAATTATCAGATCATGGGCTATCTCGGCGCAATGCCTTCGCTCACATATAGGTTCGGCGGTCTTGTGAATGGCGATACCAACGGCGTCTTTACCGGAGGTCTCGCAACGACGTCGCCGACCTCGCTGGTCGGACTCTACCCGATCACGCAGGGATCTTTGTCAGCAGGCGCGAACTATAACATCGTCTTCACGCCGGGCTTGCTTGATATAGCGGTGCCGTCGGAAGTGGCGCTGCTGCAACAGGGCTTGCATTTGCCAACTCCCAAAGGTCCCGGACAGATCGGCATCCTTCTGGCTCTGGCGACGTTCCCCGGTTCGTCTTTGGGCGGGCTGGCTCCGGCGGCTGGCGGCAATCCTCCGCACGGGTTTGACCATTTCAGCCCCGAGCAGCTTGCTAACCTGAACCCGACAGCGGGTGGCCCGGGCGCTGGCGGTATCCTGCCGCTGATCGGCTGCAGCGAAGATACCCCGTGCCAGATTAATCAGTAACCGCGCGGGAATTTATCCGAGCGGCAAAGATCGGCGAACCTTTTGACCTGCGTGGGAGTCAAGGTTGGCCGATCAGCGCCGGTTTCGCGTCCGCGCCGAAGCTCAATTGCCCTGCACTGTTATGTGATATTGATAAACACTGGTGTGTCCGGCTTCATCGCGGGAACGGATAATCAGGTTTGTTGCGCCTGTCCCTTCTTTCGCCAATAGATTCACAACATCTTCTTTTTGTTCTGCAGTTACCAGCGCGGGATTCCCAACCGTTATGGATTGAACGTGCCCGGCGTCAGGCATCTCGATTTGAGTAACCATTCCAGCTTTCAAGATAATGTCCGGACTGCCCGCTTGCGCTTGAATGACGCGCGGCTGGCTGGGCGCGCAAGCCGCCAATGCAAGAAGAGCGATCAGTGCTGCCGCTGATTTCTTAGACATTTGATACATCCTGTCGATTGTCGGTTGAATTCTGTCATGGGGTCAGCAACCATAAAACAAATAGGCTTTGTTGTGCAAGTGATGAACAGCCCCATATGGAACCCTAAACTTCTCTGTGGCCCGCTTGTGCGTTGTTGCGCCGCACTTCTGGCTTCTTGCGCGAGGTTGCCGTTTAGGCTCTATTTATGGCTTCTTTTTCAAAGGAGTTGGACATGCCTGTTCTTGCGCCTAAACTGGAAACGACAATTGTTGGCGCGGAGCGCCTCGTTTATTTTACGGTTGAAACATCGCAAGACCCGCAAGTCTCCCCGCCCCCGGGATATAAGCATATTTTCTATACTGCGGATTCGGGGCTGAGCTGGTCGGGGTTGCAGGCACCGTCCAGCGGGCAGGGGCTTGCTACGGATGTTCATGTTCTCGGCCTGACGGGGTATGGCGATGCGCCTCTGGTTGCGCCTTGGCGCGCGATTGCAGACTATTTCCATAAGGAAAAAATTCACGCGCTCTTTTCCATTTATGCCCACCATCTTGTGACGCCAGAATTGCGCGCGGCGATGCATCAGCTTCAGCCCGCGACGCAGAATCTTGCGGATTCCGTCGCCTTTGACCGTGATGGAATCCACAGTGCGGTGGGGCAGCGCGGGATTCAGGACTACTTGCGCGACTTCAATCTCGGGCGCGATCTGTACGCGCAGTTGGCCGGGCCCGGCGAACCCCATCGTGGGCCCGTTTACATGACGGGACACAGTTTGGGTGGCGTCTCCGGCCTAATGGAATCGATCAAATTGAAGGAACAAGACCCTGCCAGCGTCGCGGGGCATTTTTCCTTTGGGCTCGTCGCGGGCTTTGCCCATCAGGCCGACCCGGCCGATAAGAAGGATAAACCCGGTTTCCTTGCGCGGGTTCTGGAATCCCCAAGCCAGGATCCGAATACAGCGGGGCAGATCAATAAGGATATTATTGCAAGCGGAAAGCCCATTCTCGGGTTGGCCGTGCCGCCCGTTATGTGGTTCAATCCGCGCTTCGTCAAACAATATCAGGACTGGAATCTCCTCGCCTATGGCGCAAAGAATCCCGCAAAAATGCAACTCGTCGCTCCCCTTATGTCGATTGTAACGGCTGTCAGAGACGGCATGGCGCAGCCGCTGCATGTCGAGAAACTATATCAGAGGCACTATCTTCCGGGCATGGAGCTTCACAAAATACCGGAAGCCGACCATTTGTTCACCAGCAGCCGTAGCGGAGCTGCGGGAAACACGGATGTCGTTCAGACGTTGATTAATCTTCTCGACGTGGATTTCCGGCAAAGGCGCAAACAATTAACGAAAACCTCTGCGGGGCCAACCCCATAGGTGATGATGTTGCCAGCTATTCGGCACAGATCATCGCTCAACGCTTAAAAACTATTCGATTTCCGAACCTAGTTCAGGATTTCCGATAATCGCAGCTTTTGCACTTTCCGAATCTTCCATTTCCGAAAATCTGCGATGACGCCATGCTTTTGCGAAAGCCCAAAGAGAAAGCATCTGCCTGAATTGCAATGCAAAGCATGCCGCCGCATAGACTGTACCGCCAACAACAAAGTCGAATAGAAGGTGAATCCAAAGGCGAGACGGAAGAAACGGACTGCGCTCAAATGCATAGATAGCCGCCAGCATTAGGGCTGAAGCAGCAATTGGTGCTCCTAATTGCCTATATTTGGGCCAAAGCCGTATTTTAACAATATGAGCTACTACGTGTGTGTAAGCCGGGATAGCTGCAAGCGACATGACAACGAGTCCTGTTGACACCCAAAAAAGACCGTGAGAGACGAGCAGCAATGTCGATATAAGAATACAGCTCACAATGACAAATTGAGTTCGAAGAAACGCACCCGTTCGGTTATGGGCGCGCAGGAGATCGCGCAAGATAACTATAAACGGCAAGGTTGCCGTAGTTATAAGGAGAAGCTGAAGTATTGGAATGGCCGGCTTCCATGCCTCACCGAATATCAGCGGGACAAATACCGGCGCAGTGATAATACCTCCGGCGACGGCAGGAAACACCAGCGTTCCGGACAACATCATAAGCTGACCAAGAATCTTATTTTGTTCACCGAGATTATCTCGAATTCGCGAGAGAGCCGGATAGAGAACAACCGAAAGCGGATACACAAACACTTCCTGCAGGGCCTGGTTTATGCGCAAAACGAAAGCAAAATAGCCAACAGCCGCTGGCCCCAAAAAAATGCCGATCAGAATCCGCGGCACTTGTTGCTCTGAGAAAGATACTAAAGACGACCCAGTCATTTTTAGGCCTGGTTTTAAAATGTGGCGCAACGCGCTAGCATCAAACATAAAACGAGGCAGCCAGCCCGATCCCGGCCAAATAACGATGTTGATGACCGTGTAATGAACAAGTTGTTGTGCCACAAGGGCATAGGCACCGAATCCCTTAGAGGCCATCACGATACCTGTCGTTCCTCCTATGAGGGAAGCCACTAGCGTACGGATAGTAAAAATTCGGAAATTCATGGAGGCCGACACCAACATCGAAGGGACGGCAGAAAATGAAAGAAGAATGGGCATAAGCGAAAACAAATGCAGCAAAGGAATAAGGCGAGGCTGTTTCATGATGAAAGCAAAGGGCCACGCGGCGCAATAAAAGAGCGTGCTTAAAGCAAAGCCGATTGCTACGACAGTCCAAAAAAGAGTCGAAAGCCTTCGGTCATCACGGATAGTCAGGTTGATTATGCCGTCCACGATGCCGTAAACGACGACCATCGCCAGTGCCAAATATATATAGCACATGTTCACCAGCCCATACTCCTCTGGACCAATGAGTCTGGCGACAATCGTAAAAACCACAAAGGATATGCCTTGCGAAACGCCCTTTTCTATCAGGGACCACATCGCGCCTTTGGCCATTTTTTTGCGGAGTGACATAGTATTTTATAAATCCGTTGTTGAAGAGAGCTTTATTGTACTCAACACCTTGGGTTGCCAATTGACTCCAGTCTCTATGCCCACTTTGGGGCCAGGGAAAATATCCGGCTCTCACAGGAAGGCATCAGATACAGCCAGGAGATATCTTAGACTATAAACAATAGCGTGTCGCGGTGCACAACGAACAGCATTTCGGATGCATTGGAAGGAAGCGCGCCAAGCTTTTTTACGCACATTGATCGTGGCCATGTAGCCCCAAAAATGCGCCTCCCTGTCTAACCGACACTTCTTAAGAAAATCTCCAGAAAATCGAGATGCAATGCGCGGATCATTATATACGGCGTTAAGCGCCGGCACAAAATTTTCAAACACAGTACCCATGGTTTGGCTGATGCCGGTTGGAAGTTCACGGTATTCAAGTGCAGTGAATTGAGAAATATAATGGAATTGGCCTTGTGTAGCCAATATTACCCAAGCAACCCAATCCTCTGCATATGACAAACTTTTATTCCAGCACTGAGTATCAAGCACAATCTGCCGCCGTATCACGGCGGCGCCATTGGCCAGATAATTGCCCTTTAAAAATGCAGGCAGAACGTCGCCTGAAGGACGGCTGGGCAAGCTTAGAAACCTGCGTGCACCAATCCTTCTGCTTTGCGCATTGATCCTGACATATCCGGCGTAAGCAAGAACCGCTTGCGGATCGCTTGCCAAAGCTTTGCCTAAGACTTCAAGGGCTTGGGGACACAGCAGGTCATCGGCGTCAAAATAATAAACAAATGCGTGCGCGGCGGCGAGTGTTCCTACCCAACGCGCATCGGAAGGGCCGTTTCGTTGCAATTGGCGTATCAAGCGAATGCGCGGGTCTGAGAACTTTTGGACAATAAGCGCCGTATCGTCGGATGAACAATCATCGACGACGATGAGCTCCCAGTTTTGATCGGACTGGTTAATGACTGATTGAATCGCTTCCGCAATATGCCGCCCTGCATTATAGGCAGGCATAATAACGGAAATAAATGGAGTGCTATCTATAGCGGGATTTTTATCTGCGATAAATGATTCAAAGGAAGTATTTGATTTGATCAAACCATATTTGACTAAATCCCTCGAAGATTCATACCTCGTGCTTCGTT
>JBAVWC010000097.1:0-3031 GCA_049697595.1 Alphaproteobacteria bacterium
AATTTCTGTTCCCCTGCACTCGGCCCTTGCGGGGATGTTGCGCGTTGTGGTGTCGAGCTTGCGTTTTCTGTCGTCAACGCCGCCGCCATTGTCGGCACAGAAAGCGGCTTGGGCTGGCGTGACGCGATAAGGCGTCCGGCGGCGCGATATGCCGCCGTCTGGAGCGAACCACTCTTTATATATGTGCCGCCGCGCGCCTTGCGGTTTGTCTTTGGCAATGTGGCTTTGACCTGAGCCTTGCCCTCGGCGACTGTCGGCAGCTTGGATATGTCGATGTCGGCGAATGATCGGCGTAGAACTGCTTTTGTCGGGCGACCATAAATCATGCTGGACAGTGCCTTATGCTGACCCCAGGGCAGGATGATGACAAACTGGCTTTTGTCGCCCCGGCACAGCACGATGCCTTGATCTTTCAGCGCGGACATAAACTCCTGACCGCTTTTGCCTTTGTTAAAATCAGTGGTGATTTGTTCGCGCAGCTTGAAGATGTCGAAGCCGTAGCGTTTCGCCCATTCGACCTCCGATTTCTTGAAGTCGCGGCCTTTCGCCATCATTGGGCGCAGCTTTAAGGTTTTCTCGATCTGGCGCTGAGTTTTCTGGTGCGCTGCGTAATCATTACCCATATTTTTGGCAGCGCCGCCGTCTGGATGAAAACGGCTCCATAGAACGTGATAATGAATCCTGCCCTTTTTTTTGTGTTCCACAACGACGCGCGGGTGACCTTTCAGGCCGAGGTTTTCTTCCAGCAAATCAACGGCAGCGCGGATTTCGTCCTTGTTCCAGATACGGTCGGTTTCGGGATTTATTTTCGCGCTATACAGGGGCTTCTTGCATTTGGTGCCCTTGGCCGACATCTCGATCATCCGCAGGGCTTCGTCGGGATTTTTGGTCGCAAAGCCCAGAACCTCGCGCACGGTGATACGCTCGTTTTCCGCCCCGCGCAGATAATGGTCGCGGGATGACTGGGTGCATTTGATCGACTGGCCTTTAATCAAAACAGCCATAGCTACCCCCTTTTGCTTCCGTTTTTTGGGACAAAAGATCGTTTGATTGCTTGAATTTTCATAATTTCCCCGCCATTGTGGGCGGCAGAGGCAGGCGAAATGGTCTGCCTTCGGGGCGTTGAAACCTCTACTGGCGAGCGACACACATCTCGTAAATCCGGTGTGCCTCTTGACCCCTGCGGTCGGGCTGGCAACGGAATACAATAGCGCAAGCGAATACGTTGCGCCGTCCAGTACGGTTCAAACAGCCCGATCACCCAGAGCCGAAGCTCTGGGTGATTGATCTTATTGACCAAGGGGGATGTTTATGCGGCGTATAAACGAAATTGATCCGATTGATATTCATGTTGGCAAACGACTTATCCTTGCCCGGAACATGCAGGGCATGAGTCAGGGAAAGCTAGGAGCATTGGTCGGGGTTACGTTTCAACAAATGCAAAAGTATGAACGCGGCATTAACCGTATCAGCGCCAGCCGTCTTGCGCGTATCGCTTCTTTTCTGAAATTGCCCGTCAGTTGGTTCTTCGACGAACAGCCAACCGACGCGCCGAAACAGAATGTTCCCCATACCCCCGATAATGTACCGGACACGGACAGCGACATATTCAACAGGAAAGAAACCTATCGGCTGGTCAGCACCTTTTATGAGATCAAAGACCCGCGAAAGCGCGAGGCCGCTTTTACCGTCCTAAAGTCTTTGACGGATTAGCCGCTCCCTCCCAAAGCCGCCATGATGGCGCGCGCGGCCTTGCAAAGTTCCATCAGGGCGTCATTGGCGGCGGCAGGGTTGCCTCCAACCCGACGGATAAGGAGAACAAGCTGGTTGACGACGTTCCCCGCCTTGTTGATGACACCCATGCAGCGCTGGAGTTCCCCCCAATCAGCCCGGACGCGACGGGCTTTTCGTGCTTTCGACTTGCCGAGAACCTGTATTCGCATATAGGACGAAGGCTCAAGACCGGCGTCTAAAGCGCAAGCGTCAATCAGGGCATCTTCTTCCGGTGTGACGCGAAAAAACCGCTTGATGCGCCTGCGGTTTTTTTCTTTTCGCCTACGGCGCGGGGTTGATGGGGCAGCGCCCCTCACCAGTCGTGTTGACGCCCCACCCTCTTCGGTGGGGTGACAACACATTACTGGCACACCTCCCTTAACGCTGTCTTTCTCGGAATCGGACATGGATGTGGTCATGCAGAATCCCCTTTCAAGAATAAGTTTTGGAATAAATCAGGAGAAAAAAGTTACAGGATGGATGCAGGATTTAGTTTTATGCAGGCAATATTTCATCAGCATCTTCCGGCATATCACAAACAAGTAGGCCGTGCTTGGAGTTAACCGGGCAAGCAGGGAGTCCAATTTTCGCCCACTTTGTTGTGATGCGTACGCTATAGCCGCACGATGCGCCGCATTCGGCCTTGAGCCATTTCTTCGCCTGTTTCTTCGGAACATCCGACGCGCCGGTAAAGTTTAGCTTGGCGTGGGGGAGTGTTCCGAGATTTGCGGCGATGACTTTTAGCTTTTCCGTAAGAAGAAGCGTAGGCATTGTTTGCCGCATTTTGCCTTGCAATCCGACAAGTAATGCGATGTCCCTGAACTGTTTTCCGTGTTTTACTGTTGGCGGCAAAAGCGTATGGATCAATTCATGGACAAGAACACCAAGCACTTCGAGGGGATCATCCTTATCCGGTCGGATATAAATTTCAAAATGCTGGTCGCCGGATAAATCGGCATGCCAGCACTCCCCGGCCATACGCCCACGCTTGCCTGTTGATGTGAAGGCAAGCGCATGTCGTATTTTGTCCGGGAGGGTAAAACCGTGATCGGCAAAATGCGGGCGCAGCTCGTCCGTTGCGGCAAGAAGCCAACCCTCGCGGGTAGTATATGTATTTTTGTTCTTCATAAAAAAATCTCCATTGTTGTTGAAAATAGGTTGTTCAAAAATTGAGAGAGGTGGTGGACACCGACTCTCTTAACGAGAGGTTAATGCGCTGAGGGGCGTTGACCTCCATTCTCCGGTGCCTGCATCAGAT
>JBAVWC010000098.1:0-2281 GCA_049697595.1 Alphaproteobacteria bacterium
CTGCTGGTCCTCGTCCCCATCTTCAATGAGATTGGAGAAGTCCACGTTGTTCGCTATTGCGGAGTTCAGTACTTCAGTGATCGTGACGTAAGGGACGCGGTTGGTCTGGCTGAGGTTGTAGCTGGCAATTACCATCTATGTCTCTTTCCAGCCGCACCCGCCGCATGAGTCCTTGAACACGTTCATTCGCTTGCACTGCGGACATTGGAAACCCTGGGTGCCTCGAAAGGTCGTTCCCACGACCGCGAAGTCGCCTGAAGCCTTCAGGAGTTGGCCGTCAGCGCCTTCGACGTTAAAGACGCCCTTGTCGCGCTTGTAGGCCTTGCCTCTGTTGACCTGGACTTCTTCAACATTGTCGGAGCCGAGTAACTTCATTTCCCCTCCTTCGATCTTCGGGGAGCGGCGGAGTTGAAAGGGAGACCCCGCCGCTCGACCCGAATTAACTGCCTACCGTCAGCCCTTTATCCAAGGACGATCTGGCGATAAGCGGACGTGCTCGATCTAGCTAAAGATCGAGGTGTAGCAACCCGAGAACGCAGGCGCACGGAACGCAAGCGCGCCGTACGAGTAGTTCGAAATCGAGTAGTTGAGGTCGGTGACCGGCCATTCGAGCGACACGAAGTCAATCGGGGCGTGGTACTCAACCGTGTTGGAAACTCCCGAGTCCGGGAAGGGAACAGCGAACGAGTGCACAACAGCGACACCCGCAGGCATGTAGCGGTGGGTCTCAAGGTCGATGACCTTGCCCGTCGCCTTGTTCTTCACACCGGAGACAAAGTTTCCGACGATGACGCCTTGACCGCCGTCGTAGTTCACGCGGATACCCGTGGAACTTGAGACACCAGCGGTTTCCAATGCTTCACCGAACGCCGAACGAATGCTCGGAGTCGTCCAGATGACATCGGGGTCAGCCTGGATGCTCTCATAGAGAGACACCAAACCAGCGTCGAAGATGTCGAGCGACACAGCCGCGTTAACCGCTGTCGTGTAGCCCGTGAATCCGGCAGTCGTGAAGGCTGAGATGTAGCCCTGATATGCCTCGGCGGAGAACGATCCATTGTCCACTGAGGTTGACGGCAGCGCCGACACCACCGAGTACACAGCAGGGGAGGCACCCACACCGACTTCACCAGCAATCGTCGCAGGCGTCGTGCCCTTGTAGTACGTACCGGAGTAGTTGATGTAGACGTTGATCGCCACCGTTCCAGCGGGCACACCCGCCAGGACAGAAAGCTGCACGCCCTCACCAGCGGACGTGTCTGGCGTACCCGTGGCCGTGATTGCCTTGGACTCACCAGAGAGGCCGTTGACGACAGCCGCCGACGTAAAGGTCACGTAGACCGCCGTAGCCGTTCCCGAGGGGAGACCCGAGGTCGTGTTGGTTGAGTCCACCGCAGCCGTGGCTGAAGAACCCGAGACAACAAGCGCCGTGTTCACGCCGCCGAGGAAGTTCCGCTCTTGACCGAGAAGTCCTGACCACAGGTTCGCGGTCGCAGACAAGGAACGCAGGGAGGTGTAACCCTGGCCCGCGTATTCCGCCTGCATGGTCACGGAGTCAGACGTACCTTCCTCCTGATAGACGACCGTCTGCGAACTAGCCGCGTACGAGATCGCTGGGGGACGGTTCCACGCAATCCCACCGACCGTTTGTGTGGTCGTGGAGGACGAGAAGAACGTCTGGAGGTTGTTAACGCTGCCCGACGCGGAGCCAGAGACACCCGTGATCGAACGGAAGTTGAGCGCTGTACCCATGCCCTTGATGCGAGGGGTGACGTTGCGCAGCTTCAGTTCACGCGGGACGATCATCTGGAGAACCGGTGACAGGTCGTAGGGGACGAGACCCTGATCGCCGAACGGTACGACCGACAGCGGGTTGGAGAGCGTCCATTCCTTCTGGACATCAGCCGTCTGGAGTGCCGAGCGGACTGAGGCCAGTTGGTCAGCCGAGACGGTCTTTTCCAGGACGGCGAGCGCCTGAGCGGTTGAGGAAGCGTTCGACTGGGACTTGGTGATCCCTTCGCGCCGCACGAAACCGGTCTCGCCGCGCATTTTGGCGGTCAGACCTTCGAGCAGCGTCTTGTCGAGCGCCTCGGTGTACTTGAGAAACTTCTCAGCCCGCTTTTCAGCAGGAACGTCCGAGAACATCTCGTTGATGGATGGGGCTACGAGAGCCATGAAGTATTCCTTTGGTTAGTAGTTACAGGACCGCAAGCGCGGCTTCGAGTTTGTCGGCCTCGGCGTACAGCGCCTGACGGACCGAGGGCTCGCCTGTGAAGGCTTC
>JBAVWC010000099.1:0-8014 GCA_049697595.1 Alphaproteobacteria bacterium
ACATCCAGAATTTTTAGGGGCATGATAGGGGCATGAAATCGACCCCTCAAACCACATGCCCCTAAAATGTCACGCATCACGACGCCTTTGACCGAAAAGAAGTGCCAGAACGCCAAATATGCCGAAGGCGGCAAGAATCGCCTTTTCGACGGCGGAGGCCTTTATTTGGAGCTTATTCCCACCGGCAGCAAGATTTGGCGGCATAAATTTACGCGCCCGAACGGGGCTGAAAACCGCCTGACCTATGGGCCATACCCTGAAGTAACCCTTTTGGAGGCGCGCAAGAAGCGGGAGGCCACACGGGAACTTATCCGCGAGGGCAGAGACCCCGTCGTTCTGCGAGAACAGAAAAGAAGCACCTCCGCCCAGAACGCCAACAACACCTTCGAACTGGTCGCCCGCGAATGGTATGACCTGAACAAGCCCAAATGGGTGGATCGTCATGCTCAAAACATTCTGGCGAGGCTCGAAAAAGACATTTTTACCGAAATCGGCTCGTTGCCCATCACCGACATCAGCCATCCCCTGATGCTGGCGACTATCCGCAAGATCGAGGAACGGGGCGCTTTCGACATCGCCCGCCGCACGTTGCAACTGTCCCGGCAGGTATTCGACTACGCCATTATCACGCAACGTGCCGAGATCAATCCATGTTCGGCGCTGAACAAGGTTCTCAAGCCCTATAAGAAGGGACATTTCCCCTCAATCACGCCCAAGGAAATCCCGAAATTTCTGGCGGCGCTGAACAGCCCCGATGCGCGGCTTCACAGGCTGACGCGCTTGGCGACCAAATTGCTGATGCTGACTTTCGTCCGCACCAGCGAGTTGATTAAATCAACATGGGATGAATATGATTTTGAAAAAGCCCAATGGGTCATCGGTTCAAAGCGCATGAAAATGGGGCGCGACCATATCGTGCCGCTGTCCAGACAGGCGATAGACATCCTCAAGGAGGTCAAAGAACTCGTCGGCAACAGCCAATATGTCCTGCCCAGCGTCGCCAAGCCCAAGCAGCATATGAGCGAATGCACGATCCTGAACGCAATCAAACGCATCGGCTACAAAGGCAGCATGACCGGCCACGGCTTCCGCTCTCTGGCAATGACAACCCTGAAAGAAGAAGTCGGCTACGGCCACGAAATCGTTGATCGCCAATTGGCACACGCCCCCGGAGACAAATTAGGACGCGCCTACGACCGCACGGAATATCTGAAAGAGCGGAAAAAGATGATGCAGGACTGGGCTGATTATTTGGAGCGGAGTGGAGGGAAGGATTAACATTTGAACGACGTTAAGGAGCTCTCAGATGGAAAGAGAAGAATCGCCCTCGGTGTTGACGATGCCATGCGTACTGAAAAAACATTGTGCGTTATCGTCGGCAAGAGATTGACCTATCGAACGACTGCTAGAGGATAGGCCGTATTAGATTAAAGAACCAAAATGCTGAGCGCTGAAAACTCAACAAACATTGATATTTTATGAGTTGACTTGCAGAATCTCATATAAGATTCTATTAGGACAACCCGCCTTTAGGAGTTCACTCGTGGCAATATTTACAGTTCTTTCCGTCGAACAAAGCGAACCTTTAAATCAAAAGATACTCGCAGAGTTTTCCGAAGCAAACTATCGTATATCTCCAATGAGTTGGTTGGTGTCCTTTAAAGGAACAAGCGAGGAGTTATCGAAAAAGCTAGGATTATTAGATCCAACGTCCAACCTTCGTGCAGTCATTACACGGGTGGAGAGTTATCATGGGCGCGCACCAGCCCCGATTTGGGAATGGATAAAAACCAAATGGGAAGCGGCTCAAAATGGCTAAGCAGAGATCACACGAGGAAGACACGTCTCCATCCTCACAACGGGATCAGCCATCTATCGTTCCCCGAGGGTCTGCAACAACCGGCAGCAGCTACGATCATATACTGCTTATGCTTGCAGACATTAAGAAGGAGATTGGCTGTCTAGACACAAAGACTGATAGGCTTATTTCTGATGTTGCGTCTCACAACACAAAGATTGACGAATTGCGTCATCAGGCGACTTTCATAAAAGGTGGTATGGCTGTAGCGGCGGTTGTTTTTGCGGTAGTCTCTTGGATTCTCAGCGATAAATGGTCAGCCGTAGCAGAGAACATTCAGGCTCTAGAGAAGTTAATAAATAAATGAAAAAAATCTATCAAAAAGCCAAAGGCGCGAAAAACTCCTTAATCTCAACGCTTCATCGACAAGGCAAAAGAACTCGGCGCAGACGATAGCGGCGAGGCGATGGGGTTTGTTTTTAAGAAAATAACTCCGGCGAAAAAGCCCTGAGTTTTTCAAGATTTTCTATGTTGCATATCCATTCTATTTCTGAAGTTAATTTCTCTTCGGTTGGTCTAATCGCAAGTCTCTTTATTTCTTTTATTGGTTTCCAAGGAAACGGGGCTCGTCCAACAGAACTAAAGCCATGCTCTTCATATTGTCTGACATGACCAATAATTAAATCAGCGGCTTGCAACGGGGGGAAGTTATCATCCTTTTCAAACTTAGGTGGTGCGCCAATCATTTTTTGCATCTCTGGTGATGCAGTATGTTTAAAATAATCCCACCCATCCATTAATATCCCTTTTTCGCGTATCTGCTCGTCATAAATCAAATCAATCGGCTCACATAACCCAAGTTGGGATGCGCCGCTAAACATTCCCCACATAAGCATCTTGCTGGCAATAAAATAGGGGTTTCTGGCCAATCTCTCTAATGTTGATAGGCGATTATCACGTCGAGGCCAGGGGATTCTATCAATCACCTTATTCCAGAGAGGTAGGTCTATAACCACGTCTAATGATACCGGAATATCGTGCCTTTCTATCATTCTATAAAACGATGCATCAATCTCCGTATTTGATGTGCGATCTAGGCGGACAAATTTGTAGGCTGGCAAGCGCCAATCTTCTACAGCTTTTGACCATTCTTTAGAGAGTGCTGCCCAACTGTCAGCGGTTGCAACCCACCCGCCTAGACAAAAAACCTTTTCCCTGCTACCATCAGCGCTGTCGTCTATGAATGCCTGAAGTGCCATAAATAATTTTAGGCCCGCCTGATCTTCGGGCAAGCCGCAAGCTAAAGCTCTCACCCTATCCGCAGCCGCGCATACCCCCCAAAAAATGTGCCAATCGCTCATGAGATATTAACCTGATTCTTTGGGGGCGCGAACTATAGCCGCATCTCGTGCGACCAAACATTAAACAACATTATCTGATTGATATAACTTCATTTTTATATTATTGCATGATATTTAGACTAAATAAATGACATTGGGCTAAGATTGATATATAATGAGCCCAAAGGAGTAATCATGCCCAAAGCGAATGAACTGAAAAAACATCTTCAGCCCGGTCAGGTTTATCGGCGCGCGGATTTGGCCAAGTGGTCGAATGCCGTTGATCGGCATTTACAGCAGCTTGTCCGCGAGGGCGCTGTTCAGAAACTTTCCGGCGGCGTTTATTATTGCCCCAAGAAAACGGCTTTCGGCGATGCTCCGCCCGAAGACGAAACGCTGGTTCGTGCTTTTTTGAAAGACGATCATTTCCATATGGCTTCGTTGAACAGCTATAACGGGCTGGGCGTCGGCACAACGCAGCTTTATAATGAGAAGCTGGTTTATAATCACAAGCGCGACGGGCGGCACATGCTGAACGGGCGGACTTTTTACTTTTTGAAAAGGCCGCGCTTTCCTACAAAAAGCAGTCAGGAATTTTTGCTGGTTGATCTGATGAATAATCTCCATATGCTTGCCGAAGACAGAGAAAGCGTTTTGAAAAACGTCGCCGAACGCGCGCACGACATGAATAAATCAAAGCTCATGAAAGCTGTTCGCGATTATGCGGGTGCAAGAACCCGCAGTTTCTTTGAAAACTTATTCCGCGCGGAAGAGATGCAACATGCCTCCTGAAATCTATCTGCACCAACATTCCGATTTCTCCGACCTCATCCGCATCGTCGCGGGTGAGCGCAAGATCGATCCCTATCTGGCGGAAAAAGATTATTGGCTGATGCACTGTCTATATGGCCTGAAACACGCCGGATATGATTTTCAGCTTAAAGGCGGCACGTCGCTTTCCAAAGGTTACGGCATTATTCACCGTTTCTCCGAAGACATCGACATTCACATCGCGCCACCGCAGGGCATGAATGTTCGGACATCGAAAAATCATGATAAAGAGAAAGACCGCCAAAGCCGCAAAGACTATTACGATCATCTGGCCACAAGCATCCGCATCCCCGGCGTCGTGAAGGTCGAGCGCGATACAAAGTTCGACAGCCTGCCCAAATATTTCAGCGGAGGTATCCGCCTATATTATGACGCCAAATTTCCGTCAGACGGCAGCGCCAAGGAAGGCGTGTTGCTCGAAGTCGGCTTCGATGACGTCATTCCCAATAAGCCGCTGGACATCAGTTCGTGGGCGCTGGATTTTGCCTTGGCCAAGAATGTCGATGTAATCGACAACAGGGCGCTGCAAATCCCTTGCTACGATCCGGGTTATACGCTGGTTGAGAAGTTGCAGGCTATCGTAACAAAATACCGACAGCATCAAACTTCCGGCGACGAGTTCCCGCCGAATTTTATGCGGCATTACTATGACGTTTTCTGCCTGTTGCAGAATGACAAAGTGCAAGCCTTTATCGGAACCGCTGAATACAACGAGCATAAGAAGCGGCGTTTTCCTATGGCCGATCTTCAGAATCCTCTCAGCAAGAATGAAGCACTTGTTATGAGCGATGCCACCCAGCGCGCGCTTTACAAAAAAGAATACGAACGCCGCGCCGCCCTTTATTATCAGGGACAACCGCCGTTTGACGATGTGTTGTCCATCATCCGGAAAAACCTGACGCGACTGTGAAAAAGCGCCGGTTTCCCAACTCGGCGTTTATTTTTCTGAGAAATATAATTGTTATTTGCGGGCGGCTCTAGGATGCGTGAGACGGCATGAGACGTCTGTGGACGACAAGAGACGGCTAGAGACAAGGTCGTCAAAATTTTCGGACACGTTGTGATTTACGTTCTGGTAATCAATCGGCGTTATAAAGAAAATATCCCCTTATTTCTAAATTTTGGTTTCTCCTTGATGATTTTTTCAAGGAGGTACTATGTCCATTTTTCATTCGACGCATGACGATAAAGATTTGAGTCTGGTGGTCGTGCCACCCGCGCCTTGCTATCCCCAAACATCCATCCGCATCTTGCGACTGACTGAGGTCATCGACCGCGTCGGCTTATGCCGCGCGTCGATCTATCAGTACATCGCGACAGGATCATTCCCCAAACAAATTGTCCTCGGCCAGCGCTCGGTCGGTTGGCTCGAACATGAAATCGACACTTGGCTCTCCGTGCGCGTGGCGGCGCGGGCAAAAGGAGGTGACTTAACTTCCGATTAACCAAACCCACGGACATAAGCGCACTTTTTTGGAGTTTAAGTACAAACATTTTTAACAAAGCAGGGAGGCATTATGAAGAAAGACAATAATCAGAAAAACAACATCCACACATCCCGCGAGGAATGGCTGCGGGAGGCAACCAATCATCTGCGTTCCTATTTTGAAATGTTCGGCCACGCCATCCCGGACAATATCCGCTACGCCATCGCCTTCACCTCCGGCGGCAAGCGCGGCATGGAGGGCGAGTGCTGGCACCCGCAAGCCTCGGCGGACAAACATTTTGAAATCATCATCAAGGCCGATAAAGCCGACCCTCTGGAAATCCTCGGCATCCTGACAAGAGAGTTGATCCACACGCTCCTGCCATCCACCGTCAAATACGGCAAAGAGTTCCGGGAGATTGCCCTACGCATCGGTCTTGAAGGCAACATGACCCGCGCAATGCCCGCGCCACCATTGCAGGAACGGTTGAAAGTTATAGCCGCCGCTCTCGGCCCCATCCCACATGCCACGCTGGATTTTGCCTCTGGCGCTGGCAGCCGCAGAAAACAGGGCGTGAGAATGCTAAAAGCGGAATGCGGAGCGGCCTGTGGCTATACCGTCCGCATCATCCCGAAATGGGCAAAGATCGGGTTGCCAGTTTGCCCGGTTGACGCCACACACGGACACCTACGCTGTGAATTACCAGACAGCGGCGACGGTATTACGCCGCCATCCTGACGATAACGGGAGCATTACGAAACAGAGCTGATTTTTTTCAGAACCTATTTTGAAAGGAATTGCGCTATGAATGAATCTGAAAGTGAAAGTCAAAAAAAGGCGCAAAGAGCTAATGCGCAAGTAGGGACTTGGGTAATACCCAAATCCAAAACCGGCACAGCCGGTTCTCCTTGTGAGGGGCTGCACCCCATCAACCCGCCGCCAAAGGCGAAGAGGAAACGGCCTGCGCCGATACCTGTCCGCGCATCGGATGTGCAACGCGCTGCGATCAAGGCCAAGGCAGGCAACGCGGGTATATCGGTCAATCAGTTCATGCTGCAACAGGCGCTCGGCACTGACCTTGTTCCTGCCAAATTAACCCCCGAAGATCGTGTCGCCCGCGCCGGAGCCCTACGCGCCTATCGCGGCACCGGTACTCTTTTGAACCAGATTGCCAAGCACCTGAACAGCGGGCGCATTATCGGCGCGGTCGATGTCGCCGGGGCTATCAAACGGCATGAGGATAATGCGTCCAGAATGCTGGAAGCCTTCATCAAAGGTTTGCCCCAATGACGGCGATGATTATCACAGGAAAGAAACGGGGTGGCCCGCGCCAGATGGCCGCCTATCTGCTGGACAAAGGGGAGAATGAAACCGTCACCGTGCGGGAGGTGAACGGCTTTGTCACCAAAAACGTCAAGGACGCCCTTGCCGAAATGTGGGCGGTTGCCGACGGCTCCAAAGCCAAGGATTTTCTTTACCATGTCAGCATCAACCCGCGCATCGGGGCCACGCTGACCCAAACCCAATGGCAACAGGCGGTCGATACGCTGGAAAAGAATCTCAATCTGGTCGGGCATCAACGGGTGGTGATCGAACATATTAAGAAGGGCCGCCCCCATTATCATGTCGTCTGGAACAGAGTGAACCCCGCGACCGGACGCAGCAAGAAATTATCTTTCGACCGACGCGTATGCCGCGCCACGGCCTTGCAGCTTGGCTCATTATTCAAGCTGGAGCCGACCCCCAACAAAGGCCAATCCTTCAAACGCGGCGATATCGAGCGTGGCAAGAGAACCGGCATTGATCCCCAACAGGTCAAATCCGAAGTGACAGCCCTCTGGAACAAGTCAAAATCCGGCAAGGAGTTCGTCGCCAGCCTCGCCAAACAGGGCTACACTCTGGCGCGAGGCGACCGCAATCAATTCGTCATCATCGACAAAGCCGGTTCCGTCCACGGTCTGACCCGCCGCATTCACGGCGCGACCGTAAAAACTGTCAAACGCGGTATGGCGGATATTGATCCGGCGACATTGCCGAGCATCGCAGCAGCAAAGAAACAGGCAAAAACCACCCGTAGCAAAACCAGCTTCCGTGATTATGGCAATACACGGACGATCAGTAAGAGCATCTCCACCGGATCAACCGCAAAAACAAGACCAGTTGCCCCGCCGAGGCCCGGCACTGGCGCAGCCGCGAATAAATCCCCCGCGCCCGTTCCTCCATTGTCAGCAGCGCGGGCAGAAAACCCTCAATTTGAAAAATCATCCAAACCGGCACATACCGCGCCACGAGCAACGCATGGCAAAACGGAAAATCCCCCGGCTCGTCCAGACTCCCCAACTAGCGCCAACGAAATTGACGGCATTCTGGATGCCATCACAAATGAAGTGCAAGGCGCTGCCGCCGGAGCAAGCGACGCCGTCATGTCTCGTTACGACGGACTGATCGACCAAGCCAAAAAAACCTTACCCCCCAATCAAGTCGCCGCCGCCATCCGCGCCCTAACCACCGCCCGCGCCGTCGAACTCGCCGCCATATCCAAAAACGCCGCAATAGCAACAGCCGGGCGGAGAAAGGCGGCTATGGAACAACGTGGGGGCGCGAAGAAGGGGAAAGGC
>JBAVWC010000100.1:0-3516 GCA_049697595.1 Alphaproteobacteria bacterium
GCGCAAGGCAGTGCGGCGCCAGGCTCTCCGCTTAATTTCAGAGGCGCAGGGCCTGGAGAACGCTGCTGATCAGCTGGTACCGCGCCCGCTCCAGCAGGGAAGTGGGGCGAGGCAGACGCCCATCCAAGCCTCCCTTCGGCAAATGCCCCTCTGGCCCCCTGAGACGCCACGCTGTTCTGTCTGCCGGACGCATTTCGGCTTGCCCAAGCGTAGCTTCCCAAGCCGCGCGACCGCACAACAATTATGCGCGAGGCAGAAGGACCCGGGGCTGGTCGTCTACGCCTGTCCGGCGGGTGCTGGCTGGCATCTTGGTCATCCGAGCATAACTCCTCAGCGACGCGAGTCGCATCGTGTCGACGCACACGTGGAACCAAAGTTACCCACCAAACTGCACAAGGAACCTTCTATGAAGATGCAAGCCACACTCGCCAATCCCTTTTTGATTGCCCTCTACAGCGCTGCGCTTTTACTTATCGGCTGTGGCGTCGGCAGGCGCTGGGCGCACACGCCCGCAACCGCGTCTGGTTGTGTCTTGCCGGAGGCGCGCTCATGGCCGCCCATGACATTGCCACAGGTTTTCTGTGGTTCTTCCTGATCGCACGATGGGCTTACTCCGTGATCCAACGCTATGGCCGCAGCTAATTCTTCGCCGGTTGCAGAATTTCCTCAACCCGCGTCGAGCCGCAGCATCATGGATGTTTCTTGGCGGCACGTCGAACTGACGTTGCCCGGCAATCCGTCAGCGATGCGCTCCGTGAGGTGCTGCTCAACAGTGCTGAGGCAAGCAGCCTTCGAAGATTCACTGCCCGGAGTTCTTCTGCACCTTCGCTACCAACAAACAAAGACAGGTGAAGATGCATGAAGACGCAACCCGTTGAACGTCTCGAAAAGAAATTGGATCGAGTCGCTAAAGAAGAGGAAGTGGCGCAGGAGCGTCTTCGCCGCTGGGTTTCCTTCCTGGCGCTCAGCGGTGTCCTTGAATGCGCAGTACGTTCCAAGCAGAACAAAACTGTTGTGAACACCAAAGGTCGCGAGGTCGAGCGGGATCTTTGGCAACTGATGGGAAGGACGCAACTCCCTGTGTATCGCTCGTGGCATCGTTGAAGGTATAGGAACCGCGCAACGACACATGCTGAACATGCAGGTGCGTGTTGAGCAGGCTACGGGTGTAGATTGATCCCCTCGAGCATCAGCCAAACAATAATTTTCGCCCGACATTCAGCGCTGACCTGCTCTCGTACACTCCGGTCGCTAGATACAAGGGATGGACGCATGCAACAATGAACGGGGCTTGGTCCCGCGATAAACGGAGCTTAGTGAGCACTGCCTATTCACGGCAGAGAACCTGGAAGGCATAGTCGCAATGAAGAAACTGTTGTTCCGCAAGCTTTCAGAGCAGAAGCATCAAGAATCGATGAACTCGGGATCAGCCTCGGAAAACACCGCACTCTACCTTTGCATAAGTTGCCTGATCATAGGCTGCAGCCTCAGCATTCATTCAGCTTGGAGGTGGCCACTAGTTGGTGACGCCTCGCTTATCCGCTATGTAGTCTTTTTAATTCATAGTGGCATGGCTCCATATTCTCAAATTGTTGATATCAATTTACCAGGAAGCTACTTTATCGAATATTGTGCGATGAAGTTTTTTGGTTGGGGAGCACACGGCCTTAGAATCTATGACGGTTTTCTCTGTACGTTGCTAGTTGCATTGAGCTACTTGGCTGGTAATAACAGCAAGCGGGAGCGCCTTTTCTGCCTTGCAGGCGGATTACTATTCGTATTGGTTCACTTGCAGGACGGCCTGGAACAGGCAGGGCAACGCGATTTCAGTATGGCAATAATATTGCTAGGCGGCCTAGTATTATTAATACGAACAAGACGCCTCGCACTTACATCTTTGTTTTTGTTCGAAACACTGATAGGCCTAAGTCTGACAATCAAACCAACACTCTTGCCAATGGTTCTCTTGCCCCTGCTGTTCTATAAAACAGCACCTGACAAAAGTTTCAAGCGAATGCTCTTGTTTTGCAGTGTGGGCGTTGCGGGCTTGGCAATTCCGGTTGCGCTGATGTTTCTTTGGCTTAACTCTTACAACTCGGTTCATGCATTTTACGATGTAGTACGATCTATCGACGTCCTTCATGGAACTCTTGGAAGAAAGAGCCTATGGTTCCGTCTCCAGCATTGCATGTCACCAGTTGCGATACTCTTCACGATTTGGTCGATTGTGATCGTAGTTGATCGTCCTGCGTTAGACAAGACGCGCAGACTATTCATTGGAGCGCTCTTCTGTGGTTTCCTTTCCTATCTTGTGCAAGGTAAGGGATTGCCTTATCAAAGATATCCGTTTCTCGCAGTCGGCATCGTTTTCATTTTTCTCGACTGCTCGAGAGCGAATAGGGGACTAGCCCGTGTTGTCGCGCTCGCGTGCCTCTTCGTCGTCCCTTTGGCGATCGTTCCCAAATTGACCTCAGAAACTCTGTCTTATGATGCGGTGGCCCCATTCCAGGATAGCCTTGGGCGAACCATCCTTACAAATATGAAAGAGGGCTCTATTCAATGTTTGGATACATATGGTGGATGTATTAACGTGCTCTATGACTTGCGTGTCAGGCAAGTTACGGGCTACCTATATGACTGCTATCTCTTCACATCACCTAGTGCGATTAGAGACAGATATAGGGAGCAGTTCCTGAAAGCGTTCATTGAAGCAGATCCCTCAGTTGTGATCATGACAAACGACCCGTGCTTTGTGCCTGCCAGAGGTTTCGCGCGGCTAGTCACATGGCCAGAACTCGATGAAGAAATGATGAAAAATTACTCTGTAAGAACTGTGTGGGCGTCGCAGATCTCTTATAGATGGTGGAGCCGCTCAGAACATCCGACCTCATATATGGTCTACATACACAAGTGACACGTAGCCTTTTCCGCATCCGCGGCGCCAATACGTAGCGTGAATTGTCAGCCACCCGGTAAAGGAAGAGGTTTCGTCAGTCAAGACAGAACGGATGTTGCCTAGAGGCTGTTGTTAACTTTTATTCCTGTTGAACAAACGGTTGGGGTAATCTCACCACTTTTTTATCAATATTTCAAAACTCGCTGCCACTCCTGCAACATGCTTGTAA
Source organism: Alphaproteobacteria bacterium (assembly GCA_049697595.1). Lineage (GTDB taxonomy): Bacteria > Pseudomonadota > Alphaproteobacteria > UBA9219 > UBA9219 > CAIXLI01. Next base: position 3,126 of record JBAVWC010000100.1, read on the forward strand.
GAAAAGACTTGCGCCGTGTTGATGGCCTGTGATTCATTTTCTAAGATCACATGCATAGCCCCATCTCGCCACTGATTGAGAAGTCCGAAATGCAGTTTCCCAATCGTCTTGCCGTTGCAATCGCTCACTTATGCGAGGGGTAAAGAGTCACGACGACAACTACGGACGGAAGGCGGAATGTGAAGGATCACGTCTCGATTCTTCGAACATATTTGGCATGGAATTTACGGCATTTATCCCCCCGGATTGCATGGTGTGCGGCTATTCGACTTCGCAGCCAAAACGAATGGCGGCCATCACCATGAGAAAGCGAAATCCATCGGATCCTCGGGATGCTTCTTCCGGATCATTCCCGCGAAAATCCGGCTCAATGGCACACCACCGATCACTG
>JBAVWC010000101.1:0-9235 GCA_049697595.1 Alphaproteobacteria bacterium
GCGCGAGCCACCCTCTCCCATAGGGAGAGGGAAGATCAGGGGACGGGAACACCAGCAGCGAAAGCGCGGGCCAGTGCATCGGCAATGTCACGCCGAGTTTCCTCCATAGAAACTGACTCCATCGCACCAAATTTAGCATCCCAATCACCAAAGACAGGCAATTCCTCTTTTGGTGCCCGGCGCAGCAATTTGGTGGCGAATTCTTTTATGGCTTTTAACATGATTGATGCCTCTTTGTTCGACATACACTTGTATTATCGAGTCATTATAATACGCTCAAGCGGTTATGTATAGATTGCGTGCATAGGGGTGTGGATATGCCTTGTGCGATTGGTTTCCCTGACGAGTCATGTGACGCGCGGACGCGCTTTCTGGATCCCGGCGTTCGCCGGGATGACGAGATTGGGTTATCAGCTTCGCTTGCAGAACATAGGGAAAGCGGAGTACTTTACGCTCCCCTTTTCCTCATGAGGTTTCCCATGCCTGTTTATGATTCCATTCTCGACACTATTGGTAGAACGCCGCTTATTCGTGCGCCGAAGATTACGGCGGGGCTGGAGGCTGATGTTCTGCTGAAACTGGAATTTTTTAATCCTATGGCGAGCGTCAAGGATCGTATTGGCAAGGCGATGATCGAGGATGCGGAGAAGCGCGGCGTTTTGAAACCGGGCATGCAGGTGATCGAGCCGACTTCGGGGAATACCGGGATCGGGTTGGCGTTCGTTTGCGCCGCGAAAGGGTACAAGCTGACTTTGGTAATGCCAGAGACGATGTCGCAGGAGCGGCGGATTTTGTTGCTGATGCTGGGTGCGGAATTGGTTTTGACTCCGGGTGCTTTGGGCATGCGCGGCGCAGTGGCGACGGCGATGGAGATGATGACGACGACGCCGAACGCATTTATGCCCGCGCAATTCGATAATCCGGCCAATCCCGCCATTCATGAAGTGACGACGGCGGTAGAAATTTGGGAAGATACGAACGGCAAAGTCGATATCGTCGTGGCGGGCGTCGGCACCGGCGGGACTTTGTCGGGTGTGGGGAAAGCGTTGAAGCTGCGCAAGCCTTCGGTACGCATGATCGCGGTCGAGCCGGAAGAGTCGCCGGTTATTTCCGGCGGCAAAGGCGGCCCGCATAAAATTCAGGGCATCGGCGCGGGTTTCATTCCGAACACTTTGGACAAAGCACAAGTGGATGGGATTGAGAAAGTGAACAGCGCGGATGCTTTGGCCGAAGCGCGGCGCATTATCAAGACCGAGGGTATTCCTGTCGGCATGAGCAGTGGTGCGGCGATGATCGCGGCGGTGCGTCAGGCAAAATTGCCGGAGAACAAGGGCAAAACGATTGTTGTGATTATTCCAAGCACTACTGAACGCTATCTATCCACCCTCCTCGCCACCGAAGAACGCGCGCGCGCAGAACAGCTTGTGACTGTCACGCCGGAAGATCGGTTTTTACAGGAAGCGGCGAAATTGTATGGGATGATGTGACGTAAAACGCTGCACTTCTTAGCATTATGTCGATGTGATATATTGCCGCCGTGATGATTGAAAGGAGGACATTATTATGCGCAGAGATACAAAAGAGCTGCTGGGGCTATTTGCTCTCTCGGCAGTAGCTATCGGGGGTTTGCTGTATTGCGCAACACCCGCACAGATGTCACAGCGTGACATTGATGCGTTTGACCGTCAGCCCCTTGAGAAACGCATCACCGCTGTCATAAATGGACAGGCTGTGCTTTTGTGCACCAACTCAGTAACTGGCGATCCGTATCCGGTTATCACCTTCAATCGCGATGATTTGCGGAGCAAGAGCCCGCAGAGCGGCTGCGCCATTGTTCCCCTCCCCTGATCTTTGATCTCGCTGCTCAATAAAAAATTCATCCGGTTTTTTTCGCCGGAATGACGATGCCGCAATATGGTTAATACCGCATGATATGCAGGCTTTCTTACAGAAGGCGCAGAAAGCCGTTGACGCAACCTTTGGTAATTCATAGAAACTTAAGCGCGCTATGACTTATCGGTCGTCCCTTGCGGACATAGGGATCGGTTGCAGGCGATGAACAGAAGCGGGCATGTTGAATTTTCCTCATGCCTCCTGTGATTTTTGAAACTTATCGAGGAGATTGATATGACATTGCTTTCTAAAAAGAATATTTCCAAGTTTGCTTTCGCCGCCGCGCTGACGACGATGCCATTCTTGGCCGCCCAGGCGGATACGCCGTGGACTCCTCAGCAATGGGCTAATCAGTCACAAAAGTACGCAATTGTACAGTGTTTGAACAATCAAGGGGAGTATTCGGATTGGTGGGTTCGCAAATGGACGGTTGATGTCGCGCCTTCTGACGTTAAAATTTTCATCGGCCTTCCCAAGAACATTGTCATGCAATTGGACTTCCAGAATCCTAATGGTTCCGCTGCCAAATTGGTGACTGGGCAGATCACTCCCGATGGGGTGGTCACTTCCGTGACCCCCGACAAAATGACGCCGCCGCAGCCGAATGCTGTGACGGATGCTCAACAAGCCCGCGCTTGCGTAACGAGCGTTACGGGGAAATCGTATTCTGTCGCCCCAACGCCTTAATAGAGCCGAAGACGCGCTCTTGCGCCCCAGCCTTTAGGCGTCTATAAAGCCGCAAATCTGAACCTTAGGGAGTTTTTTTATTATGAGCCTCGAACGGACATTCTCGATTCTTAAGCCGGACGCGACACGTCGCAATTTGACTGGCAAGATCAACGCCAAGTTCGAAGGCGCTGGTCTGCGCATTGTCGCACAAAAGCGCATTCAGATGAGCCGCGCTCAGGCCGAAGGGTTTTATGCGGTTCATAAGGCTCGGCCCTTTTTCAACGATTTGTGCGAGTTCATGATCTCTGGCCCTGTCGTTATTCAGGTTCTGGAAGGCGAAAACGCCGTCGCCAAGAACCGCGAGATTATGGGCGCGACCAATCCCGCCAATGCCGATGCGGGCACCATCCGCAAGGAATTCGCCGAGAGCATCGAGGCTAACTCGGTTCACGGGTCGGACAGTCTGGAAAACGCGGGTATCGAGATCGCGTATTTCTTCAAGCCGGAAGAAGTTGTCGGCTAGGCGATTGCCAATTTATGCCGGCGCGGCTAACGTGGCGGCATGATTCAATCTCTGACAATCATACGCCCTGACGACTGGCATGTGCATTTGCGCGACGGCGAGATGCTGCGCGCGGTTTTGCCCTATACCGCCAAACTTTTCGCGCGCGCGATTGTTATGCCCAATCTGCGGCCTCCGGTCACGACGACGGCGCGGGCGAAGGCCTATCGCGATGAAATTTTGGCGGCTTTGCCCGCCGGATACTCGTTCACGCCTTTAATGACGTTGTATCTGACCGACACGACAGATGCCGACGATCTGGCGCAGGGTTTTGCGCAAGGGGTTGTGACAGCGGCTAAGCTATACCCCGCCCACGCCACGACCAATTCGGAACACGGCGTTTCGGATATCAAGAAGATTGTCCCGGTGCTGGAGCGCATGCAGCGGATCGGAATGCCGCTATTGCTGCACGGCGAGGTAACGGACAAGGACATTGATATTTTTGACCGCGAAGCGGTTTTCATCGAGCGGATATTGATCGGTTTGCGGCGCGATTTTCCGGCTTTGAAAATCGTGCTGGAACATATCACGACCGAAGAAGCTGCTTCCTACATCGCCGAAAATGGCGGGCACGGAACATTGGCGGCGACGATTACGCCGCATCATTTGACGATCAACCGCAATGCGATGTTCGCGGGTGGCATGCGGCCGCATTTTTATTGCCTGCCTGTCGCCAAGCGGGAAAAACACCGGCATGCTTTGGTCAAGGCGGCGACTTCAGGCGGCAAGATGTTCTTTTTGGGAACCGATACCGCGCCGCATGTCGATAAGGCCAAGGAGAGCGCCTGCGGCTGCGCCGGGATTTTCTGCGCTCCCCATGCGCTGGAGCATTACGCCCAATGCTTTGACGAGGCGGGAAGGCTTGAAAAACTTGAAGATTTTGCCAGCCGCAACGGCCCGGCTTTCTATGGGCTGCCAGTTAACAAGGGAAGCGTAACTCTGCAAAAAATCGCATCGGCGACCGATATTAAGCCGATCTTAACCGAAAACGGGCAAACAATAGTCTCATTCGTTTCTCCATCGCCCCTGATCTGGCGCGTGGTTTAAGCATGAGGGTGTTGTATGTCTGGTTTAGTCGGCGATTTGCCGTTTATCGATCTTTATGTCCGCTTGGATCAACCTGATCAAGCTTATTACCGATCACAAGATCGTTCGCTAAGCACGATCAGCCAATTTGTGCCTCCCGAATATCAAGTCAGCATCGACCGCTTTATGGTCGCGGTGACGAACAAGCTGCAGGAACATAATGACGGCGCGGTCGAAGCCGAGGGGGTGCGCTGCCGTTTGGCGCGCCAGAAAATGTCGGACGGAAGCTTCTGGGTTTGCGCGCGCCGCATCAATACCATTATTCCCGACATTGAAAAGCTTGGCCTGTCACCGAACATCATGAATCACATGCTGGGGCTTGGCCGCCGTGACGGGCTGATTATCATTTCCGGCGCCACAGGTCAGGGCAAGACCACGACGGCGGTCGGCTTGCTGAGTTATTATCTTCGCACCTATGGCGGCACCGCCGTGACTATCGAAGATCCTTGCGAATTTATGCTGGCAGGGCGTCACGGAGACGGCGGCCAATGTTTTCAGGTCGAAGTCGAAAAAGAGGAAGACTGGGCCACTAACCTGAAACGCACATTGCGCTGGGCGCCGCGTTATATTTATGTCGGCGAAATTCGCACGCCGAAGGCGGCGGAGCAGGTGTTGCGCGCGGCCTCCACCGGCCATATGGTTATCACCACCGTTCACGCAGGCACAGTTGAAGAAGCCTTGATGGGCGTGGTTTTCCTGGCAGAGCAATCGATGGGATCGGGCGTTTACAACATGCTGGCGTCGGGCCTTACCGCACTGGTCAACCAGACGATCAAAGATGGAAAACCGTATTTGCGTTATGCCTTCACCGAAGAAAATGCGCCGGGAGACCCTGTACGCGTGCTGATCCGTGAAAACAAAATAGGCATGATGTCGACCTATGTCGATCGTATCGAGGCGCGTCTGAAAGACGGCAAGGGAACAAATCAACAATTCGGAGCCGCATCGGGGATCAAACAAACATGACCTTTTTTGCATCACAAAACGGCGAATTAGCCGGGAACCGCCTGCGCGACCTTCCTTTCATGGATTTATATGTCCGTATCGATAAAGAGGGCAAAGGCACTGCCCGCTATCGCACGCCGGGACGCGATGTCAGCAATAACTGGAGCCGTATTCTGCCCATGCAGTACCTCTCCGAGAGCCTGATTGTCGCCGACGAGTTGCTGAAGAACATCGAAAATCCGGATTCGTCCTACACATATGACGGGATGCGGTTCCGTCAATCTTATCAGAAGCTCGCCAACAATCAGGAATGGGTGATCCTGCGCCGCATCAATGAGCGCGTGCCGACGCTGGAGGATCTTTCGGTATCGCCCAATCTGGCCAAGACTTTGCGCCGCTTGGGGCGTCGCGACGGATTGGTTTTGATTTCGGGCCCGACGGGACACGGCAAGACGACGATGAGCTTCGCCTTGATCGCCGATTATTTGCGCCAGTTCGGCGGCGTGGCGATCACTGTCGAAGATCCCGTTGAATATGTGCTGGACGGGCCAGTGGGCGAACACGGTTATTGCTATCAGGTTCAGGTCGAAGATGAAGATTGGGCGGTGCCGTTGAAACGCGCCTTGCGTTGGACGCCGCGCTTTCTTCTGGTCGGCGAAGTGCGTAGCCCCCGCGCGGCGGAACAGATTTTGCGCGCCGCGACGACGGGCCATTTGGTTGTTACCACCATTCACGCGGGCTCGGTCGAAGAAAGCTTTATGGGCTTGCTGCATTTGGCCGAGCAGGCTATCGGCGGCGCGGCCAATTACATGCTGGCGCAAGGGTTGACTGCCGCGTGGCATCAGACTTTGAGCGTGACGGGCCCCTATCTGCGCTATGTGTTTACCGAGGAAAATAATAACGGCGACCCGGTACGCTCGCTGATCCGCGAGAACAAGATCGGTATGATTAACAGCTATATCGACAAGCAAATCGCGCGCATGAATGTTTCCGAGGGCGTTGATCCTGTAAGCGGGCGGAAGGTTTAGAACCTTTCCGGGTTGTTTCTTATGCGCCGTCGTCGCCCCCTCACCCGTTGGGGGCGAGGGAAGACCCTCTGGCTTGGCAGTTGCTATACAATCGGAATAACGCTGGTTTTATAGGGTTTGGGCTGCTATTTATGCGCCCATAATTAAGGGTAGCGACATGGGCATTGACACGCACGGCAAAAATATTTCGTTGTCTTCACCGGACGGCAAACGCAATCTCGTTGGCCTCGACCTGAAAGAAATGACGGCGGCGCTGGAGGCTTTGGGGCTGGAAAAATTCCGCGCCGGGCAGGTTTGGTCGTGGATTTATTGCCGGGGCGTGCGCGATTTCACGAGCATGACGACGCTCGCCAAGCCGGTGCGCGAGATGATGGAACAGCATTTTACGATCTCGCGGCCTTCGGTTTCCACCTATCAGCAATCGGATGACGGCACGCGCAAATGGCTGTTGAAAATGGCCGACGGGCAGGAAGTCGAGAGCGTGCATATTCCCGAAAGCGATCGCGGGGCTTTGTGCGTTTCTTCTCAGGTTGGCTGCACGCTGACTTGCCGTTTTTGCCACACGGGCACGCAGCGTTTAGTGCGCAATCTGGATGCGTCGGAAATCGTCGGGCAGGTTATGCTGGCGCGCGATTATCTGGGCGAGTGGGCGACGACGGAGCGCGATGCGGCGGCGAAGAAAAGCGGAAGGCCGGGACGGAGCGAGGATAGTGCGCCGGTGCGGCAATTGACCAACATTGTCATGATGGGAATGGGCGAGCCGCTTTATAATTACGAGAATGTCGCCAAGGCGTTGCGCATTATCATGAACAGCGACGGCATTTCGATTGGCAAGCGGCGCATTACGCTTTCGACTTCGGGTGTTGTGCCGATGATCAAAAGGTGCGGTGAGGAGCTCGACGTTAATCTCGCGGTTAGTCTGCATGCGGTTACCGACGAATTGCGCGATCAGATCGTGCCGTTGAACCGCAAATATCCGATCAAGGAATTGCTGCAGGCATGCCGCGATTACCCCGGCGTCACCAATGCGCGGCGGATCACGTTTGAATATATCATGCTGAAAGGCGTTAATGACAGCCCGGCGGACGCCAAGCAATTGGTGCGTTTGTTGCGCGACATTCCCGCAAAAATAAATCTGATCCCGTTCAATCCGTGGCCGGGCGCCGCATTTGAATGTTCGGACTGGAGTGTGATCGAGAAGTTCAGCGACATCGTCAACGAAGCCGGTTACGCCAGCCCCATCCGCACCCCGCGCGGGCGCGATATTATGGCGGCATGCGGTCAGTTGAAATCGGCGAGCCTGAAATTATCGGCGGCGGAACGCGCAGAGATCGACAAGCTGATTGTGGAGAAGGATAAGGCGCAGGGGTTGATCGCGTGACATCCGATATTCGCCAGCTTTGGATGATTGTGCGCACCGATTTGCACGGAACGGCGTATCTGGTCGAGGACGGTCTGGGTTCGGAAGCGGCGGCGAAAGAAAAAATCAAAACTATGCTGGCGAAGCACAGCAAACTGCACGGGCAGGATTATTCCATTCACGATTATGTACCCACCACGCGGGCGCAGCGTTTGCAGGAGTTGCGGGTTTTGATTTAAATCATCGGAAGCAACATCGCCCGTTTTATCTCTGGCGGTGCCTCAGACCGCAAAAGGCGGCGGATCGCGCATCAAAGTGCTGGGCGGCAGTTTGATTGATGTGGTGACGCAATCTCCTTACCCCACTGAGATTAACCATAATTATGTGTTGTTGGAAGTATTTGTGGCGTGATATCACCCAACCATATGCGGGATTTTCCGCTGCAATCGAGGATGAGATATCATGTCGCCTAAGAATGATTTTTTGCATGAAACCGTTATTGCTGGCGTCAATGAAGGCGCGGATATAGCAGATAAACTCCTCAAACAGCCCGATCCGGAAGAAGCGAAAATCGCCGCCCGTTTGGCTGCAACGCAACAAAATGCAGCATCAATACTTTTTGGACTCCAGATTCTGCAAAATCTGCCGGGATCAAATTTTACTTTTGAGCCCCACATCCGCCCACACGAGGTATTTGTTGAAACAAATGTCACGGAAAAGCACTCCCCTGAAGGGCGCGCCTATATCGTTATCAAGGGCACATCAGTCAAGGCATTTGGATTCTCAAAAAAAACTATCGAAGGAACTACGCCGGAACCGGGGACATTTCTGAAAACGCTGGCTTCTGCATTAGCGGAGAGACAAGTCGTTCCCCGCCAACCAGGGGCAAAGATCAACACCCCTTCGCCGCGACTAAACGCATAGTTTTTCATAATAAGTGCTACTTTTTCAGTTTTTATAATTAAGAAAATAGTGCCACCCTTGATCCCGCATGGTACGCCATGTAGGATTCAAACTTACCCTTACTCCAGACCCGCCTTTTTGCGCGGATCATAGGCGTTCTTCTTCGCCCATTTTTCGATGAAGTCGGAGAGGTCTTCGGGGACGGGGTCGGGGAGGGTTAGTTTTAGTTTGACGAACATGTCGCCGGTTGTGTCGCCCGCTGCCCCTTTGCCTTTCAGGCGTAGCGTTGTGCCGGAGCTGGCGCCTTTGGGGATTTTGACTGTTACGTGGCCGTCCAGTGTGGGAACGGTTATGCTGGCGCCGAGGATGGCTTCGGGCAGGCTGACGGGTAATTCCAGAGTGACATCGCGGCCTTTGCGCGTGAAGAAGGGATGCGGTTCGATGTGGATTTCGACGATTGCATCGCCCGCAGCGCCTATGCCGGGCAAGCCTTGGCCTTTAAGCCGCAATTTGTGGCCTTCTTCGATGCCGGGCGGGATCGTGATTTCGATTGTTTTGTCGTTCGTCAGCGTGACTCTCTTTTTGCCGCCGAGGCAGGCTTCAGCGAAGGTTACCGATGTTTTGTAGGTGACGTCGCTGCCACGCACATTGCCAGCCCCGCCGGGGCCGCGACGTTGACGTCCACCGCCCATAAATTCTGCGAAAATATCTTCCATACCGCCGAAGGCGGAAAAGGGATCGGCGTCGCCGCCGTTGGGGGTGTAGCCGCGCGCGCCGCCGGGGTGGGGG
>JBAVWC010000102.1:0-1582 GCA_049697595.1 Alphaproteobacteria bacterium
GCTCTTGCTGGCGCCGATTGCGGTGTTTGGGCAAGCAACAGGAAACGTGACCGGCGTTGTTGCGGACACAACAGGAGCTGTCATTCCGAGGGCCACCGTCGAGTTGACCGACAAGGGGACGGGAATCCAGCGCACCGCGACCAGCAACGGCGACGGCGCATTCGCATTTGCCAGCATCATCCCCGGCCTCAGTTACCAACTCACGGTGACCGCCGAGGGATTCAGTCCCTGGCAGTCCCAGCCGTTCGCGGTTCGCGCCGGCGATCAACTCGGCTATAACGACATCCGCTTGAAGGTGGGCGCCGCTACTGCTGCAGTCACCGTGGAAGCACAGGTCGATTCCGCTTTGGCCGCCCTCGACACCGGTGAGCGCAGCAGCATCATCACCTCAGAGGATCTGAACAACCTGACCATTGTCGGTCGCGACGCCGGCGAACTGGTGAAGATGTTGCCCGGATACGCGATGTCGACCGGCGACCAGGGACTGTTTAATCGTCCCGGCTACAACAACGCGGTCGTGGGCTTGAGCGGCCCCACATCAGCTTATGTCGCTAACGGGTCTGGCCCGGCCGGCATTGCCATCGTCAGCGATGGCGTCTCGCTCACAGACATCGCGACCAACTCGGGTTCAGTGCAGCAGATGAATATCGAGATGGTCTCCGAGGTCAAGGCGTCCAATTCTTCTTACGGTCCGGAATATGCAAAAGGGCCGGCGCTGATCAGCTCCTCAACGAAGACAGGCGGCGCGAAGTATCACGGCGCGGCCTATCTGGTGGCCCGCAACGCAATTTTGAATTCCAACGACTGGTATGACAATTACCTCCGCCAGTCCCGTCCGGATGAGCAGTATTTTTATCCCGGCGGCAATTTCGGCGGTCCGCTGCCAATTCCGTTTACAAGTTTCAATCACAATAAAGACAAGCTGTTCTTCTTTGCAGGGTTCGAATACTATCACCAGATTTTTGAGGCCGATCAGCAGGCCATCTCCGCATGGGTACCAACTGCGGCCGAGCGCCAGGGCGATTTCAGCGCCGCTTCGCTTGATGCAGAACTCTGCGGCGGACGCCCGGACGGCCAGCCCAACCCCAATGCCATTCTGCCGATGTGTTATGTAGATAGCTTCCTGCCGAATGGAACCGCAGTGCCCAACAACAATGCGACTCCGTTCGTGAATGGCGCCGGTGCTGCACTCGTAAATTGGTTCCCGGCGCCGAACGCTGATCCATTTACCAATCCCTTCGGCTACAACTACATTAAGCAGCTTGAGCAGAACCAGAACGGCGGCGTGTTCAGGTCAACGCTGCAATACAACATCGATTCAAACAACAACCTGTTCCTGGTTTATGGACTGCAGAAAGAAATCGATGAGGATCCCGTCGCGCTCGGTTACTTCCCGACCGGCGGCGTTCCTTATCCCGGCGACATCACCACGGGCGACGTTTCGAACATCCTCGCCGCACGCTGGACGCGCCTGTTCGGTTCGAGCGTAACCAACGAGCTCTCCGCCGCTATGTCTTTCGTCAGCTTGCCTGGAAAGATGGGCGACCCGACGGCTGTCGACCGGTTTGATATTCCCGGAAAT
>JBAVWC010000103.1:0-1755 GCA_049697595.1 Alphaproteobacteria bacterium
CAGCAGAGATTATGGAAATGACACCACGCGCGTTTGATTCCCTTATCGTCCGCGCCCGCGTAAATTTGAAAAAGCATCTGGCGGATTTTGGTTTCCGCCGTCAGGAGGATTTATCATGATCAAAAACTTTCTGCGCGGGTCTGTTGCCGCAGATGATGCCCGGCTTCGTGACGTTCTGCGGCAATATGACCCTGTTATGCCTCCTGCCGGAGGTTCTCTTGCCGCGCTTGAGGCTGATATTTTTGCGCAAATAGATAGAAGGGCGGAATACCCTGCTTCAACAGACGTCGGCGTGTTTGCTGGATTTTTTCAGCAAGGCTGGACGGCGCGGACAGCGGCTTTTGCATCCGTGATTATTATCGCGCTGGGCTTCATTGTCGGACAAGTCACTTCCGGCGAAGTAAATGCGCCATTACTGGCAGGCAATCTATCTCTTGTGGCTTTCGCCGACGAAATGTCGGGACAATCCGTTTCTGCAACTGACACCTCTTGGGGAGAAAATGATGACAATGCCGAATAATTTTTTAGCACCACACCACAAAACATCGGTTCTGGCCGGAACATTACTCGTTTCCGTTATCATGAATTTGTTTCTCGTGGGCGTTGTTGCCGGGATTGTGCCGGGCATGAAACACAAATTCTTTGGCCCAATGGCTCTGGCGGCTCCCCACGGCGAGTATATGGTCGAAGGGATGACGCGTTATCTCGACCAGCCAGACGCTGCGGCTTTTCGCGATTCAGTCCAATCGCAAGTTTCTGCGCTAAAACAAGCCCACGAGCGTGTTCGTCAGGCCACCAAGGATGTCGCTGCCGTCTTTGAGCAAGACCCGCCCGATCCGACGGCTTTGCAAACCGCGCTTGACCATTTAGGCGAAGCCAAAGCCGAAGTGAACGCCGCCGTCGGAAAAATAGTGCAGGACGCCGATGCCAAACTCTCGCCAGAAGGCCGCCACAGATTAGCCGAACTGACGCGATAACCTTTCTTCAACCCCAGCTCAAATAACCAAGGAGATAGACCATGAAATACAAAACCGGAAAATACAAAACTAGCCTGGCCGCCCTTTTGTTATCGGCCGCCTTGATCAGCGCACCAACTCTATCGGGGAATGCCTACGCGCATGACGATTCCGACAAATCGGCGCATAAAATGTACTGTGAACATGAGTTTTTGTCGAAAGCTCATCGAGAATTGCTCCACTCCACGATGAAGCAAGTGCATGAAGACAACAAGGCTGTCTTTGAAGAGATGCACAAGCTGTTCAAAGAAAAACAAGACATCTTAGCCGCGAAGACCTTTGACAAAGACGCGTTCCTGTCGGTCGCTGCGAAGATCGAAGAAAAACGTGATCAGCTTGAAAAAGCCCGTGTCGAAGCCTTTGCCTCTATCGCCGATAAATTTACGCCAGCAGAACGTGAACATCTGGGCAGGATGTTTGGACACCACCATCACGGCGGCATGCATCATGACGGGTGGAAACATGGCGAGGGGCATGGGGATTGGAAGCATCATGACGGCAAGAAAGACGGCGTGAGCGAAAAACCACAAACTCCGTCCGACAATAGCCAAGGGGATGCTGCGCCGAATTCTGACAAGTAAAGGGTCTTCCGCCATAGAAGTAGAGTCAGGGGTAATGCCTGCCGGAATTTGTTCTTGCGAGAGCGGGAGCGGAGTTCGGCAGGTGTCCTTTTTTCTCCTTAGGCTTAATGCGCGTCGTCAATTGCAATGAACTTTTCAAGAGGTGTGATCATGAAGCG
>JBAVWC010000104.1:0-17891 GCA_049697595.1 Alphaproteobacteria bacterium
GCTTTTAACTGCTAGCAACTAGTGGCTTATAGCTAACGGCTCTTAGCCATTCACGGCTGTTTTGTGTTCTACGGCAACTGTCGTTTCGCTGCTGGGCACGACGGCTGCGGTTCCGGCGTCTTTGCCGCTGGCTTTGGTCGATGCGCCGAGTTCGGCTTCGATACCGTCGAGAACGGCTTGCGCCGTCAGTTCGCAGTACAGATCGATCGCGCGGGCCGCATCGTCGTTGCCCGGGATGGGGAACGTGATGTGGTCGGGATTGGAGTTGCTGTCCACGATTGCGATGACGGGGATGCCGAGCTTGGTGGCTTCTGCGATCGCGATGTCTTCCTTGAGCGTGTCGATGATAAAGATGATGTCCGGCAGGCCGCCCATATCCTTGATGCCGCCCAAAGCCCGTTCCAGTTTATCGCGTTCGCGCGACATCTGCAGGCCTTCCTTCTTGGTCAGCTTCTTGGCTTGGGTTTCCAGCTTGTCGTCCAGCTCGCGCAAGCGCTTGATCGATTGCGAGATCGTCTTCCAGTTGGTGAGCATGCCGCCCAGCCAACGGTGGTTGACGTAATACTGGCCGCAACGCTTGGCCGAGTCGGCGATTTTTTCCTGCGCCTGACGCTTGGTGCCGACGAACAGCACGCGGCCGCCCGAGGCTGCCGTGTCGCGCAATGTCTGCAATGCTTGCTGCATCAGCGGGACGGTCTGTTCCAGATCGATGATGTGCACATTATTGCGCACGCCGAACAGATAGGATTGCATTTTGGGGTTCCAGCGACGGGTGTTGTGGCCGAAATGAACGCCGGCCTCGAACAATTGCCGCAAGGAAACGATTGGCATCGTCATGTGTGTAGTACCTTTCTCCGGTTAATCCGCCGCGTGTTGTGTGAAGAGCTTTAAGGGCCCTCACCGGACGGCACCGAGCGGGATTTACCGCAAGAGCCAAACACGCGTGAGTTTTAATTATGCGCGGGGATCATCCCCGAACGGCGCTATTCTTAGGCTTTTAGGCCCGGAATAGCAAAGCTTTTCTGTATTCCGGGCCAAGATTCAAAGCAACGGAATCCACAGTTCATGGTTAATTCTTGAAGAACAAGGGGCGGTTTTTACTTCGCAACCAATGTTTTAAGATAGGCGATGATATCCGCGCGGTCTTGTGGATTGTCAAGTTTGAGCGCCATTTTCGTTCCCGACACCAACACGGCTGGCCCCGTCAGCCATTTATCCAATGTCGCCGCGTCCCATGTCAGCCCGGATGCCTTGAGCGCGGAGGAATAACTATAGTCCGAAATAGCTCCGGCCTTGCGTCCAAACACGCCGCCCAGTTTCGGGCCGACCCTGTTCTGATCCGGGGTATGGCAAATGGCGCATCTGGTTTTGAAAAGATTAGCACCCGTGGTCGCATCGCCGTCTGCGGCGTGAGCCGGAACGGCAAGCAAAAGACCGAGAGCAAGAACGGTCGGCAAATGTTTCTTCATGGGAGCCTCCTCAAGGAGAAATGCGTTCCCGGATTTCTGCGCCTTTGGCAGGCAAAAGACAAGTGTCAGGGAACAGGTTTCGCCGCCAGATCGATGACGACTTCGACCTCATGTTTGACGTAAGCCTCTCCGGCAAAATTGCCTGTGCCGATGGAGAAATCATTGCGCATCAAAATGACATGCCCGCGTGCGCGCCAGTGATCGGTTTCAGGAACCAGCGTAAAGGGCAGCGTCAGTTTTCGCGTCATACCCTTGAGTGTCAAAGCGCCGTCAGCTTCGAAAGCATTCTCGCCGGTTTTGCGAAATGTTGTCGCGACAAACTGCGCGGTGGGAAATACGCTGGTATGAAACCAGCCGTCTTGCGGCAGATAGGCGTCGCGCTCGTCATCGCCTGTGGTGATGCTGGCGATATCGACGGTCACGGTTATTTTACCGCTGTCGGGGTGATCGGGGTCAAAAGAAATTTGCGCGTCGAATTTCTTGAACCCGCCTTGGAATTTTTCGCCGTTCTGATCGCCGACAAAGCCCAGTTTGCTTTGCGCGGTATCGATTTGCCAGTCTTTGGCCTGCGCCAGAGCAAAAGAAATAATCAACGCCGCAAGCGCCAGTAATAATTTTCTCACGGTTGTCCCCGCAAACGATTGAGAAAGGCAGCGCAAAAACGCGGTGTCATGCGCAACAGAATATCGTCGCGCGAGATGAAATGATGTTTCAGCGCAGCCGCCGCATGCCCCGCGATGAGTGCAGCGAGCAGATAGGCGGAAATATCATGCACATTATCCATAAAGTGAGACATCTCCTTCTTATTCTCGATCGTCGAGAAATAAGGCAATGCGGGCCAAGGCAAAACGCCATACAAAATGGTCGGGATATTGCGCGGGCTGGCCGAAACCATCGCCCAGCCGGTCAGCGGCATGCCGATCATTGCGACATAAAGCAGTAAATGGCCAGCATGCGCTGCCCTTTGTTCCCATAGAGACATCGAAGTCGGAAACGGCGGCGCGCGATGTATCGACCGCCAGCCCAGACGCACAAAGCTCAACAACAAAATCGTGATGCCGATTGATTTGTGCAATTGGATTGCGGCAAATCTGGGGTCGCCCTTGGGAAAGAAATCCATACACCAACCCAGCGCCAGCATGAAAATGATCGCCAGCGCGATCAGCCAATGCAAGACTTTCGCAGTTCTGGTATAGGAAGCGGATTCCGTCGAGGACATGTTATTTTTCCTTATCGAATTCGGTGTTGATTTCCAGATCGACCCTGTCGCCGACCATAGGCACGGAATTACTGATGCCGTAATCGGAACGGTTGAAATGTCCGGTGGCGCTGAAGCCCATGACTGGCGTACCCAGAAAAGGCATTTTCCCCGCGCCGACCAGAACGGCGTCCAATGTCAGCCTGTGCGTCACATCATGCAGCGTAAAATCGCCGGTGATTTTGGCGGTCTTGTCGCCCGTTAGTTCGATATGCGTCAAATGAAACGTCGCTTGCGGGAATTTCAGCGTGTTGAACCAGTTTTCGGTGCGCAGGATTTCGTCCAGCTCTGCCACATTCGTATCGATGCTGTCGGGATAGATTGTGACATCGAGATCGCTTTTTTCCGGGGCTACTGGATCATAGGTATAGTGGCCTTCGACACGGTCGAAACGCCCGGTGAAGCGCGAGAAACCCAGATGGTTGAGGGTAAAAATCACGCTGGTGTGCTTGGGATCGAGCGTATAAACGCCCGCAGGCATAGGCTCCGCCGCCGCATTCAAAGAAAAACCGGCGAGGATCAACAGGGAGATGAGAAGGGTGCGGCAAAGGACAGGGCGAAACATGCGACCACTATGCCCGATTTGCCCGCCACTTTCCAGATGCTTGACGCGGGAGGCGTTTTCATGCGGTAAAAGTCTATGGATCATATCGAAACAATCGTTATCGGCGCGGGCGTTGTCGGACTCGCGATAGCGCGGCGGCTGGCGCAGGATGGGCGCGAGGTTCTGGTTCTGGAATCCGAAACGGCACCCGGCACCGCAACCAGTTCGCGCAATAGCGGCGTTATACATGCGGGCATCTATTATCGCCCCGGCAGTTTAAAGGCGCGGCTATGCGTGACGGGCCGCGAGAAACTTTATGCCTATGCCGAAGAACGCGGCATTCCCCACCGCCAATGCGGCAAATTGATCGTCGCCACCGATTTGGAACAAATTCCCGGGCTGCATCAATGGCAGGAAATCGCCACGCGGAACGGTGTTCTGGGCATGCGTATGCTGACTCCCGAGCAGGCGCGCACGATAGAGCCGGAAGTTTTCTGCACCGCCGCTTTGCATGTGCCTGTCACAGGGATTATCGATGTGCATCCTTATATTCTGTCGTTGGAAGGCGATGCCGAATCTGCGGGCGCGATGATCGCGTTGAAAACCGCCGTTGTCAGCGGCGATGTTACCGAAGAAGGTTTTGTTTTAGATGTCGAGGGCGATGCGCCGTCGCAGATTTCCTGCAAATATCTGATCAATGCCGCCGGATTGGGGGCGCAGAAAATTTCGCGGCAGTTGCGCGGGCTAAATCCCGCGACGATCCCGCCGCAAATTCTCGCCAAAGGCAATTATTTCAGCCTGTCGGGCAAACAACCCTTTTCGATGTTGATTTATCCGCTGCCGGTTTTGGGTTCGTCGGGATTGCATGCTTTTTGCGATCTGGGCGGGCGCGTGCGTTTTGGGCCCGATGTCGAATGGGTCGATCGCATCGACTATACCGTCGATACGTCGCGCGTTAGGCTATTCGAGGAAGCCGTGCGCCGTTACTGGCCAGCTTTGCCTGACGGCGCTTTGCAGCCCGATTATTGCGGCATCCGTCCCAAAATCGCGCGCGGCAGCCCCTATGACACAGACTTCATGATCCAGACCGTGCGCGAACATAGGATTCGCAACCTGATTAATCTTTATGGTATCGAATCCCCCGGCCTGACCTCGTCGCTGGCGATAGGGGATTATGTCGCCGATCTTGTTGGAGCCGTGCAATGAAACCTGCGCTGAAAAATTTTATCTGCATGGCAATGATTGCAACAATCGCTGGGCTTGCCACTATCGCGCCAGCAGGGGCAGCGGATTCCATAGGATCATCTTCCGGTATGACTGCACAAACGTCACAAAACGCGAAGGCTCAGTCGCTGCAAGAAGAAGTGATACTGCGCGATAAAATTATGCAAATTATAAAAGATGGAGATGTGCGCGATGTTTCTTATATAGAAAAAATGTTTAATGTTCATTTTTCTGACCCTACCTACACTAAGCACCCCCATTCGATGCTGAGCAGTGATGCTGATATTGTGGATATTCAGCAGAAGGCTGTGAGCAAAAGAAATCTGCCAACGGATTTTCCGGGGTATGTTCTAAAATACATCACTTATGTCCGGGGGCTAGAGAGTCCGCTCTCTCCGCCATATGGCAAACCACTACGCGTTATTCTCTACGTGTCGGGCAATCAATCTGCAAATAATTGTTTCAAGGTAGATAATTTCCGATCACTCTTTGATGCCCCCCCTACAGGGCCCGTGGGCATGCGCACAGCAGCGGTATACACATTCAGAAAATTATCTGGTTCTCAGATGATTACCCTTGATATTGATCAGGGATTGGGCGTTTGTGCCAGGTACGTAAAAATAGATTTTGATTACAATCCAACGACGCAATCTAACCAGCAAGGGGCGCCATCATCAAAAACGGCGGAGCCCATCGGTGCGGGGCAGCCTTCTGATCAAGCCGCAGCCATGTCCCCGCAGAATATGAATGTGGGTTTTGTGACTTACCCGGTGCCTGCAGAGAACAATTTAGCCAGGGAAGCAGAAGCTGCAGCCAAAGATGCGCAAGCTTTGCAAGAAAAAATGAGCGGAAAGCCAACGGTAGCACCCAGTGCAGAGCAGATAGCCAAGCAAAATGCGGCCTTACAAGAAACAGTTTTACAAATTATGGAGGAGAAATTTAACGAGGATCCGCCGATGGCAGGGCCAGCGGCCACCGCAGAGCGGACTTCCAATCAAGCCACAGCCTCGACGAAGCGTCCGGTATCGCCATCACCAGAAACAGCAAAGCTCCTCGCAAAAATAGGGCAGCTCATCAAGAGCGGGGACGTGCGTGATACATCTTATTTAGAGAAGCTGTTTAATGTTCATTTCTCGGCGCCCACTTATAACAAGGGGTCTCACCCTACGGTTAACGGTGTTCCCGATTCGGTAGATGTCAATCAAGATGCCGTTTCCAGCGAGATCAATCCAAAATATCATTCCCCTTATCTTCATTTAATGCTCAGAAATTATGTCCGGGGAGAAAAAGATCCGCTTTCTCCTCCATACAAAAAATCATTTCATACCACTCTGGATATAATCGTTGCCGATGATCGAGTTTGTCTTGAAGTAAGTGATTTTCAGCCATTCTTTGGCAAACCTCCGACAGAGTCCCCACTAATGGTTGGCGGGAAGTCATACAAATACACAAAATCATCGAAATCCCAAGTCACCGCCCTTAATATCACCCCGGCGGGAACAAACTGCGATGTGGATATTGTATCGATAAATGTGGAGTACAACCAAGCTGTGCAACCCAAATAGCGTAGCAATAACTAACACATCAACCGCACCTTACATGCCAGAAGCTATGCTGATTCACTCTGCCATATCAATGTTTGCTGAATAAGGAACAAAAAATGACTGACGCCCCGCTCTATTACCAATCGCATGTTTTCTGCTGCACCAATCGTCGCCCTGAGGGACATAAAAAAGGCTGTTGCGCGTCCAAGGGTAGCGAGGAGTTGCGCAATTATATGAAAAAGCGCGCGGGCGAAATGGGTTTGGCCTCGACACGTATCAACGGCGCGGGATGTCTTGATCGCTGCGAATTCGGGCCCGCGATTGTGATTTATCCCGAAGGCGTTTGGTATTCGCCCAAGAACGAAGCCGATATCGACGAGATCCTTACGGTTCATTTGCAGCAGGGCAAACGCGTTGAGCGTCTCTTGATGCCGCCACGCGCGGATGCCAAAACAGCATGAACGACGAGCAGACCATTTTCGCCCCGGCTTCTGCTGCGGGTCAGGCGGGTGTTGCCGTGTTTCGCATATCCGGCGTTGGCGCGATGCAGGCGATTGCGCGTCTGTGCGAACCTGCCACAATTCCCGAAGCGCGGCATGCCACGTTATGCACAATCAAACATCCTGAAACCGGGGAGCCGATTGACCGCGCCATTGTCCTCTTTTTTCCCGCGCCGCATAGTTTTACCGGCGAGGATGTTGTCGAATTCCACACGCATGGTGGCCGCGCCGTTACCAATGCCGTGATCGAGGCTTTGCATAGGCTGCCGCGTTTCAGAATGGCCGAAGCGGGCGAATTTACGCGCCGCGCTTTTGAAAACGGCAAGATGGATTTGACCGAGGCTGAAGCCGTTGCCGACCTGATCCACGCCGAAACCGAGGCGCAGCGCAAACAAGCCCTGCGCCAGCTCGACGGGGCTTTGGGGCATATGTATGAAGACTGGCGCATGCGCTTGTCGCGCTGTCTTGCGTATATGGAGGCGGCGATTGATTTTTCCGATGAAGAATTGCCCGCCGATATGATTGAAAAGCAAAGCGCGGAATTGCGTTTGCTGCGCGAGGCTATATCGCTGCACCTCAACGACAATCATCGCGGCGAAAGATTGCGTGAGGGTTTCTCGATCGCCATTTTGGGCCCCCCCAATGCCGGGAAATCATCATTACTTAACGCGCTGGCGCGGCGCGAGGCGGCGATTGTTTCGCCCACCGCAGGCACGACGCGCGATATTATCGAAGTTCATCTTGATATCGGCGGTTACCCCGTGATGCTCGCCGACACGGCGGGGCTGCGCGACGCCGGAGACGAGATTGAAAGTGAAGGCATTCGCCGCGCCCGCGCCCGCGCTGCGCGAGCCGATTTGACTCTTCTGGTATTCGACGGCGCAATTTGGCCGAAAAAAGATGCGGCGACCGCAGACCTTGTTAACGATGATGCTTTGATCGTGGTTAACAAAGCCGATCTTTTCGATCATGCAACGATGCCGCCGGATGATGTTCTGTACATCTCTGCACGCGATAATATCGGTATCGACACATTGTTGCAAAAACTGGCGCAAGAGATTAGCCGGCGTTTTGCCTCCGGAAATACGCCACCTTTGACGCGCGCGCGTCACCGCGCCGCATTGGAAGAATGCGTTACGCATCTCGACCGCGCGCTTCAGGCACAGATGGCCGATTTGCGCGCCGAGGATGTTCGTATGGCGATGCGCGCGCTGGGGCGCATCACGGGACGCATTGATGTCGAGGATTTGCTCGACATCATTTTCCGAGATTTTTGCATCGGTAAGTAGGTTTTTTCTCTACAAAGACTATCTTGGTGCCCATTTAAGGCATTTTTATGGGCCGGATAAGATTTTTCTATCTTATTGTTATTAAACAAAATAATTGAACTTATAGCTACGAAATCCGGCCTGTTGTTAATAAAGTTTACCATTCATTAAAATTTATGCTAGATTATGCTTAACGAACTGACCAGCCGTTAACCAATGGGGCGAAATTATGCGCGTTCTGCTAGTTGAAGACGATACCTCGGTAGCCAAGAGCATCGAGTTGATGTTGCAGGCGGAAGGCTTCATCGTCGATACCACCGATCTTGGTGAAGACGGCCTCGAAATCGGCAAAATTTATGATTACGATATTATCATCCTCGATCTGATGCTTCCTGACATCGACGGGTATGAAGTTCTGCGCCGCTTGCGCGCTGCGCGCGTCACCACCCCTATTCTGATCCTGTCCGGCCTTTCGGAACTCGACAACAAGATTAAGGGGCTGGGTTTCGGGGCAGACGATTACCTGACCAAGCCTTTCGACCGCCGCGAACTGATCGCCCGCATCCACGCGATCATCCGCCGCAGCAAGGGACATTCCGACAGCGTTATCCGTACCGGCAAGCTGATCGTCAATCTCGACACGCGCACGGTCGAAGTCGACGGCGCGCCGTTGCATCTGACCGGCAAGGAATATGGCATCCTTGAATTGCTGTCTTTGCGCAAGAGCACGACGCTGACCAAGGAAATGTTCCTCAACCACCTTTACGGCGGTATGGACGAACCGGAACTCAAGATCATCGACGTCTTTGTTTGCAAACTGCGCAAGAAACTCGCGACGGCTGCGGGCGGCGAGAACTATATCGAAACCGTTTGGGGCCGCGGCTATGTCTTGCGCGATCCTCCGGGCGTTGAAGCAGCGGCGCGCAGTTCAGCCAAACAGTTGGCCTGAGCTTCCTCTCATTAAAAACACTCCTGTGAAAACAGGGGTGTTTTTTTGTGTCCTTAATCCTTCCTTATCCTTACTTTTTTCTTCACCAAATTCGCGCGCATTTTTGTAAAATAGCAAGTTTGTTGCGTATGCGTTGCAGCTCATTGAAGAGCAAGTATTATTGGCGTTTTCACGCCTCTGCACAAATTTTCTTGCGCAAAATTCTTGGCCCTATCGCGGCTCACTTGTGGTACATTACGCACTTGCACAAAGTGATTACCCCGAACCTCAAGGAGATCCGCAATGGCACTTGATAGTCACATTGAGTCTTTAAAGAAAAAACATGCCCGTATTGATCAGATGCTTCGCGATGAAGAGAGCCGCCCCGGTGCGGATGATCTTGTCCTCCACCGACTTAAAACGCAAAAACTCGGTTTGAAAGACGAAATTGAACGGCTGCTTCACGGTCACCGTCTGGCTGCCTGACGTTCAAGCTTATCATCAGAGAGGGGGCCCGGCGAAAGCCGGGTCTTTTCTTTGGACCCTGTTCCAAGACCCCCATTATTAGGGGGTTAGTAACAAAGACAAGTGCATACTTTGCATAGTCGCCCTTGCGAGGGGAGGGGTGGAGCCCTATATAGGGTTTAGCCCATAAAAATTGCATTCTTTCAATCGTCACGAAACGGATCCTCATGTTTCATATTCTTTTCACCCTTGAACACTATGCGCTGCCTTTTATCGCCGTTATCAGCGTCGTCGTTTTTGTGCATGAGTTCGGCCATTACTGGGTCGCGCGCCGTTGCGGCATTCGCATTCTGACTTTTTCCATCGGCTTTGGCAGACGTTTATTCAGTTGGACGGACAAGCACGGCACACAATGGCAGGTCGCGTGGCTGCCTATGGGCGGTTATGTCAAAATGTTCGGCGACACGGGCCCCGCCAGCACGCCCGATCCGTCGGTTGCGGCAATGACCGAGGAAGAAAAGAAAGTTTCCTTTTTCTATCAAAGCGTCAATAAGCGCATGGCCGTTGTTTTTGCCGGGCCCGCGATCAATTATATTTTCGCGATCGTCCTGCTCTCGATCCTGTTCGTCTTTCAGGGTCAGCCTTTTGCCCCGCCCCTCATCGGCAAGATACAAGACAACGGCGTTGCCGCGCATGCGGGCCTGTTGTCCGGCGACAAGGTGGTTTCTATCGACGGCGAGAAGGTCGACAATTTCGACGACATCAAGCGCATTATCAGCTTCAACACCGGCACGCCGGTGGCAGTCGAGATCGAGCGCAACAATGTGCCGCAAACCATAACCCTGACGCCCGAAGTCTCGCTGCAAACCGACCGTTTCGGCGGCGAGCATCATTTGGGTAAAATCGGCGTCATTTCCCAGAATTTCGATTATAAAAAATGGTCGCCCGATCAGGCCGTCAAGCAAGCCGTGATCGCATCCTGGACTCTGACGGCCAGCACGCTCAAAGCAATTGGCCAGATGATTATGGGCACGCGCGGTTCCGAAGAAATCGGCGGGCCTTTGCGTATCGCGGAGATGTCCGGCCATATCGCACAGGAAGGTGCTTGGTCGCTGGTGTGGTTTATGGCGATTATTTCCATCAATCTGGGGCTGGTTAATCTGTTCCCCGTGCCGCTTCTGGACGGCGGCCATCTGATGTTCTATGCGTTCGAACGCGTGTTCGGCCGCCCGTTAAAGGAAAGAACGCAGGAAATAGGATTCCGCATCGGGCTTGCGCTGGTCGTTTCGCTGATGGTCTTTGCCACCTGGAACGATCTGGTGCATCTGGGCGTTATTTCTTCGATCCGCTCGCTGTTCTCATAACAGGAAATCGGTGATCGCCTTTGACACTTCGGACGCGCGCGTATCATCGACGCGCGGATGACGGAACGGCACCCATTGGAAACGCGCATACCATAATTTGCCCTGATGCGGCGGCAGCGTGTAATCGTAGAGGGCCAACGGGCGGTAGGATTCCTGTTCCACGCCTAGCGCCGACAGGTTGCCTTTCTCCGACGCATATAATGCCAGTGCCCTGCGCTTGGCCGCGCGTTCTTCTGGCGTCAGGATAATGGTGCGCGCCGATACTTCCGAAGAGATGAAAGTCTGCGACTGCGGTTTGCCGCCGAAGAAATTATATTCGGCGAATTCCAGAACGCTGAGCCGCGTTTTGAATTTGAATCCGGCCGCGTTCAGCGCATCGTGATCGGGATTGCCGCCTTCATAGGCCGGAACCCATATTTGATCGGGACGGTATTGCATGATCGCGGCGTTGATTTCCTGAAACACTTGCGGCAATTCGCGCCACAAATGCCGCGCCGGACGCGGCGACCAGCCAACCGGCTGAATGCCCAAAAACATCGCCGCCTCTTCCGCCTCGGCGTGACGTTTGGCGACATGCTGATCGTAATTTTTGCGTTGCCACGGCCACATTGTCTCTTTGGCGATGCAGCCGTGCGTCAGGTAAAGTGCCGAGACCGTCGCCCCTTGCGCGCGCGCTTGCGCGATAGAGGCGGCGCAGGCCACCACTTCGTCGTCGGGGTGGGCGACCAGAATAAGAATGCGTTTGCCGAACATCAGTTTTTCCTCTGCGCACTGTTTTGCCATACGGGCATGAAATCTTCTCTCAGAACATCGCCCCATCCGGCAATCCTGTCGCGCCGGAAGATCAGCGCCGCATCGCGCATCGCCGTTTGCCGGGCTGCATCTTGTGCAAGAACGGCCAAAGAGTCCACCCACGCCGCAACAGTGCTTTCGACCATTTGCATCGCCGCCGTATCGCCGCATAATTGCGCGACGCCGCTTTTCTTTGATACCAGAACGGGACAGCCACAGGCCAAAGCTTCCAGCCCGATCAAGCCGCCGATTTCTATATCGGAAGCGATCGCCAAACAATCGACGGCGGCATAAAGCTGCGCCAGTTTCTGGGTCGTGATCAATCCCGCCAGCGTGGCATCGCGGCCCAGTTTCGCTTTGACCTCGTCGCTCATCGGCCCGAGGCCCGCGACGATTAAATGCAGTTTAATGCCTTTGGCTCTGGCTTCCACACAAGCCTGCAGAAGGGTCGGCATATTCTTGCCCATATCGACGCGCCCGACGAACAGTATGATAAATTTACCTGTCTCAATCGCATAGTCGCGTTCGATCTCGGCGCGGGCTTGTGCTTGGGGAGCGAATAAATTTTTGTCCACGCCCAGACGCATCGGTTTCATTTTATCCGGCGCCAGTTGAATGTCTTCAGGCCTCATCGCCAGAATAGCGGCGCAATTGTTGATATGGGTTTGAAGTCTTTTTTCCTTGCTGGCGCGTTCGCGCGCGGAAATTCTGAAGACCCGGTCGAGCCACGCGCCACGTTTATGCCCGAAAATATTTTCTACCGTCTGCCGCGTGAAAAGTTCGGCATAAGCGGGCGTATCGGTATGCAAGGAATTCACCAGCGGGATATTGTTCCACCGTGCCACGCGTTCCGCCGTACGGGCAAAGGCAAAGAACCCATCGGTTGTATGAATAACATCGTAACGCGGCAATTCCTGCGCCAGACGCGGATGAAAGGGCGCGAGGTCGGTATGCGCCGGAACATAGGGCAGGAATTTCAGCCGCGCCGTGCTGAAAACCGGCGGCAAAAAACGAAACCGCACGTTGGGCGAAAGGATTTCATCGGGCCCTGTGCCGGAAAAATATACGGTCAGATCGAGCGGCGCGTTTTCCGTTGCTGCCGCTTGCGCGATACGTTCCCAATATTTGACATGCCCGCCCGAGGCATTTTCGCACGGAAGATCGACCAGAATAGCTATGCGAGGATTCGGCATTATAAAAATCTTTCTCAACAAGAGCCGCACGAATCCCCTCTCCCATAGGGAGAGGGTTAGGGTGAGGGGTTACTACGTAGAGGTGACTCCCTACAATTCATATTTCTTTCTTATACACCGGCATTGTAACCCCTCACCCGTCTCGCGCAAGAGCGCGAGCCACCCTCTCCCTATGGGAGAGGGAATCTTTCTAAGGCTCCAGCGCCAATTCATCGGCACCGCGCTGCTTCAATTCATCCGCCGTGCCCGCCAAAGTGATTGCCCGCACATTGTTCCACAAATTCACCAGATCGCCGTAATGGCGCGAGAAAATATGCCCCGACTCTCCGGTCGTAATCATAAACAGCGACGCATCGGGATTTGCCAGATCGTAAATGCCACGATAGCCCCCGCCATGCGTGCGCGCGAAAGGATGCTCGACATCATTGTCTAAACCGCCGCCACGGTCGAGCGTATAAAAATCGCCACTGCTTTCTACGCTGAGATCCGACAGGTTTTTCAGCAAGGGAATATGGCTGTAGAATTTATGACGCAGCAGCGCGATATTCTCGCGGCCCCAGCGCCATTTTGTCACATCGGCACCCTGCCGTTCGGTCATCATTGTCATCGCATCGTCGAAGCTTTGCGTAATCAGGCCGTGGCAATTCGTATCGCCGCACCATTCTTGCGCATGATCGGCGACGAGTTCGGTTAGAGTCGTCGCTGCAAAGGGGCTTTTCTCGTTCATATCCACGCCGGTCTTTTGCGACAGCATGCGGTTATGAAAGGCATAAAGCCACGCTTCGAAAATCGTGGGCTCTGGCCTGTCTTTGTCCATAACGCCGTCCCAGCCTTGCAGCAAAGCCAGAGCCTGACGCGCGCGATCATCGTGAGGTTCGACGAACAACAGCATCGGCAATAAATCTTTGGCCGCCAGAGAAAGGTGATCGGCCTGCATCACAGCCGATTGCGCCAGCGTGAATTTGTCCGTGGTGTCGAAAAACTGTTGCAGGCGGCGGGCGCGATAGGGTTCTTCCCAATCCTGTCCGAAATAATCCGCCGAATCCGCGCCGACTACCGCATTATTGGCATTAAACACATAACCCGCCGCCGGATTAGCGATCTGCGGCACGCGTTGCAGCGGTATCGTTCCCACCCAATCATTATCGCCCGATGCGCCGTCGGCTGGCATCAGCCCGTCGCCTTTTTTGCGCACGGGCACGAGGCCCGGATTGATATAGCCAAACGCGCCGTCGCTGTCGGCATAGACGATATTTTGCGGCGGCGTTTGATAAAGCTGCAGAGCTTCATGCAGCTGCTCCGCATTTTGCGCGCGGTTCATGAGCATGAGCGATTCAGATGTCGTATCCTTGTCGCCCAATCCGGTGAAGGCGAGCGCCATAACTTTTCCGGTGCCCGCAAGTGCGGCCATTTTCTCGTTGATGTCCGACAAAACCGGGCCGTGGCGCGTGGATCGTACGGTCAGCGTCACATCGGGCGCACCTTTGACATGGATGATTTCCTGATGCGTGGCGAATGGCTCGCTGCCATCCGGCGTTAAATAATGGTCGGCATGCGCGGGGTCGATTGTTTCGACAAACAAATCCTGCACATCGCTGCCCGTTGTCGTAAAGCCCCAGGCGAGATGATCGTTCTGCCCCAAAAGCACGATTGGCAATCCCGGAACCGTCGCGCCCTTAATACTGCCCTGCGGCGTTACGATCCGCGCGAGATACCAGAGGATCGGCGCTTCGAGCCCCAGATGCGGGTCGTTGGCCAAAATCGGTTTGCCGCTGACCGTCCGCGATCCGCCGATCACCCATTCGTTCGATGCCGCGTGATCGAGGCCGAGGAGTATTGCCAATTTATCGTCGGCCTGTTGCGACGCGTGTTGCGCATTGTTGCCCGGTTGCGTCGTTATCGGCGTTCCATCGGGCGGCATCGGAAATAGCCACGCCATTTGTTCGGGCGGCAGCTTGCCAGCCAATTCCGCGCGCAGCATTTCAAGATGATAATTATGGCTGAGCTGCAACGACATTAATTTGCCCCACACCACCGAGTCGGCTGGTTGCCATTTTTCAGGTGTGTCGTGCAGCAGCAAAAATTCCGGCGGTAAGCTATGTTGATGCGAGTCGAGCCACGCATTTACACCGTCGGCATAAGCCTGAAAATAGCTTTGCGCGTCGGGCGACATTGCGGCAAAACTACTTTGCGCCAATTTGTATAAACCCAGCGTGCGCGTGAATTTATCGACGCCGAGCATGTCGTCACCGACGATTTCGGCCAAACGCCCTTGTCCGGCCCGACGTTGCATTTCCATTTGGAACAAGCGTTCGCTGGCGTGGACATAGCCCAGCGCGCGCGCCGCATCGTCCCTATTGGCGGCGAAAATATGCGGCACGCCGTAGGCATCGCGATAAATGTCTGCCCGCGCCGATAAACCAGATATTTTCTCATGCCCCGTATAATCGGGTTGGGCGCGGTAAAAAACATAGCCCACGCCGCTAACGGCAGCGACGCCGATACACAAAGCGGCCAGAGAAACGACACGCAGCACCCGTCTCGTTTTCTTCCAAGCCTGCATCTTTACGTTCCCGCGATTGTCATGCCGTCAACGCGCAAAGTCGGAGCGTCGATGCCGCGCATGAATTCCAGATCGTTGGCTGCGGTCAAATGCAAGAACATGTCTTTCAGATTTCCGGCAATCGTCATCTCGCTGACGGGAAAGGCAATCTCGCCATTTTCTATCCAGAAGCCCGCCGCCGCTTGGCTGTAATCTCCCGTGATGCCGTTGACGCCCATGCCCATTGTTTCCGTCACATAGAAACCCTGCGCCACGTCGCGCATCAATTCGGCGGGCGTCATTGCTCCCGCTTCCATAAACACGTTGCTGGCAGACGGCGAGGGCGGCCCGCCGGTTGAGCGTGCGGCGTGCCCTGTGCTGCGCATCTTCAATTGCCGTGCCGAACGTAAATCGAGCAGCCAGGTTGTCAAAACACCTTTATCGATGAGGTTGCGTTTTTGCGGCAAAATGCCTTCGGCATCGAAGGCGCGCGAGCGCAGACCGCGTGGACGGTGTGGGTCATCGATAATCGTTATCGATTCAGCAAAAATTTGTTGCCCCAGACTTTCTTTCAGAAAACTGGTGCCGCGCGCGACTGCAGCGCCGGAAATCGCGCCGATCATAGCACCGACCAAGCCGCCCGAGATGCGCTGATCGAAAAAGACGGGTACACGTGCCGTCGGCATTTTGCGGGGGTTCAACCGTTGCACCGCCCGTTCGCCAGCGCGTGTGCCGATTGAGGCAGGCGACGGCATATCGGCTGAAAAAACCCGGCTGGCATAATCGTAATCGCGCTGCATGCCCGTGCCTTCGCCCGCCAGCACAGACGCGCTGACGCTGTAACCCGTGCGGCGGTAAGAGCCGTAAAATCCGTTGCTTGCGGCGACAGTGACATTGTTCACGCCCCAGCCTGCGCCGACGCCGTCGGAATTGGTCACGCCTTTGACTGCGCGCGCGGCGTCTTCGGCTTCGCGCGCTTGCGCGATCAACTGTTCGGCTGAAAATTCGGCGCGGTCGGCCATGTCGATTGATGGATAGGATGTCGCCACCTCGGCGGGCGCGGCGATGCCGCAAAATTCGTCTTCGGGTGCCTGCTTAGCCATTGCCACGGCGCGCGCCACCAATTCATCCAAAGCCGCCGGGCTGCGGTCCGAGGTCGAAACGACAGCTTGCTTCTTGCCGATAAAAACGCGCAGCCCCAGATCGCCGGACTCGGACCGTTCAAGGCTTTCGATCGTGCCAAGCCGCAGCGAAACCGAAAGATCGGTTGCATCGACCAGCAGCGTATCAGCCGCATCCGCGCCCGCCTTGCGCGCTTTGGCGATAAGTTCGCCGAGAATATTTTCTGCGGAATTTGTCATTGTGTTTTGTCCTGATGAGAAACTAGATCGCTCAATTACCGGCTGGCTTCGTGCCAGGTTCTGATATTGCCTAAATCAACATGAACATGATTGTCTTCGGGATAATAAGCAACCCCGCCGCGCTGCATCGTTTCGGCAATCGCACAAATCGCACGGCCATTGACGCCTTCCATGCGGAAATCAACCGCCCAGCCGTGCATGTGCAGGCTTTCCTTGGCGACATTGCCGTTGGTAACCGCCAGACGCGCGTTGGTTTCCGGCGTTCTGTAGCCGGAAAGAACCTGAAACACGGCCTGCGGGGGCAAATCGAGGCGGGTGCGGATATCGACCATATAATCGATCAATGCCGGATCGATTTTGCCCGCGACATTGGCATGCCGGTCGCGCATGAGCGCACTGATCTGCTGCATCGCGCGCGGATCATAGGCACCGTCATGATAATAGACCACATCAAGCTTGTCATGCGTATAGGGGTAGGCCAACGCAATCCGGCGTGTCGCCTCGCCGTCGGGTTGCGTTTTCGACAGGCCGCGACCGGAAACAAGATGCGTACCGCCGCTTCCCCCGGCACAGGCGCAGAGCGCAAAAACCAAAAACAGAGCCAGAAACCGCTTCATGATTCCACCCCCTTTGCCAGGCGATAGGTTCCCGCCTCGGAAACCAGCCAGCTTTCGCCGCCGCCGTCCAGTTTGCGCCGCAACTGATAAATATGCGTTTCGAGCGTGTGCGTGTCGATGCGTTCGTCATAGCCCCAGACGGAGGCCAGAATATCGCGCCGTGTCGCGGGTTCGCCACGAAGGGCGAGAAAAACCAGAAGCGCGGTTTCCTTTTCCGTGAGCCGGATCGGCGCGCCCTCTTTTTCGCCGAGGATGCGGCGGTTTTGCGGCTCCAGCCGATAGGGGCCGAAACGCACCACGCGGTCGCGCAGCAAAGGCGCCGTTTCCGTGTAATAACGCAAGCGCGTCAAAAGATGCCCAAGCCGCAGAGGTTTTGCGAAAGTCTCGTTCACCCCTTCGACATCGCCGCTGCCGCCCAGCATCAGCAGCGCGAGCTTTTCCGGCTTGCCGTCAAGGCCGCGCAATAATGAGGCGGCCTTTTTATCGTAGGCCGCTTCGTCGATGACAAGAATACAGGGATTCTGGCCGTCGGCTTGTTTGACGAAAGCCTGAACCGTCTCGACAGGGCGCGCGTCGCCGATTTTGGCGGCCGTGATCTGTTCAACCACGGCTTCGCGCAACGCAGCGTCGGGAATAAGAAGAAAAACAGAAACCATCGCAGCCTGAGGTTAAGGGGCAGGGATTAGGAAAAGATTAAGTCCGTATATGTGATTTTGTCTAATCCGTTTTTATGCTAGCCTCTAACCTCTGAGCCTCAACCTCCAACCCCCCGCTTATCTTGCCCCCTTCCACGATTAACACAGCCGGAATTATGGGCTGGCC
>JBAVWC010000105.1:0-3888 GCA_049697595.1 Alphaproteobacteria bacterium
GCCCAGCGCCGCGTGGCCCGCGAACAAGCCGCGAGCGGCAAGGGCGGCAAGAAGGGCAAAGCCGTATTGCACGAAAACGCCGCCGACGGATTTGTCAGCACGCCAAGCAATCAACAAGACGACCAGCCCGACATCGATCACGACGCAATGGTTCGCGGATTGGGATAAGATTTTCGCTCTCGAAAAAAGCCGGTGGAGAAATCCACCGGCATGATACCGCGCGCACACCGGCAATTCGTGTGGAGTTATCGATGAAAAAAATCACCCCGGCTACTATGCGTTTTACCGACGGCCCCGCTATCAATCTTGTCTTTCACGGCGTCAGCGGGCCGCAGAGAAAACCGAACGAAGACAACGAGAATTATTTTCTCTCCGCCGAAAAGTTCGAAAAAACAATCTCAATTCTCGCAGAAATCAAACGTTACGCCGCGCGCGCCGGGAAAGTTACCCCCTTCGAGCTGACTTTCGATGACGGCAATCTTTCCGACCACGCGATCGCCATGCCGACGCTGTTGCGCTACGGTTTGGTCAAGGAAACGACCTTCTTCATTCTGACCGGATGCTTTGACACGCAAATCAATGTGTCAAAAGATCAGGTGCGCGATCTGGCCAGAAATGGTTTCGAAATCGGCTCGCACGGTATCACGCATATCAATTGGCAATCGGCGACACGCGAAGTGCTGAAACACGAACTTTTGGAATCCAAACGCGTTCTGGAGGAAGTTCTCGCCGCCGGACAGCAAATCACGCAACGCGCGGTCAATACCGCCGCTCTTCCTTACGGCCTGTATAACAAGGAAACGCTCGAACTATCGCGCCAATGCGGTTACACGCGCGTTTATTCGATCGACGGCGGCCCCGCGAGCGGGACGCTTGACCCCATTCCCCGCTATTCCCTTCTCGAGCCTTATGAACCGGAGGCTTTGCCGGAAATAATCCAGACTCTCGGCACACCGGGCAAGCGTGTGGAGCAGGTAAAGAACGTTATCGCCAAAGGCGGTTCTTGGAGCCCGTAGTTTCTTATTTCCAGCCGTGCAGGTAAATAATATCGAAGGTCGCGGGGATGTGGCCTTCCGCGTCGCCGAAACGTTCGCGGTACAATTTTTCCGCTTCAAAAAACACCGCGCGGCGCGTGGGGCGGCGCAGTCGTTGAGCGTGGGCATTTGTTTGCCCCATGCCGCGCAGATCATGCATCAGGGCAAACATATCGGGGTAAAGCAGCGTGACGGTTTCTTTATCCGCCACAGGTAGGGTGAATCCTGCGCGTTGCATCAGGGCGCTCGCGCTTTGTAAATCGATTGTCGGCGAGAGGCGCGGGCTGACACCGCCTGTCACCGCAAGTTCGGCTTCCAGCAGGCATTCACGCAATTCGCGCAGACTTTGTTCGCCGATCAGAGATGCGATGAACAATCCTTCGGGTTTTAAGATCGCGCGGATTTGCGCCAGAATTCCCGGCACATCATTGCCCCAATGCAGATCCAGATTGCTGGCGATCAAATCGAAACTTTCCGAAGCGAAGGGCAGAATTTCTCCGTCCGTCGCCAGCGCAGATGATGACACAGCATTTTCCTGCCGCGCCGGAAACGGGCTGAGATCGAGCCTATGCGTGAAATCGCGCTTAACTTCGCCGATCCGCTCGATGAGTTGCGCGGCAGTGTCGTCGAACAAAGCGCTGTGACGCGTAAAACGCGGCATCGCCCGCGCAATATGGCGCCGGACGGTTGCCGTATCGAAGATGAAGGGCGAGGCTGTCATAAGGGCAATATAAAGCGAGAATGCAGGGATAAATAGCATTTGTTGCCCTGCCCCGCTTATGCCATATTCTGCCGCGTCATGCTTTATTTACGTTCCCGTTTTCCTGCGTTTTATCGCTTCGCCGCGTTTCTGGCGTTGTGGGCGATTCTTGTGCCGGTGGGAACCAGCCTTGTTCATTCTCCGGCGGCGGCGCAGCATTTAATCCATATTTGCGGAGCTGCGGAACACACAAACAACGATCAGGGTAAAGACCCCACCCATAAACTGCCGTCTTGCCCGATTTGCCAAAGCTTGCATTTATTGGGCGGCGGATTTGTGCCGCCGGATGCCGTTGAGATCGCCGCGCTGCCCTCGGTCGCGGCGATTTATGTTTCTGCCGAGCATGATTTTTTCGTAAAATTACCCGTCGCGCCGCAAGCGCGACCGCGCGCGCCGCCTGTCCTCGCCTAAGCAATCCCTCCTAAATCACGCGACTTTTGCCGCTCATTAACTTTGCTTACGAGGTTTCTCATGTCTAAACGTCTTTTACTGGCGTCTTTTTCTCTTCTTGCTTTCTGCCCCGCTACGGCTTTGGCTTGCGCGTGCGGGTGCGGTGTTTTCGATGTCGGAACCGGCACGATGATGCCGACCGATGTCGGCGGCTCGGTCTGGCTTGGATTCGATTATATGGATCAGAACGTCAATTGGAGCGGAACCGGGCGCTCCAATCCCGCCAACAATCCCGATAAGGAAATCACCAGCGATTTCTTTACGGCGGGAGGACAATATATGTTCAACCGTTCGTGGGGCGCGCAAATTGAAATCCCCTATACGGTGCGGTTCTTCGGTACGACTGACGACAACGGCAATCTGGCTGGCTATCACCACGCTGCGCTGGGCGATATACGGGCAGAGGGTATTTATTCGGGCTTCTCAGACGATATGTCGACCGGCATCACCTATGGGTTGAAACTGCCGACTGGCGATTACAACTATGCCAACTTCGACCGCGATTCCTCAATCGGCACCGGCGATGTCAGCACGTTGTTGGGAGCCTATCATCAGGGAGCCTTGACCAAAGACGGCAAGTTCAACTGGTTCACGAACGGATTGTGGGATCATGCGGTGACGGTTGCCAGCCATTACCGCCCGGGCGACGAGTACGATGCAGCCTTGGGTTCCTACTACAATGCTGGCCCCATTGCAGGCAGCAGCAATCTCGCGCCGCTGCTGCAACTGATCGGTTCCTATCGTCTGCACGATACGGGCTTTAACGCCGATCCGCAGGATTCCGGCTATCGGCGCGTGTTGGTGTCGCCGGGTGTTGAATATGATATCAATGCGGTTAAACTCTATGCCGATGTCGAAGTTCCTATCTATCAGAATGTGAACGGGAACCAGCTGACGGCTCCGGTGCTGACGAAATTCGTTGTCAGTTATAATTTCTAAAAAGGAAGAAACGATGCGCGCAAAATCTCTGGCTCTTTTTATCGCGGCGGGATTTTGCGCGCTTGTTTTCTGTGGATCGGCGCATGCGGACGCCGTGGTCGGGAAACCGGCTCCGGCGTTTGTCGCCTCGACTTTGGATGGAAAGACATTCGATCTATCTACGCTGAAAGGCAAAGTCGTCGTGCTGCATTTCTGGGCAACCTGGTGCGCGCCCTGCCGCGAGGAAATGCCCGCGCTTGAAGCCGTATGGCGGCAAGATCACGGCAAAGGGCTGGAAGTTTTGGCGATCAGCGTCGATCGCCCCCGCGCGCGCGGGGATGTCGATCAGGTCATGAAATATTTCTCATTTCCCGCAGCATTGCTGAGCGCCGTCAGCAAAAACGATTTCGGAACATTGGGCGGGATTCCCGTGACTTATGTGATCGACAAAGAGGGAAATCTGAGCGCCGTCTTGACGCCAGATACGCAGCCTTTGACGGCGGCTGGCTTGGCAGATCAGGTTAAAAATCTGCTGGAAGCGAAAGCAGAATCCAAACCGGAAACAAAAACCGAGACAAAGACAGATGCGCCGCCGGACGCGAAACCGTGAGCGCGGCTTTGGAAAACTCGCCTGATTTATGGCGCGATATTTTTCCGTTTCCGGAACATGACAGCCATAAATACAGCCGTGGCACCGCGCTGATACGCGGCGGGGCCGTTATGACG
>JBAVWC010000106.1:0-7791 GCA_049697595.1 Alphaproteobacteria bacterium
GTACTCATAGGCAGCGCCAATAAACCTTTGCCCGAAATCAAGCTTGTCGAAACGGGCCGTTAAATCTTCAGCCTTCACGCCTTTAAGGTCAGGCGCGTAGGAGACTGGTTCACCATTCCCCGCCAGAACTCTGCCGGTTACAAGATTATTTGCAACTTCGTAGAAGACGCCATTGCGTTCGATATTAGACATTATTCTTTCTTCTTTCTTGTAAACGCCGCCGCGAGTTTCCGCATTGTCGTGGCTTGCCGTTCGGTTGATTTTGGCGGCGGCAATCCGGGTGTTTTGCGCTTGTCGTGCGGCAGATGCAATGCAGCCGATGTAATGATGTCATCAATCGTATTGCGCGAGATATTATCGGGGCCGTTTTCATCATTGCCCGCTTCGGCGTGGCGCACATGATGATCGACAAGCCCGGCTGCTATCGCTTTCAAATGCGGCTTGGTCATTTCGAGCAGCAGCGAAGGATCGCGCACTGCCCAGGTGATGAGAAGCTTGTAAGCATCGCGCTGGTTATTAGCCGTCGCGAGCAAGGCTTCTTTGATTTTAGCGCGTATGAGGCTGTCCGGCATGGGCGAATCTCCCTGATGTCCTTGAATCCTAAGCGAAAGATAAATGGGTTGCAAGCGATGAACCGATGGAAAACGCCGTCTTAACCGGATATAATGGCACCGTATTCAGAACATTTTCAGGCTCATCATGTTGCAATCCGTACAAATTGAAGCTGGCCAGCGTCCGCTCAACGAGCTGGACTTTATGGATATTTATCTGCGGTTGGACGCTGTTGCCGTTCCGCATTACCGCTCGGGCCACGGCGGCGTTCTGGATTTGCCGGATGCCGATCTGCCCGAAAAATTCATCGCCGACGCCGCCGAGCTGACCGATCATCTGCGCGAGCATTTCAAAGGCATCGAAGCCGCGCTTAATTACAAAGGCATGCGTCTGCGCGCCACGCGGTTGGACACGGCCAAAGGCGAAATCTGGGCCGCCCTGCGCCGTCTGCCCGCTCATCCGCCCGTGCTGGAAAAACTTGGATTCATTCCTCAACTGCCTCCCATTCTCGAAGAATTGGGAAGGCGCAGCGGGCTCATCCTCGTTTGCGGTTCATCGGGCGAGGGCAAAACGACGACGATTTCTTCGCTGCTGATGCGCTATCTCGAAACCTATGGCGGGGTGGGATTCACGCTTGAAGACCCGGCAGAATATGATCTGGAAGGCCGTTGCGGCCGCAGCGGCTATTGCTATCAAACCGAAATCCACGAAGAATCCGAATGGGGCGAGATGCTGAAGCGCGCTTTGCGCTGGCATCCGCGCTATATCAATGTCGGTGAAATCCGCACGCCCGCTTGCGCCAATCAGGTTTTACGCGCCGCGACTTCGGGCCACACCGTTCTCGCAACGATGCATTCAGGCAGCATGGAAGAAGCGTTGGAAGGCCTCTTGCAACTCGCCGAGCAGGATATCGGCGACCGCGCCGCGCTGTTGTTAGCAGCGGGATTGATCGGAGTCGTCCATCAGGGCTTCGCCACGGGCGGCGGCCTCTATGCCCAATTCATGATTACCGAAGCCGACAATTCCGGCTCGCCGATCCGCGCCATGATCCGCGACAAACGCATCGGCATGACCCGCACAATCGCCAATCAGCAAATGTCGAGGTTGATGCAGAATGGAAGGATATTTAGCTGATACCGAGCCATTAGTTGCTAGCAACTAATGGCTAACGGCTGATAGCTACCCTTTGACTTCCATAACCTTAAACAACTTGCCCATCTGCGCATCATCGATCAAGCGGCGCAATCCGGCATCAAGGGCGGCGGCTTGGGGCAAGGTTGCCTGTTTTTTTAGACTGTCGGCGCGGATTTCGATGCCCATGTTTTTTAAAAATTCGCCCTGACCGATTACCGGAGATACCGCCAGCCCGGAATCGCGCGCCTCTTTGGCCAGAGCGGTGAAATCGACATGAGCGGTTAAATCGACCTCGCCCGGGCGTTCGAAAATATCTGCATGGGCGTGGTTTGAAACCGCCTGCACCGTCGCAGCACCCGACGGCGCGGTATAACCGTAATCGATAATCAGCATCGACCCCGTATGCGTCGCAAGGCAACGCGAGAGCCCGTGCATAATATCCTGCGCTTTCGGCGAAATTTCTACGACGGTTCCCGGCAGACGCTTGCGCATCTCGGGCGGGATTAAATCATTTTCCTCTGCGGTCAGCGCATGCAGCACCGATACCAAAGCATCGTCTTTTACCGTCACCTTGCGCTCGCACCAACCGCGAAAGCCTTTTTCGAACTGACGCACCGGTAGCGCATCGAAAAATTCATTGGCGAGGATCACGGCGGGTATCGGCGGCAATTGCGCTACGTCGTCGAAATAACGCGGCGCATCGGCTCCCAGTTTTGCGCGCTGCTCCGCGCGCAAGGCTTTGTCGCTGTCCAGCAGGCATAATTGCTTGGCCTCGTGAAAGCCGCCGACATTCGCCGTCGCACGCAAAATATCCCGCATCATCGTGCCGCGCCCCGGCCCCAATTCGACCAGCGCGAACGGATTGGGTTTTCCTAATTCCCGCCACGTCTGGGCGCACCAGACGCCGATCATTTCTCCGAACATCTGGCTGACTTCGGGCGAGGTAACGAAATCACCCGTCCGGCCCAAGGGCTGCCGCACGCGGTAATAACCATAATCGGGATTCTGCAACGCGATTTCCATATAGTCGGCGAGAGAGATCATCTCTCCTGCCGTCTGTTTCGTCGAGATAACGTCGCGTATGATTTTCTCAAGCGCGTTCATCTGTTTTCCTTCTGCACGCCCACACGAGAATAGAAACTCCGGCGACGATCATCGGCACGCACAACAACTGCCCCATCGTCGCTCCTGCGAACAGGAACCCCAATTGTGCGTCCGGTTCGCGGAAAAATTCGATGCTGAAACGCATAATGCCGTAAAGCGTCAAAAATACGCCCGACAAGATTCCGGCACGCGCGCGTATTCCGGGCTGACGTGATAGAAGGAACATGATGATGAGCAGCAACAACCCTTCGGCCAAAGCTTCATAAATCTGGCTGGGATGCCGCGGCAAATCGCCGCCGCGCGGAAACACAATCCCCCACGGCACATCTGTCACGCGCCCGTAAAGCTCGCCGTTCACAAAATTGGCGAGCCGCCCCAGCCCCAGCCCTATCGGCGTTACGCAGGCAAGCAGATCGGTAAAAGCGAAAAATGGAATCTTGCGCCGCCGCGTGAACAATATCGCCGCGACGATAACGCCCGTCATGCCGCCGTGAA
This sequence comes from Alphaproteobacteria bacterium, assembly GCA_049697595.1. Classification (GTDB taxonomy): domain Bacteria; phylum Pseudomonadota; class Alphaproteobacteria; order UBA9219; family UBA9219; genus CAIXLI01. Next base: position 3,286 of record JBAVWC010000106.1, read on the forward strand.
ACGACATACCCCCGTGCCAGATTTTAAAGATTTCCAGCGGATGGTCCCAATACTGATCGGCATTATAAAACAGCACATAAAAAATGCGGCCGCCGAGAATAACTCCCAGCACCGCCCAGGTCAGAAATTCATCATAATATTCTGGCTTCAGAACGCCCGCATCTTGTCTTGCCATTGACATGCACCAGCGCCAACCGGCAACAAACCCTGCAAGATAGGCAAGCGCATACCAGCGGATCGCCAAAGGGCCAATGGAAAGGGCGACAGGATCGATGTGAGGAAAAGACATGAAGAACGGGGGGTTATATTCACAAGACATACATTGTCAGCATTATTTTATCGGCAAACAAGGCAAAAGATATAGACTCGAGAAAAATATGGTTATAGAAAAAGCCGCTAGAATTCATATCCTTTTCGTGTGAGGCTCGCAACATAACAAGGATCGTTTCAGAAAGCACCCATGCAAAACACGGATCCAGTCATTATTATTTTTATCGGCCCTCCCGCTTCCGGCAAAGGCACAGCCGCGCAATTTTTCAAGAATATGGGGTTCGATGTCGTTAGCATCGGCGAGATGCTGCGCGACGCGGTCGCCCAAGGCACTGAAAACGGCAAAAAAGCCGCCCCACTTATGCATGCCGGACACCTTGTTCCCGAAAATATCGTCACGGATATGCTGCGCGATCGCATGAGCTCGACCGCAGCCACGGGATACTTATTCGACGGCAGCCCCCGCACCGCAGAACAGGCGAAAAATATGGACGACCTGTTCCGCGAAAAAGGGATTGCTGCCGAGAATATCTATGTGCTGCGTCTTGATGTCGATGACGATAATTTGCGCGCACGTGTCAAAAAACGCCACGATACCGCCGTGGCTTCCGGCGTAAAGCCGCGCACCGACGATGATCCCGCAGTGTTTGAAGTAAGGCTGGCCGGATATAAAAAAGATATCATTGATATTTCCGCTCACTATGGCCCGCGGCTACGCATCATCGACGGCAATATCAGCGCGCAGGAAACAGTGCGGCAAGTCCAAGCGCTCATCGGAACGCCGCTGCCTCCGGCAAATAAAAAACCTCAAACCCCTGTTCAGACTCCCACCCCCTGATCCCCATCAACCTTTAAACCCACGGCCTCATCATGCCTAACAAAACTTTCGTCGAAGATATGCTTTCCCTCGGTAGCGGCGTGCTGAGCAATCTGGCCGAAGCCCGCCACGAATTGAAATCGCAAGCCAAACAGCGGGCAGGTTCCGTTGCGCGCGGCCTCGACCTTGTCAGCCGCGAGGAATTCGACGCCGCCTTCGCGATGATCGCCAAAGCGCGCAACATGCAGGAAGATTTATCCGCCCGCCTGTCGCGGATCGAGAATCATTTGAATCTGTCAAGCCGAAAGACGAGCACCAAAAACATGGTAAAGACCAAAAAGAAAAATTTACCTTCTGTTAAAACAAAGAAGAGCAGCAGCAAAGGCAGATGACTCAAAAACGCTCTGAAATTCAGGGAAAACCGAGTCATTTGAATCGATTAGGTTGAGTGCTTATAGAATCGTTTCGTTCCCGTGCCCTGTGACTCAAAAAGCACGACCGTTTTCTGTGTGTGAGTAAGACTACGCAAGACTCTTGCGGCGCGACTCTGAAGTTTGATACGCCTTAGGTCTCATCAGCGGGGTTCCCTCCATGTCATTTCAAACCGCCTTCGACCAACATGTCCCAGCCAATCCCCTCGACATCCTCGAGGAGATCGTATCCGCGAACGAATGGTTGTTCGATCGCGCCAACGATGACGAGCTGATCGTCGAACTCGCCGGACGCTGGTGCCACTACCGCATGTTCTTCGTCTGGCAAAAAGAAATCGGCGCGCTGCAATTCTCCTGTCAGTTCGATATGAAAGTCCCCGACGCCAAGCGCAACGACGTTCACGATCTTCTCGCGATGTTGAACGACCGCATGTGGCTCGGCCATTTCAATCTCGACGGACAGCAAAGCATGCCTTTGTTCCGCTACACGGTACTCACCCACGGCGGTCGCATGCCGGGCATTGAATCTTTGGAAGACCTCGTCGAAATCGCGTTGACGGAATGCGAACGCTTCTACCCCGCGTTCCAGTTCGTCATTTGGGGCGGCAAACGCCCCGGAGAAGCTATGGCCGCCTCGATGATTGATGTCGCGGGCCGGGCATAACATTCATCTGATCTGTCGTCATTCCCGCGCAGCCACGCCACATATCATTACATTTCAATACATTACCCTTAAACACGCGCGACCAGTTCATAGTAATTAACATTTCTGAAATTCTTCCTTGTTAGGGTGAGAAGATATAGTCCTGCTGTGTTTAGAGGCATGCTTGATTTGAGCCTGCGTCATTTGGAGTTTGAAATTATATGGAATCTTCAAAGCCACCTAATTCAGCAACGGGGTTCAAAAGTAGCCTAGACACTCTTATAGCTATGTCGGCACCTCCCAAGATTGATGCCCCTAAAGCCGCCGAAGCTACGGACTTTAAAGCCGCTGAAACCGTGTCCCCTGAAGACATGAGAAAAATGGCTCGGCAAGTTGCCTCTGACGCCCTTTCGGAGGCCTTCGACGCTTTGAAGTCGAAGCCGCTCAATTCCACTTGGCGGTTTAAAGTTGAGATCACCGGGTTAGATAGAAAGTCCGATACGCCTCCCCCTTCTCCTGAGGCGCGTTCTTCGCCACCCACTTCTTCCCTGACAATTGCTGCATCATCGGAACCTCAAACTCCCACACGAACTCAGGGAACACGGCCAAGAAAGCCACCGATGCCCTTGGCATGAATCGCGCGCTGCCTGTAAGGTAGGTTTCGCCTTTCACAGATTCGCACCGCTTTTATGTCCACCACCACCGAACAATCCCAGGACGATTTCATGCCGCCTTTTGCGCGCGCAATTGCGCCTTATTGGGTTCTGGGGTTTGTCCTTCTCGCCACATATATAAACATATTCGGCAACGGTTTTCTCTTCGACGACAATCTGCTGATCGAGCTTAATACCTATCTGCGGGATTGGGGGCATATCGGCACTATCCTGACAAGCTCGACCACCGACGGCGCGCATATCGTGGGCGGGTTTTATCGCCCCGTGCAGATGCTGATTTATCTTGTTCTGTACCAGTTGGGCAATGGCTCGACCTTCTTGTTTCATCTTTTGAATTTGTTGCTGCATATAGCGAACACCTGTTTTGTCTATAGGCTAGGCACAAAACTGGGATTCAATTCGTGGGCCGTGTTTTTTGCCGCCCTTGTGTGGGGATTGCATCCTCTGCACACCGAAGCCGTCACCTATATGAGCGCGACGGCAGATCCCCTCTTCGCGTTCTTTTGCCTGTGGGCGATGATCGTTCTGTTGCCCGATTTCACGCCGCGCAAAATCCTGAAAATATTCCCCTTATTCCTGCTGGCGTTATGCACCAAGGAAACGACGGTCATGTTTCCGCTTCTGGTGATGAGCGGCTTGTTCCTTACTCACCCCAAACGCCTCGACATCCGCACTTATTTCCGCACCTGGCCTTTGTGGGTCGTCAGTCTGGCCTATGTCTATTGGCGCATCCACGCCCCGGGCTTCGACGGGCCGCAAACCTATACGCATGATTACGGCATGAACGAATATGCCCATCTGAAAATATATGCGGATCATCCGATTTATAGAATTTATACTTTTCTCGCCACCCTGCCCCTTTATCTTCAGCTTCTCGTCGATCCGACCGGGCTGCATATGGAACGCAGTTTCTTGGTGTTCGCAGCAATGACGGGTCAAGTCGCCGCCGGGCTGAGCCTTGTCCTTTTGGCTGCGGCGCAGATCGCTTACACCTGTCGCCGCCCTCCTCACGGATTGCCGCTAAGCTGGGGCTTGTTGTGGTTTGCAGGAGCGCACGCGCCGGACACCGGAATTTTAATTACGATGAATTCCCTGTTTCTTGAACATTGGATGTATCTGCCGTCGGTGGGGTTATTTCTGGGCATAGCGCAGACGATAGCAAAATTTTTGCAAGACAAACCTCCCGCCTATGCCCGCGCGGCATCTGCCGCCGCCCTGATTTTTGCCGGAACGCTGTGCGTCAAAACCTATGACCAGAATAAAATCTGGCATGACCCGGAATCTTTTTACACCAATATCTTTTCTTATGGCGAGGCTTCGGCGCGAGCGCGGAATAATCTGGCGCTTTATTATTCCGATCACGGTCAATATGACAAAGCTATCGAGCAATTCAACGAGGCGATCAAGATTTCAGACATCTACGCCGAAACCCGGTTCAATCTGGCGCTGACCTATCTTCATATGCCCAACCAGAGCGCCCATACCGACGAGGCGATTGCAAATTTGAAACGGTCGCTGGAAATCGATCCCAATTTTTATCGCTCCTATAATGTTTTGGGCGATATTTATGAGACTATCCTGCATGATCCCGCAAACGCGGCTATCTATCACGCGCGCGGCAAAGAACTGCTTAATTCGCAGCGATAAGCCCCTTATTGCGCGCCTTGTGCG
>JBAVWC010000107.1:0-8883 GCA_049697595.1 Alphaproteobacteria bacterium
GTCTTGAGTAAGGCGGAAGAAAAATCGCGGCCTAGTTTGGCTTCTTTTTCAGAGCGAGGGTTTCCGCTGCCGCTGTCTTAATCGTTCGCGGATTTGCCGATGTCTGGTCTTTGACCTTTTTGCGCTCATCATCGTTTTCCCACGGCGCGCGTTTGGCATCACTTCGAGCAATCGCCTTCAGGGTGCGGCGAATCTCTGCGTCAGGCTTCAACTCCCATGCCCCCACACAGGCGATGACTTTCATCATCAGCATGGGATCGCCGTTATTGGGGCGTATGCCGGTTATTTCGGCGGTAACGTTTCGTTTGCCGAGCCAGCGAGGCGGGTTGCGCCGCCCGTCATAGGCATCTTCGGTGAACCGAACAATGTCACCCTTCACAATGTCGCCCTTGCAAACGATGCTGAAGCGCAACGGCGCGGATTGAAGGAATCCCTGAACCTCGTTTTGGCCGATAAGCCCTGTATAGGTTACTGCCGATTGCAAAGCCGCTATAGCGCGGTCGCGGATGCGTTGGATTAATGAGGCCGAGGTAACATCAGGGTTAAAGTCCAGCATCAGGAACATGGATACGGCCAGTTCCCGCAATATGTCTTTCTTCTTGAGGACGATCATGAGGCGTCCTTTCGTTTGGCGCGACGCGCTTTTACCTCGTGCCGGTCGCGCATTTTCTTAATCTTATTGAGATCGTTGAGAGACGCCTGTAACGCTGCCCTTCCAGTTCCAAGGCGTTCCCACGGATAACCCCAACGTGAGGATCGCCATTTCTGGGGTCGTCTGTGAGGGTTGCGTACTGAATCTTCGATGTCGATCCATACCTCATGTGACGCGATGAATCCCTGTGTGCCGGTTTTTTCCAGCATCCGCTCGGCGATCATTGCGGCATGACTTTCACTAAAGGCTTTGACGGTGGTGCGGATGCTACGTCCGACATTCACCTCGACCGTATAATTGTGCATAGGAAATTTTTTCATGACTTTCTCCCGTTAGGTGTGTCTTTGTTGCTTTTTGTGGCTTTGAGGACTTGATGGCGCTGGATTTTCAGCCAGACGTGGCGCGGTAATTTGCGCCAGGCCTTGTATTTGTTCGACCAGACATAGCCGTTGCTAACTTTCATGAATGGCTCCTTTGAAAAAGGGTTGCTTGGCGACACGATGAATTTTTGGTAAAATGCGAAGATAACTTTTGGGGTGGTAGTCATGACCGTAAAACAAAAGACGCAGAAGCGACTTTGCGCCGATTGCCAGAATCTTGTTGGCAAAGCCCGCTATACGAAGCCCCATGCCAATCTCGTATGGACAGGCGGCAAAAACATTTCCTCGATGACGGGACCAGCCGACGAATCCCATTACACATGCAAAAACTGCGGCCATGAATGGCTGTACGAAACAGGCTCAAACGGCATGGGTTGGGTCGTTTAGGCAATCGCCGCCAAAGCGGCTATTGAAATCTCCCTGCTGATTTCCAATATGGTAATCTGCAAAATTTTGTGGCAACAACTCAGAAGCAAGTAACGCAATTGGCAACCGACAACCTATGGTGAATTATGAGCAGCAAAAACATCACGATCTCGCTGACTAAATCCGAGGCAAAAGCCTTATGCCGGACTATCCAGTTCTGGACGAATATGATCTCGCCCATTCAAGAAGGGACGAAATGCAAGAAGTGGATGGAGCAAGATTTGGCGCACATCAAAAACACCGCTGAAAAAATCGTAACAGTGCTTCCAGAAGCAGCGGTATAAATTCACGCAAGCGTGGCCTACCGTATAAGTGGGCTGAACTGACCGCCCGCTTGTGGTCTAACCGAAGCCGGACGCCGGAATCCCGGCTCCTCTTCCTTATAAAGTTGATCCACGATCTTGTTGACCTCGATCAATTCGCTGTCGTTCGGCATATAGTTCATTACTTTGACGCCATAAGCCGCTGCATAGGCGTAGGCTTTAATGCGGTGCTGTATGTCGCCATGCACTTCGATCTCGCTATTCCAGAAATGACGCGCATGTTCGCAAGCTGCTATATAGGCGGCATCAGGGCGTTGTTTTGGCTTACACACCATTTCGATGCGGTCATGAGTGACGCGGACTTTGCTTTTGTTATCGAGCAGAATGTCGTAACCGGCTTCGGAATGGCTCGCCGCCTGACGCGGAACATCCTTCCAGATTTCCTGAACAACCCTGAATTGATTGTCTGAAAAATGAAGCTTGGGTTCCGCCACAGGCTCCGGCGCTGGCCGATAAGCGCTGCTGCGCGGTGCTGACGGATGTTTTGAGGCGGCTGCGGCCTCACGTTGAGCGCGACCGGCGTCCGGTTCTCTTACCGGCTCATCGCAAGCCATTTCCTGAGCCATCTGCATGCGCGACTCGATATATTCATCAAGCGAACCAATGTGCCAAGAGCCTTTATTCACGGTTTTGATTTCCTCGCGGATAACCTTGCCGGTCGGGTCGCGGGTTTTGGTGACGACCTGAACAGGGACTTTGCCTTTGTCGTAAATGGCGACTTTATCGCCGACCGTGAAGCCGGATTCCACAAGAGCCTTGCCAAGATCGACACCCCACAAAGTCTTTTCGTCGTTGCCATTAGCGACGGTAATGAAATAGCTGGCGCTGTTATTGGGGTTCTTTTTGTAAGGCGCGGGGCCGAAATTGGTTATCGTTCCCGTGAAAACCCTGCCGCTTGTCGGCGAGTTTTCAGGCGATGGCTCCGGCTGCGTGGTTGCCCCCGGTCGGGAAAAAGACGCATAGGCTTCGTCATTGTCATTATCATAGGAATTCTGTGTCATGTTATTTTTCCTCCCCAAAGAGTGCCTTGTAAAAAAATTGGTAACAGCGACTTTCCCGTCAAGTGTTGCCATATCGTTGAAGTCGGTCGCGCCGTCCGGTCGATTTTCGCCAAATTCAGGGACGATAACTTTGCCGCCGACCGCAAGCGCGGTTTCCTCGGCCTTTGTCCTGCCCGGATTTCCCTTGGTCTTCCAGTCATCGTCGGCGCAAAGAATGATCTCGGCATCCGGCCTTTGAGCGCGAATTAATTTGGCAACGGCCAGAAGATTTCCGGCGTTATAGGCGACCACAACTGGGTAGCCGGTGATCTCATGGATGGTGGCCGCAGTTGCATAGCCCTCGGCGATCAGAATGGTTGGTTCATTCTTGATCTCGCCCAAGGGGAAGCAGCAGCCCTGCATCATGCCGCCATAGAGAAACTTCTTGTCCCCGTCTTTGGAAATGAACTGGAAAGACTGTAGCTTGCCGGTGCTGTCATACATCGGGATAAGCAGGACGCTTTTCCAGCTTTCGATAATTTCTTCGGCGGATTTTGTTCCCAATTCGAGGCCGAAGCCCAATTTTAGGCCGCCATTCTTGGCTGTGACTTGCAGAAACGGCTTGCCGGTCTTTTTACTGTATTGAATGGCCACATCGGGATTTTCCCAAACGCCTATGCCATGCGCTCCGATATTCTTCCTTATCAGGTAAGGATGGGAATCGAGCGCAGGGATGGATGTTCGCGCAACGCCAGACGCCTTGAGTCTCGCTTGAGACTGAAGCTGCTGTTTCTTAACTTCACGCTCGCCTTGCAGTTCCTTTTGCCTGTGGTCGATGTCGCTCTGTTCAACGGGAGTCAGGCTGCGCCCGATGTCGGCTTTCCATGCTTTCATACCTTGGCCGGTGCGAAAATCGCCGAAGGAGCCGATAGCGATAGCGCCGTCGTGAAAAACATACCATCCTGCATCGTCGCCACGCTTGCCGCTGCTCGAAAAGCGATGGATTTGACCATCCGTTTCGATCACGGCTGGAGGCGTAAGTCCTTTTTGCGTCATAGCGTCACGGAACTGGTCGATAGCTGGCATTGTATATTGATCGGTCATCATTATTCTCCTTGTGGAATTGCGGAAATATCAGGCGGTCGCTCGCTCTGTATCGGACGGATTCAATCGAGAGAGTCTCGCAGCCACTGCTGCCCGTGCGGCTTTATTGCGACTGCGTAAGCGCATACGCTCACGTCTCAGACGTTCGATTTCAGCGCGGGCGCTACGCGCATAACTGGAGAGCAGTCCGTCGAGCAATCTTGCCGACAGGGCGGCCTTGATGCGGTTAAAACGCTTCTTGGCTTCGGAGTTATTGACGCAAGCCTTGAGGTCGGTATTGTCCAGCAAGGCTTGATAGCTCTTCATATATTCCTTTGCCGCCAGATGCGTCATGCGGGCGGCGTCATGTGTTTCCGTGATCCGCTTGATGACATCCAAAGCTGTCAGGCCATAGATGAAGAAGCCCCTCTGATATTTTTCTTCCTTGAGTCCCAGGGACAGGATGACAAGACCGATAGCTTTGGCATCGGCATATAGCGCTTTCTTGAATTTCTCTTGCATTTTAAACCTCTTTGAAATGTTGAGTGACAAACCAATCGAAATGGGCCGGGTACAAAATCATGCGGTGCGTGGGAGGCGGATCGCCCCATCGCGCCGATATGTGGCGCGGATGGCCAAAACGAGTCAGGTGCGGCGGTTCGCTGATCCTTACTTGCAGCCCGTGTGACGTGATTTCGGCATCGACAAAGACAACGACCGGCTTGCGGGACATAAAGCCGACGACGATGTCGGCCATCAGACGCATGCGCTGGAGATAGAGTGGCGGCCCGCATGGATCGCCGTTCCAGTTCAGGGGACAGAGGCCGATATAAGGATCGCCAGCTTCGTCCGTGAATGCCGTGACGCCGATGCCGCCGCCTTCGATCCGCCAATGAACATAAATCTCGCCCGCATCGAGCGGGAGTGCCGTCGTCATTGTTGCCTCCGTTTTTTGAATAGGGACGCAAAGAAACCGGGTCGTTTGTTCCATTGCCTGACCGCTTCCTTTGGATGTTTTCCAAGCGACCCTCGGCGTTTGCATTTGGTACAGACCACGGCATAGCGAGGCTTGAAGGCGCAGGCTTCGATCATCAGGACAAGCGATGTTTGGTGCGCTCCGCAATCAGGGCATCGCAACGCGGTTTCATTGATGATCTGGTTGACCAGCGGGTGCGAATGATCGGCAAACAAGGGGATCAGGTCAGACATGGGTAGCCTCCCTTCGGTCAGGTTCAATTTTTTGATAAAAGTTGCGGTCAGGACGTTGGCGAACGCGCTGAAAATGGGTCAAAAGACCGCTTTATCGACGCGCTTCCATGCGGCTATCGCGGCACGGTCTCAAGACAGGTTGAAAGGGATGCGCGACTTGCAGTTACACACCGGCGAGACATAGACGCCGTTGCCGTCTTTTTTCATGAGAACCATAAAACGAACAGATGTCTGGCATTTGTCGCAAGTGGTTTTGTGAAGAAAGACTCTCAGCAATGTGCGTATCTGCTGCGGCCATTCCTGCGCGATTGCCTTCTCGGCATCGGCGGGTTTCATCTCAACGTATCTTTCGATAGATTGAGTCAAAATCAGTTCAAGAAGTTCCTTTGTGCTGTCCGGCATGGCGCTACCCTCCTTAAAATTGTTTTGAGAAATGTTGGAATTGATGGCGACGACGAAGTAGCCGCCGCCGCCTCTCGTCAAATCCTGTCGGCTGCTATCTTTGCTGCTGTTCCTGCTGTTGCGCGGGTTGAGGCAGAACGCAGCCGGTCACGAAAGCGCGTGGAGCCTGCGCCTGATCGGCGGCGTAGGCTGATTGCTGTTGCTGACGCGTCTTGAATGCCGCCATTTGACCGTCCACCGTATCGGTGTTCTGGTCGGACTGCGCCGTGTCGTCGCTTGCCAGAGGCATAGGCGCATCGGTGTCTTGAACGGCAAGGACATATCCCGGCGGACAGTCCGCAATCGTCGGCATATGCACAGGCTGGGCTCCCTGTGCATGAACAGGAGAAACCGAAAGAAGAAGGGCGCTGGCGCAAATTGCGACCAAGCCTTTCAGGTTCAGGTTGACCGCGCTCATTGTGAACACACCGTATAGCGCCATGCCGGATTGCCGCATTTGTCGCAGCAATTGTAAGTGCCGGGGCTGAAATAGGATGTGGGGGTATAACCGGCAGGACAACCCGACCAGTATGTTTGGCAACCGCCTTCGATAATGGTCAAGCCTCCGCCGCCAATCGCTTGCCAGCTTGAGCCGTTGCAACCTTCAAAGGCTACCGTCGATTTATTGAACCGGATCGCCCCCGCATTGGTAGAGGTGCATGCGTCAGAGGTTTGACCGGCTTGAATATAACCGCTCGCAGCCAAATCGCCCTGCGCGTCGGTAGCGATGGGAACGCAATTGATACCTCCTTGCGCCCCGCCCTGCGGCGTTCCGCTATATGAGAGAACCTGTTGCGTACCGCTTGGACATACGGTCGTCGATCCAAGAGGCGTTGGCGGCAACATCTGGATTCCTCCGCTGCCCGCCAATGCAGGATTAGAATAAGCATGAGCGGCAAGCAGGCCGAGTAATGCAGTCGTCATCAATCGTTTTTTCATGAATACGCTCCGTGCTGTTTAGCCAGACGAAGCCGCAACCAAACGCGGGGCGTCCTTCGCGCTGGGAAAATCGACGCAAATGCGCCGCCAGCACGGGGAAACCTCGAATGTGATTGTGTTCGCTTGACTGTTTGGTTGCGGTAATGTTTACCGCGTCTTACGCGGCGTGATTCAAAGCGTCATGCTTTGAATTTTGGGCAAGAAAAAACCGCCGGGTGGGCGGTTGTTTCTGCAAATTGGTTTGACGTTGTAGTCTAGACGCTCGTATTCGTGATGATGGCAAAATGTACCACGCTATTTTGGACTTTGCAAAAAAAATCGACAAAAAAATTCGTTTTAATCATAGATTCTTTTTCGAGCGTGTCGTGGCGTGTCAGGACATATCAGAAGAATTAAGGCAATCGCGCCGATTAATCGTTTTCGTATTTCCAGACACGCGTTATCGCCACGCGCGAAAATCGAGCATGGTAAGGCCGGTGTCGATCAGTATGCGCTTGTTTGGTTGTAGGGTGTTTGCCACGCTTTATGCTGCGTGTTTCAAAGCATCAGGCTTTGAATTTTAGCCAACAAAAAACCGCCTGATAATGCGGTTGCTTCTACGATGTGGTCTAGACGCTCGTATTCGTGATGATGGCAAAATGTACCACGCTATTTTGGACTTTGCAAAAAAAATCGACAAAAAAATTCGTTTTAACTATAGATTCTTTTTCGAGTGTCTCGTGACGTGTCAGGACGTGTCGGGAGAAAAAGGCAATCGCGTCGATTAATCGTTTTCGTATTTCCAATAATCGGCCAGGACATCAAGAGCGCGAAGAAGAATGCGCTTCAGATCATAAGCCGACGCGACTCTGTCGTAGGCGCAAACATCGCGCACGATGCCGCGTTCTTCCTCAGTCAGCAATTCATTCGCTTCGACCAGCAAACGAAGATTGTGCATGTGGCCGATGATTTTGTTTTCGGGATCGGCGCGTCCGCAATCTATAGTGAAGGGGTTGCAGAGATATTTGCCGCTTTGCCCGTGAATGCCGGACAGGTAAATCTCGCGGTATTTCAAGCCAGCCTTGGTTTGCCGGTCAGAGAATGTGCCTTCGTCGCAGTAAAATTCGATCATGCAGTCATAACGCGCTTTATGACGCTTCATTTTTCTTCTGCTACTTCCGTCCTCGTCTACCATTTCGGTTACGACCCCGCCCAACTGACGGCGACGTTCTGGCGTCACCAATTCACCGACCAGAACGACAGGAAGCTGTTTTTTCTTATGGTGCTTCTTAGCCATGAGACACCTCATGGACTAGAAGACGCGCAGCCATTTTGTTTTGCTGACGACCATTTTGAACGAAATTGCTTGCGATTTTGTTATTATTTTCAAATTCTTTATGCGACATGTCTGTGCATGTCTCGCTGCATTCAGCGCGGTCAATAATGCCAGCCTCGACAGTGATTAATCGAATCAAAAGGATACAAGAAAGTTTGCGGTGCAATATCGTCATGGACGGCTCCCGGTAAAATAGCTGATAAAATACGGATAAAGTTTTAGATACTTTTGGGTGGGCCGGTGCTGCGTGGTAAAAGCAGTTCGCCCTGAACAAGAAGTACGGCCTTGTCTGATTCGCGAGAAATATGGTCTTTGGCGAAAATCATTTTTGCTGCCCTTAAAATAAAAGTCATGATCCCCCGTTCGCGCTTTTGGCGCGTTTATCGAAGCCCAAAATCAATAGCCAACAGAGAGGGGCAAGAGGCCGCTGGTAGCTGAAAGTCAATCGCCTCTCGGCTCTATGACTTACTGAAAACAGGTAACAATGGCGTCTTGGTATCCCCATATACCAAACTGGAATATGAGAAAGCAAGGGAAATTTATCAACTAATGCTTGCAGTTGACCATATTCTTTGGCAACTTCCCGATTCTGGCAATTAGTTGCTTGAAATAGATATTGCCATTATGGTATATGGAAAACAGAATCATGGTATATGATTTATTAACCATCGTCGGTATATTGTCGCCGTGCTGCCGTCGATCATTTTTGAGGATTAGATTTTGCTATGAAACAGAAGCCGAAAAAGAAACCGGATCTATTTCCGAAAAACAATTTGCGCGAGATACGCAAACGTCGCGGTTATGAAAGTCCCGCAGAGTTTGGTGCGTTGGTAGGCTTGTCGGCCACGCAAATCGTTCGCATCGAAAATAGAACGCGCAGATTCAGGATCAGCGTAGCCCAGAGATGTGCTAAGATACTGCACGTCACTTTGCAGGAACTTTGCAACGCGCCTATGCTCGGCGTCGAAAGACCGGGCATCGATCCATCGACGATGACTTTGGCTCTGTCGGCGATATACAATGCCTGTGACAGCCAGAACGTAAATCTAAACGCCGAACAAATGTCCCAGCTTGTGACGGAAGTGTATAACGACATCGTCACGATCAATCTGGACATCCATCAAATCCAGCTCAA
>JBAVWC010000108.1:0-1909 GCA_049697595.1 Alphaproteobacteria bacterium
GGTCATCGAAGCGGAGAGTTCTATAAGCAACTCACTGCTTCATTGAAACATGTTGGCGTGATTGAACCCCTGGTGGTCTATCCGAGAGGTCCTGGTGATTATCTTCTCCTCGATGGCCATGTGCGTCTCGAAATACTGAAGTCGATTGGGACGAAGGAGGTCAAATGCCTGCTCGCCACCGACGACGAAGCCTACACGTACAACCGCCACGTTAACCATATACCGGCCGTTGCGCAGCATTTCATGTTATTGGAGGCACTTAAAAACGGCCTGACAGAAGAACGCATCGCGGCTGCATTGGATGTCAGCCTGGACTCCATTCGTGCAAAGCGCGACTTGTTAAATGGGATCTGTTCCGAAGCGGTTCAAATATTGGCGGACAAGCAGCTCAGCCCCAAGGTTTTCTGGATCTTGCGCAGAATGAAGCCCATTCGCCAGATCGAGGCCGCCGAGCACATGGTGGCTGGTGGAACATTTACAGTTCCCTTTGCAAAGGCGCTTCTGGCCGTCACCAAACCGGAAATGCTAGAAGAGCAAGCCGCTGCTGACAAAAAGCTACAGGCGACATCGATTGCCGCCCGGTCAATGCTGGAGGAGCAAAACGAGTTTCTTCTCAGAGATCTGAAATCAGTGGAAGAGTCATACGGAACAGATGTCCTCACTTTGACCGTGGCTTGCGGTTATCTTGATCGATTGCTGACGAATCCCAAGATCGAGCGTTATATGACCCGGAATCACGCGGATATTCTTCAGGCACTTCAGAAACTATTGCCGGACAATGGGATACGGGTCGCAGTCTCTGAAAGCGGCCACCGATAAGAAGGCGAATGTCCGATTGTCGTGGTCCATTTCCCATTGTGCGCACGCCCCTTCATCCACAGCGATAGTGTGACGTGTCTCCTGGCGGTGAGCTGCCTGTAAGCTGCCCGCCAGACATTGCAGCTCGGTGCGGGCAGCGATATTTCCCTCGCGTTGTCGCGAAAATCAGCGTTTGCGGCCACTCGTAGACAGCTAATTCTTATCGGCTGGCGAGTGCCGTGAACGAAACTGATGCAACCGATTTACTAACGGCGCTCTATGACCGCTGGTACATGGCGCTCGTCCGCTATGCACTCCGGACGACCTGCAACTATGAACTCGCTGAAGACCTTGCACAGGACACCTTCATGCAGCTTTATCAAACATTGAGATCCGGCAAGAGCATCGAACATCCAAAGGCGTGGACGATTTGCGTATTGCGCCGAGCGATGAACAGGCAAATAAAGTACCGGAATCTGCATGAACAGCTTGATGAATTGGAAATAGCCGGAGCACCTGTGGCAGAAATATCTGGCCCCACGGATGTCCGAAACCTCCTTTCGGTGCTCTCACCGCGCGAAGAGGAAGTCCTGTTGCTCAGACTTGAGACACTGAAGTATCGCGAGATCGCCGAGCAGTTGGGGATCAGCATAAACTCTGTCAATACTCTCTTGGCACGTGCATTACGAAAGCTCCAGGAAGCGACATCGCGGCACGTCAAGGAAGAGAGGACAAAGAGATATGCTAAGAAACCGGTCACGCGAGCATCCTAACGATGAAACCCTTCTGGCCTATCTGGACGCCGAACTGTCCAACCTACGAATGCGTGCCATTCGGACCCACCTCCAGATTTGCTGGAAATGTCGTGCCGCATTGGCGGAACTGGAGTCTCAAGCAGTGGCCATTTCGCGCCTCCTTGCTGAGAGATCGCAGGATGAAATTGATCGATCTGGTCAGGCTCGGGAGAAATTCTTGCGATGGAAGACTGATTCTGAAGGCCGGCAGGGGTTTTTCTTCAGATGCCAGCCGCCTCAATTAGAAAGATATGTTGCAGGCGCTGTTCTTGCATAGAGCGAGACTCGCGGCGCGCGTCCGCGGCCTGCGACCGCGG
>JBAVWC010000109.1:0-1995 GCA_049697595.1 Alphaproteobacteria bacterium
AACTCGGCCGACCCGCGCGCATCGCTCCGATGCGCGTTCGCGCTGGAACGGAGAGGTGGCAGAGCCCGGTTGAATGCACCTGACTCGAAATCAGGCATACTCGTAAGGGTATCGGGGGTTCGAATCCCTCCCTCTCCGCCATTCTTCATTTTTGCCCCTTTCAACAACTAGGTCGAATGGCTTTCTATATTGAAATGAAAGAGTTACGCCATCTGAGGAACAGTTCGAAAGTACTATTTTTGCGATTTTGGCTCGTTCGGTGTTGAGAAGTGTATCCCATTTAGAATGAGCGAATTGAACGAGTTCGAAAGTTTTGCGCACTGATTCGATTTCCGAGGCGAAAGGCTTACTTGAGTAGGTCTCCACGGTCGCTCGAAGCCGAAGTTCTTCCACGCTCCATCCATCTCGCAGTGAGGACCAGAGAGCTTCGTCGATCACGCCACGTTTGAAGTCCCCATAGGCCTCAAGCTTTGACAGTTCGATCTCCTTTAGGCGCTTGTTCGCGGAATCGAACTCCTCCTGCCGCTGGCTCACTAGCCTCGACTGGTCAGCTTCAAGTGCGGCTAAGATGCCGGTTGCCACTTGCGTTGGGATACGAATCTGCGTGACAGCATTGCCGAGCATCTCGGACAGCTTTGTCTCCGGCAACCAGGGAACCTTATGTCGCCCCTTGCCGAAGCTGCAATGGTAGTAGGGGTATTTACCCTTCGCCAGTTCGGCCGTGAGCAAACACCCATCTTTCGAGCAGTGAACCAGCTGGGTAAATGCGAAAGAGTGCTTGCGCGATTTGGATCTGCTGCCATTGCGCCCTGAGATCAATTCCTGTGCGCGAGCGAATGTCTTATGGTCGACTAAGTGCGGGTGTTTGCCTTTGTATTCCACGCGGCGCCAGACAAACTGACCGATGTAAAACCGGCTTTGAAGCATTTTGTGAAGATGGCCTTTACTGATCTTAGCGCCCGTCCGGGTGAAGATCGCCTCCCGCAATGATTCAACGCTGTATTCGCCGGTGACATAGAGCTGGAACATCAGCCGGACGACCTTGCCTTTCGTGGGGTGTTCCACGTGGGTGCGAGTCTCCCGATCATGCATATAACCGAACATGGCCCTGCCCGGGGAGTATCCTCTCTCGGCCTTCACGATTTGCCCCTTGATAATCTCTTCCTGCATATTCTGGATGTAATTGCGGGCAAGAAGTGCGAAGATTCCTGCAACCAGGCGATCCTGTGACCTGGCAGTCTTTCTGAGGACTTGTCCTTCCTTAACGAGATGGATTTCGATATCCAGCTCTTCGACCAGTTCTTCGACCTTGACGTAGTCCTGCAAGTTTCTGCTCAGCCGGTCCGTCTTCTCGAATAGGGCGATTTTGACGTCACGGTGGTCGCGCAGGTACTTAAGCACATCTTCGAAGTGTTTGCGACCTTCCTTTTTCGCGCTCTCTGCGAAGGAGAACCTCTTGACGATAGTGGCGTCGATTTGAGCCGCATACGCTGTGAGGAAATTGTCTTGCGCAGGTAAGGAGAAGCCATTTTCTTCCTGAGGCTTGCTGGACACTCGCGCTACGAGAATCGCCCTTCGGGGGCCCGATTGCGCTTTGGGGATAGGTTGTGGTCCGGGCATTTGAGTCTCCACTACACGCTTCAAAGCTTCCACGGCGTTATGAGCCTAGGAGTTGTGTAATTGCGGGCCTGCGGCAATCCAGCATACGACGCGCCCAACGAGTATCGCTTCAGACTCAGGTGTGACAATTCTTCGTCCTGGTCTGGATTCAACGACCATGGCGACCGGCACGGTGAACCCGTGTCCAACAGTGACCGGTTGTTCTGTGGAGACCTTTTCTGAATTAAGGTTCAACTGTCGCATATTCGATTCAGGCAAGCGAGGATCCATCTTCAACCAGCCCATGTACACCCCACTCTCAAGAAATGGGTACCTGCCACGTACATGTGGAGCGACCGGGCGGCCACGACTCTGCATCGATGCCAAGTCCAAGGT
>JBAVWC010000110.1:0-6740 GCA_049697595.1 Alphaproteobacteria bacterium
CAACAATATGTTGACGTTCTTTCTTTTCCTGGAAGGGTTGATGTAACAGCGGGCGTCGATTTTTCTGTTCTTGCCGATATAGCGGCTCAAAAAGGAAACATCGTTGCTGACCTAGTCACACAACGCCAATTCTTGGAACAAATGGGCATTTCATCACGAGCACAACTATTAAAGGCCCAAGCTGATAGCATGCAGAAAACAAGGGTCAATCTTGGTATGCATCATATCGCTAGTCATTCATCAATGGGAAAGCATAAGGTTTTGGAGTTTGGCAAACGCCCTAAATAACCCCTTCGTCCAATGGTTGCGTTTTTGCGGACGGCAACTAATCGTGTCGGCACCTAATCGTTGCAAATCTTGTAAAAAGTGGTACTACTAGGGCGTCGTTTCTGAGCGGTAAGGTGTTTTTATGAAAAAGCTGGAACCGAATACGCGCTTAAATCGTCAAAAATCATCGGGGACTAACAAAGAGAACTCGGCTCTAGTAGCTCGGATAATGGATGCCATGTGGTCTGGGCCGTTATTAGCTGATGCATTCCTTAAGAATAGAAAAGACTGGCAAAAGGATTTGGCGGCCAGCCTTTCTGTCCCTTTGTCTAGCATCGAGCGTGGGGTTGGGGCCTTTGGAGTTGACGCTCTCAAGAAATTGATTGTTAACCATCCTTCTGGTGAACCTCCATCAGCCGTGGTGAGGAGCCCCTCTCGCCATGGGTATGGTTTGCCTACGAATACAGATGTACAATTCTGTAACACAGGTAATAGTTGTGGCACTTGTGCAACGTATTGCGGATCTAATTGCACTTGTGTTCGAACAAAATCCGTCTATGCGCTCTAAGCGATTGATCTGACGAGAGCAAGATCTCGGCCGAACGTAACACAAGTTATGCATGTGAACCTGTATTCTTGATATTACATGTTTGATCGCACCCAAAATCTGACCGAAAGAGCACGCCACGGTATAGATTTAAGTTTGCCCCCACAGCCAGGCGATCAAAGAAGGATTAGATGGTGGATTGACACCTATTTTGGTAAAAGCAAAAGCCGATTTTCTAGGTGTCTTCTTGCGCTTGGTGTGGATCCTGTAAAATTCATTTACCTTCTTCAATTAGGGCATGAAGAAGGTCGAACATCAGGTTCGAGAATAAAAAAACGAACACGACGACGGACATCAGTTTCTCGGAAAATTCCACCTTATGAAAAAGGTGGCATCGGGAAGCTTTGTGCCAACTACCTTGAAGATGCCCATTATCGGTTTTCCTGTTGTATAGAGCGCTCTCTCACGAATGGGCTTGCAGTTGATAGACAAGCCGTTCTTGCTGATTTTGGGCAATATCTTTATAACAAAGTTGCTGATTTAATGGTGCCCTCTCTAATTTTAGAAGCCAACATTCAAAGGCTAAGTCTTGCGGGTGCTTATTCGCCAGAAAAGCGATATAAGTTGTTTGTCTCATCTCTGTCTCTCGACAAGAACAAAAAAATATTCTGGGATAAGTATCCTGTTCTTCAGAGTCGGATTTTAACTGTTGTCGATAATACCACGCAAATGTGCATTGAGACGATAACTCGCGTTGCGGATGACAACAAACATATCGAAGGTGTTTTTAGCATAAGTCGAAACTCGACTTTAAAGTCTATTGTTTGGGGTAACGGTGATTCTCATTGCCGAGGCCGCGTTGTCGCAATCTTACATTATAGTAGGGCTAAGTTGGTTTATAAACCGCGCCCCGTAAATGCCGACAAGGCCTATAACCAGTTTATAGACTGGTATGGGCAAAACTGTGATTTTCCTTCTCCACGAACCTATAGAAACCTGAGCTTCGATACATATGGATATGCAGAATTTATTAAGTCAAGTCAGGCGTCTTCAAAATCTGATATTTCCAGCTACTACTACAAACAAGGGCAGCTTATCGCAATTGCTTGGCTTCTCGGTATAACTGATCTTCATCACGAGAATCTTATCGCTTCTGGAGGTGATCCATATCTAATTGACCTCGAAACTATGTTCGATCGCCCCCATCGGCGGCCGCCCAGTGCCAAGCTCCTTGGCTTCCTATACGGTAAAGCCACGGATGCTTTTCTCTTCCGTACCGGCCTGTTACCCAATCGGCGGCGTGGAGAGTATGGAGTATATGATACTAGCGCCATAGGAGCTTCAGGGACGCAACCGGCCCCTTTTGCGGCACCGACAGTCAGAAACCTAGGGCGGGATGATGTGAAAATTGTTTCGCGTAAAGGGACGATGCCAAAGCAACCAAACAAACCGGTGCTTGACGGCTATAGATTTGACGCACATCAATATACAAAAGAAATCATCCATGGCTTTGTTGATGCGCTTGATGTTTTGTATAAAAACAAAGCGGTCCTTTTAGGAACAGATAGCCCGTTAAAAGCATTTAAAGGCGCCAAGCTTCGTTGGGTTCCTCGAGATACGATGAGCTATGAGCAAGCTCTACAACGGATGAAGCATCCAACGGTTCTAAGGGATGCCATCGAGTGCGATGTTCTTTTGGGGGGCTATCTTTGGAGTCAGGCCGATAATATGCCTCATCTAGCTCAACTGATTTCTAGCGAAGTATCAGATTTGTGGGATAACGATATCCCGTATTTTTGGACGACATTTGATACGCGAAACCTTTATGATTCTCGCGGAAAAGAAATATCAAATTTTTTTGGAGAGTCGTGCATTCAAGGCTTTATTCGTCGTTTGGAAATGATTGAGACTAGCAAGAAAAGACTAGCAGAGGTTATCGGGCTGGCTATGAAAAGCACTATCCCGATAGACCTTCGGAAGAATTCTCCATTTGCTAGCCGTCGTTTTTCATCAAAAAAAGCAAGGATCTCAAATGACGCGATTATTGCGGCGTCGGTGAATATTGGAAAGAATCTTTTGGACAAGAGATATAATGTCGAGAATAAACCGTTCTGGGCTGGACTAACGGCAATCGATGACACGAGTTACACTGCGAGCGTATTGCAGCCAACTGTGTATGAGGGGGCGCCCGGCATAGGAATATTCTTGGCAGAGCTTTATAGACATACGCGGATAGACATATTCAAAAAAGCTGCCCTAGAAGTTCATGATTTCGTTTGTTTTTTGATGAAGCTACCTATGCAGGATACTGCTTGCGGTGCATTCAGCGGAATTGGCGGGTTGTTTTACGCGGACATTCTTATGTCGCGCGCTCTTGATAGGCCTATTGATAAAAATCATAGAGCAATCGGACGCTTGAAGAAACTTATAGAACATGACAAGAGCTTTGACGTTATGTCAGGTTCTGCAGGGGCATTGTTGATCGCACTTCGATGGTATTTAATCACCAAAGAACAAGGAGCCCTTGATGTAGCGGCAAGTGCGGCGCGTAAACTTAAGGAGTCTGCTGAATCTCAGAAAATAGGGGTTGCTTGGAATACCTTGAAAGACAGTAACTATAGCCGACGGCTTGGGGGGCTGTCGCACGGAGTTAGTGGAATTGCATGGGCTTTGTCGGAATGGGCTGATGTTAACAACGATACCGAGGCGAGGCTTCTAGCTAGTCAGGCATTTGCGTACGAACAAACATTATTTGATAAGGCGCTCAACACGTGGATTGATGCTCGCCAAGATAACCATATGTGTCATTGGTGTCATGGGGCTGTCGGAATTGGGCTTGCTGCCGACAAGATGAGGTCAACTCTGGGCAATGCAGAGTGTAAAAATGTGATAAATCTTGCTCAAAAGGCTACATGGAAATATGGGCTTATGAATAACCATTGCCTATGTCACGGGAACTTAGGAAATTCCGAAATCTTCTTGGCCCTAGGTGATCAGGAGCGATCGACAAAAATCCTCTCGGGTGTTTTGGCTGACTACAAAAAACGAGGGACATGGTGCTGTGGTTTGCCGGCAGACACAGAAACTCCAGGATTGATGTGCGGGTTAGCTGGAATTGGTTACGGGTTGCTTCGTCATGCCAGCCCATCCAGGGTTCCAAATTTGTTAGTTCTGGACGTACCGCTATAAATTTTGTTGCAAGCATTAAGGCGCGATTCAACATAGTGATGTGCGTAGCTGGTGTAAGCGTTCGTCCAAGGTCGTCCGTTCACGCTGAGGCGGCTCATGCCGAGGGATCGAGTGCGCAAATCTCCCGCAGGTGCCCCAACTCGGTGGGATATGGGATGTAGCTGCGCACCGTGCCTTTGGTCCGGTGCGAGAACAGCACCGAGAACCCATCATCCATGTTGCGCAAATCCTGCGGTAGCATAAGCGGGACACTCGCCTGTGAAATGCTTGTGCTGCCGCCCGCCGGCGCGTTGCCGCCGGCCTGCTGGTTCTGACCGAAGGATAGCACGGCGCGCGTGCTTTGCCCGGTACGCTTCGAAAGGTAGTCCGCCGTGATGACATCTTGCGGCGCGAAGGATTGCAGAACGCCGGCATTGCCGAGAAAACTTTCCCAGCGTTCCTTGTAGATGGCGTGGGCTTGCGAGAGATCCTGAAACACCGTCCACAGTTTCACGCCATAGCCGCGCATCATGGCGAGGTTGTTTTCGATCACGGGCAGGTGCCCGAGCTGCGCGAATTCATCGAGCATGAACAACACGGGCACCTTGGGTTTGCGGGTGTCGATCATGAGCGGGCGCAGCACCGAAGCGATCATAAGGCGAAGCCAAGTCGAATGCGTGCCGAGCCGCCGTGCCGGTAGGATGAGATAAACTGTCGTCGGTTCCTCTTTCATCCGCCCGAAATCATACGCTCCACTCGCGAGATCGGCTTTGACGGGCCGGCTGTCGAGCCAGCGGGTTTGCGTCAGTGCCGTCGAGAGGATCGAATTTAGTTCCTTGTTCTCGGAGCTAATTTCGCGGAAGCGGCCGGATTTGACGATCAATTCCTCGCAGTCGTGGGTGACGCCGGCCACCATCATCTCTCCGACAAGCTGGCGGAATTCCGTCGCCGGCTTGCCGAGTTGAGCACGGACATGGCCGAGCGATCCGCCGTCTGGTTCGGTAAGGCGCGAGTACATGGCGAGCGCCGCCAGGAGGTCTTGGGCAGATTCACTCCAATGCGGTTCCTGCCCCTGCACCCGCACCAAAGCTTCGGCGAGGCCGAGTGTATCGTCTGGAAAATCGTCGCTCTTCGGATCGAGCGCCGCGACCGGATTAAATCCGTTCGAGCCGAGCCCAAGCACATCGAACGGATTTAGCATCACGATCTTATTGCCTCGGTTTGCGCGATACGAGGCGGTCATGGTCGCAAGATCACCCTTCGGATCGACAACCAATATCGACCAGTTTGGCAGCCGCACGAGATTGGGCAGTAGTAGCCGTCGGCTCTTGCCCGAGCCGTTCGGCCCCAGTGTCACAATATGCCGATCGCCGACATAGGGTAGCACCATGCGCGCGTCGATCGCCGGGGGCTTTCCTTCCGTATGGTCGCAGGCGTAGCCGAAATAGACCCCGTCATCTGTGGCCCAGAGATTCCCGGCCATATCGGCTTACAGGTCCCGATGCCCGGCCATGCGCCGCACCGCTTCCGCCGCCGTTACAAAGTCGGCATCGCCATGGGCGTTCTGATCTTCGACATGCTCCCGGCCGAGGCGTGCGGCACTCGGATCGAGCACTTTCGCGCCTGCGATAAATTGCGCGCCCGATAGGTAGACCAGTTCATCGATCAGCGCCGCGATGGCCCCGACCGTCAGGGGAATTACGAGGAAGAAAAAGACGAGCCAGGTAAGGATCGGCATCACAGCCCATGTATTCAGGAAGGTTACGGTGTCCCCCGAGAGCATGGGATAGAAAGTCCGAATAAACCCAGGGCCGGCTTGCCAGACGACAATGGCGACCGCCGCAATTGCCGCTTTTGTCACAAGAAGGCGTCGTCGCGCGCGGCGGGTCGTTAGTTCTTGGTTCAGGCGGTGATCGCGGATCGTGGCATCATAGAGATATTCCCCGTTCCGGCGTAACCACACAACGCGATGAGGCTCACCACTGGCCGTGACATGCCAAAGGACACCGCGCGCTTCGAGCCGAAGCCAGCGATAGGCAAACCACACCGCCTTCGCCATTTGCCAGGCACCTCGCGCGATCAGCCAGGCGGCGATAAGGGTAGCCAGCACTCCGGCAAATAGGCTGTCATAAGGCTCATGTAGCCAGGACAATTCCGGAAAGGCGGGCCACCCTGAGAGCCAGAGCCCGGCATAACCGGCATAGATCAAATTAACTGCGCCGGAACGTGCCGCAGGCAGGATGCGGCTGTAGAAATGGTCGAAGGTACCGCCGATGTCGAAACTCTTGCGGGCGGAAAACCGTGCGGTGGTTTTTGCCGAGAGGTAAAACAGGACGAGGATCACGGCCAGTGCCCCCGTCAGCCACGCAACTGCGCCGATTGGCCCATTCATGCTCACGAAAGCGAGAACGGCGGTCACCAGATCGTTCGTCGTCATTGTCTGCGCGCCCTTTCCTTCAGTCAGTGACGGAAATAGCCAGCCCAGTTTGTTCGCCAATTAAGATGTCCGCGGCGAGGCGCGATCCAAAAGCCCGCGCCCTTTTATGTCCGCTGCCGATGATTCAGCCGTTTATGGTGCTTTGCCGGACGCCAGCTTTCGGTGGCTCTAGCGTTGATAGGTAAGCAATATCGCAGATAGCAGTCTTGCGGGTAGTCATTTTTCGTTCCGCAGGCGCCCCAAAAGGCCCCGACCCGCGCAGTCCTGGGGCGCACCCCGGCGCTTCGGGACAAGGGCTTCGCCCGGTCCGCGGTATCCCCA
>JBAVWC010000111.1:0-4452 GCA_049697595.1 Alphaproteobacteria bacterium
TCCCGTCCCCACTTCACGGGGACGGGATTATGATATATACCCTGTATAACTCTAACAAAGCGCACCCCCATGACCAATACCCTGCATATCGGCGATTTACCCGCGAATGTCTCTTTCGGCGATTGCGTCGCTATCGATACGGAATCGATGGGATTGAACTGGGATCGCGACCGGCTGTGTCTGGTGCAATTATCCTCGGGCGACGGCAATGCCCATATGGTGCAATTGCCCAAAGGGCAATATGACGCGCCGAACCTTAAAAAGCTGATGACCGATCCCAAGGTGACCAAGCTATTCCATTTTGCGCGCGCCGATCTGGCGACGATTTACCGTTATCTGGGCGTCATGCCGACGCCGATTTACTGCACCAAAATCGCTTCCGTACTGGTACGTACTTTCACCGACCGCCACGGGTTAAAGGATTTAAGCCGCGACCTGATCGGCGTCGATTTATCGAAAGAACAGCAAACCTCGGATTGGGGCGCACCCACCTTAACCCCGGATCAGCTAACTTATGCCGCCTCCGACGTCTTGTATTTGCACAGGCTCAAGACCAAGTTAGACACGATGCTGGTGCGCGAAAACCGCACCGAATTAGCGCGTAAGCTTATGGATTTCCTTCCCATTCGTGCCGAACTGGATGTTGCCGGATGGCACGATATCGATGTTTTTTCCCATAAACCGACGCGCAAACTGGATTAATTGCTGTTTTCCGCCTTAATTGGCAGGTAAAATCGGTTCATGAACAAGCCCTCCCCCGATCCTACCCGGCTGGACTTTATCCGTCCGCGCCTGACCAAACGCATCGAGCGCGCGCGCGAGGGGCGTATGGCGCGCATCATCACCAAACTGCAATTTTGGCTGCCGATCATGGCGGGTGTTGTCATTCTGGTGCTGTTCTTGTGGCCGATAATCCGCCCGACTTTCGTCATGAAAGACATCGTCAAAAACATCCCCGACCTCGTCATCGATAACCTGCATTACACTGGAGCCGACAGTAAAAACCAGCCCTACAACCTGCTCGCGCTTCACGCGACCCGCCCGTCGGGGCTACACGGCATTTACGACCTGACCAAACCCGAAGGCGACATAACCCTGCAAAGCGGGGCTTGGCTGGACGGCAAAGCCGATTACGGGCGCTATGACGAGATCAACAAAAAACTGTGGCTGGGCGGTAATGTGCAGCTTTTCCACGATAAAGGCTATCAGGTCACCACCGACGATGCGCAGGTCGATCTCAGCACCGACGATGCCTGGGGCGATAAACCCGTTTTAATTCAAGGCTCTTTCGGCACTATTCGCGGCGTCGGCTTTCGTTTTCTCGATTCCGGCCACACGATCATCGTGAAAGGCCCCGCGACTGCCGTGCTGAGTTTGCACGGCGGCACGGCTTCTGATACACCCGTTAAAACAGGAAATCAGGAATAATTGATGCGTCTTCTGGCTTGGGTCTTGGCAATGGGCTTTGTGCTTGGCGGCTTTACGGCTGCCGAAGCTAAAACCGCGCCCGCCGGAACACCGCCTGCCCCCGCGCCGCCGGTCGAAGTCACAGCAGATCAAACTCTGGAATGGTATCAGGATCAAAGCATCTATGTCGCGCGCGGCAACGCCAAAGCGGTACGCGGCGATTTAACGGTTTACGGCGACACGCTAACCGCGCATGAACGCGAGAAGCCCAAAGACGCCAACGGCAAAGTCATCAAAACCCCCAAGCCGCCCGCAAATCAAAAATCCGCTGCGTCATCTTCTTCCTCCGACGAGTCCGGTGACATCGACCGCATGACCGCCGACGGTCATGTGTTGATCCTCAAACCCAACACCCGCATCACCGGCGAACATGCCGTGGACGATACCGACAAACACGTCATCGTCGTCACCGGCAACAATCTGCGTTACGAAACCGACAAGCAAGTGGTGACGGCGCGCGATACTCTGGAATATTGGGACGAAACCAAAATCGCCGTTGCGCGCGGCCACGCAATCGCCGTCAAGGGCGACCGTCATGTCGAAGGCGACGTGCTCACCGCCGAATTCCGCGACCAGCCCAACGGCGCCAACCAGCTTTATAAAATGACTGCCGTCGGCAACGTCACCGTCATCACCAAAAGCGACATCACGCGCGGAGATCAAGCCGTTTATGACGCCGCGCGCGATATCGCGATCGTCACCGGACATGTCCGTATCACGCGCCCCGACGGCACCCAATTAACAGGCGATGTCGGCGAATCCGATTTCACCAATAATCAAAGCCGTTTGCTCAATGGCGGTTCCGGTCGCGTACGCGCCCTGCTGCCCGCTAAAACGACGGACAAAGCCTCGACCACCAAAACGCCCGACGCCAAAGGGGAAACACAGTGAAACATTCCGGCAAAGTCGTTCCTATCGTCAAGCCCAGCAAAAAACCGGCGCACGATCCCGCGCACGGCAAAGGCCTGTCTGCCGAGCATCTGGGCAAACGCTATAAACGCCGCCCCGTCGTGCACGATGTCAGTTTTTCCCTGAAACGCGGCGAGGTCGTCGGTTTGCTAGGCCCCAACGGCGCGGGCAAGACGACTTGTTTTTATCTCGTCACGGGGTTGGTCAAACCGGACACCGGACATATCCGCCTCGACGGACTCGACGTCACCGATTTTCCCATGTATCGCCGCGCGCGATTGGGCCTTGGCTATCTGCCGCAAGAAGCCTCGATCTTCCGCGGCCTGACCGTCGAGGAAAATATCCGCGCCGTTCTGGAAGTGATCGAGCCCGATTACGCCACCCGCGAAACGATGCTGAACGAACTGCTCGCCGAATTCGGCATTACCCATTTAAGGCAAGCGCCGTCCGTGGCCCTGTCGGGCGGCGAAAGACGGCGTCTGGAAATCGCCCGCGCGCTCGCCTCACAGCCGCATTTCGTCTTGCTCGACGAGCCTTTCGCGGGCATCGACCCGATAGCTTTGGGCGACATCCGCGATCTGGTCGTGCATCTGCGCGACCGAGGCATCGGCGTACTCATCACCGACCACAATGTCCGCGCGACGCTGGAAATCGTTGATCGCGCTTATATTATTCACGACGGACGCGTGCTGATGCAGGGCACCCCGCAGGAAATTATTGAAAATGCCGATGTGCGCCGGGTTTATCTAGGCGATGAATTTAAGATGTAAGAGCAGGCTCTCCCCAAAATCTTAAGTACGAACTTGGTTAATTTCTTTTAAGTTCTTTTACTTTCATCCAACGTCGATTACCTTAGCCAGATGAAAGAATACACACTTCCCAAAAACGGCAGTCTCGCGAGAATGAGCATTCTCGACGGTACCGATTTGCCCGAAGTTCTGGCGCTTCAGGAAGCAACGCGCGACGCCCTGCCCGCCGACAAAAAGATGTATATTCTGCCGCAAGGCACCTCCTATTT
Organism: Alphaproteobacteria bacterium; assembly: GCA_049697595.1. Taxonomy (GTDB): domain Bacteria; phylum Pseudomonadota; class Alphaproteobacteria; order UBA9219; family UBA9219; genus CAIXLI01. The sequence continues at coordinate 3,395 of JBAVWC010000111.1, forward strand.
CCAAAATCTGCTGACCCGCCAGACCGGCCTTATGGTCGGCATCCACGCCGAAGGCAAATTAATCGCGCAAATGGTTTTGATGGGGCCGATGAATTTGAGCGAAGCAATTGCGCGCCATGTCATCACCGGCAACGATGTCGTATTCCACCACGCCGCTTTAACCGACAGCGTAATCATCTTTAAAAGCATGGCCTCGCACCCAGATTGGCGCGGCAACGATCTGGCCAATGCTCTGATGTCGTTCGCGCTGGAGCTGCCCTTTACCCAGGTCGTGGTGCATGTCTTCGCGCAAGTTTCGGTCGGCAACAAGCGCAGTTGGGACGTTTTCGCGCGTCAGGGTTTCGGCATCGTCGCCGCAGCCCTTGACCCCAAAGACGGCCAACCGCGCTTCATCTTTCAAAAACCCGCCTTCGGGTTCGATTTCGACCCGGCGATCATCGCCGACGAAGCCGACCCCGTGGAAGATTTCTCAGCGATCGTCAATTTGACTCAACGCGAGGCGCTGGTCGGCACCCCCGATGAAACCGCCGCCGGAAAACTGGCCTTCATGCGTAACTGCGATATCCTTAATTTGATGCCGACAATGGCAAGGATGTCCGCGCGAACATAACACAGCTTCGGAGTCGTCTTTCAGCGATGCAATCACAGAAAGTTCAAGCCAAAGCTGCGATCCTCGCCTTTATCAAAGGCCACGCGATCGAACTGCCCGCCGACAGCCCCGCTTTGTCGAATTTTCTCGACGAGGCGCTCGATTATCTTTCAGTCAGCGAAAATTTAAATTCCTTTGCCGCGCAGAAAGCGATCATCACGGGCCAGCTTATACCCGCAGAAAAAGCGGCGCTAGGCGGCTTCAGTTTCGTTCTCGAACATAATCTCGACCCGGTCAAAGGCCCGACGACGCCGACAATTCAAGTCAGCGGCACGCAGGGCAATTTTCACGCCCTGATTATTAAACAACAAGACGCGCCGCTGGACGGCTATGCCCGGCAACAATCTCTTCAGATTTTCGGGCGTTCTTACCAGATCGGTATCGCCGCCGACCGCGTCCGCACTTCGAT
>JBAVWC010000112.1:0-2431 GCA_049697595.1 Alphaproteobacteria bacterium
GCGTCGAAAATCTGGCCTATATCAGCCCGCGCACAGGCCGCGCCGTCTCGCGCGAAGCCGGAGCCCCCTATCATGACAAATTATTCCCCCTGCCCGCCTTTTTGCTGGGCGTCGGCGAGTGGGAAGCGGCGGATATTTTACAAGGTCTGGAAATGACCGGCCACTTCCTCTCCCGCCACATCTTCGCCAACCCCCATTCGCGCGTCCTGATTCCGCGAGACGGCGATTTGCCCCAAGCGCGGCAGCGATTGCTGGAATTCTATCGCAAAGCGGCGGAGAAGGATGAGAGCGCGGTTGCCTAAAAATGCGTAAAAAGGTTGCTTTTTTACACCTTATGGTATATAGTGCGCCTTATAGACAATGGGGGCGCACATGCTGACGACCATAAAAATTTCAGAAGATCTTGTTAAAAAGGCGCGCAGTTCCGGCGCGGTTTATAGCCGCTCGATCCCCAAGCAGATCGAATACTGGTCGCGGATCGGCAAGATTGCCGAGGAAAATCCCGATTTATCCTTTGCCTTCATCAAAGATATTTTAATGGCGCAGCAAGAAGCGGCAGACGGCGACACAACCCCCTATCGCTTCAAATGAAAATCGTCCAAACGCCGACCTTCGGCAGGGCGGTTAAAAAGCTACACACCACTCACAAGAAAGAATTGGATAACGCCATTCGCGCGATTATGGCAGCCCCGTTGGAGGGAGACGCAAAGGTCGGCGACATCTGCGGCATCCGCGTCTCCAAATTCCGCATGAACAAACAAGTCACGCTTTTGGCCTATAGCTACAGGGAAAAACCCGCCACGCTGACTTTGCTGGCGCTCGGCTCTCATGAAAATTTTTATCGGGATTTGAAAAAATGATCGGGGATTTGGGGTTGGGTTTTATGATACTTTCACTCGATAGACTCCGTTAAAAAAAAGGAAGCGCGCTTCCCGCTCAGTTCTCGCTGGTACGAGACGGCGGCATGCTACCTGTTTGTCTGTGTTCCGGCGATACCCCGTCATCGGCCGCTGCGGGCACGGAACAGAAACAAACGCCTGTTGTTCAGGCTGGAGTGTTATAGAAGAAGCGCAGAGAGAAGTCAAGGGAAATATCACATGTTAGTGGTATTTTTCATAGTTTATAGCGGAGCTTCCTTGATGAACGGACGAATTGCTTATTTACTTTCATGATATTTGTTTAATCTGTGTCAAAGCTGGATTATTTATAAAATGAATTTTTTGAAATCTTTTGTCGAGCGCAAGCATCGCGTCGATCTGGCGGCATATGTCGCCGAACGTCAGAGCGGGGGGCAAACGCGACCGCTCATTGTCAATCCGCTCATTAAAGCTCTTGATTTGGCGTTTAACACGGCAATCGGGCGCGAGCTTATCGAATGCTGCGCCGCACGTCATACGAAAGTCACGCTTCCCGTTTTTCCGCTCCTTTTCCCCCGCTTGACGAAGGAGGGGAACGAGTATCCGCGTGCAAATTATGACTCATTTATGAATACAGCCGCGCTCTATCCAAAGCTGAAAGAAGGAGACCGCGCACCGACAATTATTCATGAGCTTTGTCATGCCCGCCAAAAGAAAAATGACGTTGAAAAATACGGTCGCTCGAACCGGGATTCAAATCAGGGCGGAATCATAAATTGTTAATATGAGATAGGTTGAGTGCGTTTATCAGAAAAAGGTCATTTAAGCCTGCTTTTCTGCGTTTGGACTTCATGGACAGTTTCTCCGGGATACGTTTAAGCATGTTGAAGGCGGCATGTTTGAGAACGGAGAAGTTGAGGGCGATATTTTTATCGCGGGCGCGGGAAAGATCGTCGTGAAAAGAGACATCCATAACCCAGTGCAGATTATTTTCAATGCTCCAATGGCTGCGCGTGGCATCGAGAATAACCGCCGGATGCGCTGGCAATGAGCTGATATAACAGCGTGTTTCCGTTGAGGTTTCGCCAGTTACCTTGTCGGTGCGGCTTGCGGTGACAGCGGCGATGCTGCGTAAATCCGTCCAATCGGGATGCAAGGCGAGAAGCCAGTCGATATCGTCCGTGACCAAACAGAGGCGCTCTTCAACGCGACCATGTCCAAAATCCGAGGTTTTTATGGACGCGCAGCTTGCAATCAAAGCAGAGTCGTCGAAGAAGCGACGCACATCATCTTCCAAAGAACTTTGATTGCCTTTCAAGGCAAGCACATAATCGGCTTCGCCTTCTCTGATTTTGCTGGCTATGGCTTTCTGCGTTCCCATCGCGTCGATCGTGACGATGCAGCCTTTGATACAAAACTTCTCCAGCAAATCAGGGATCGCCGTAATCTCGTTGCTCTTTTCGTCAACAGCCTGTTGGGCGATGACAAGACCAGCTTCGTGAGCAAAAGCCGATAACAGATGCAGCGGTTTCCTGTCTTTGGCACAATCCTTCGTGCGCCGCAGCGTTTTGCCG
>JBAVWC010000113.1:0-3717 GCA_049697595.1 Alphaproteobacteria bacterium
ATCTTGCCCCCTTCCCCGATTAACAAAGCCGGAATTATGGGCTGGCCCGTGGGCCATTCGTTATCGCCGCGTTTGCACGGGTTCTGGCTACAATTTTATGGGATTGCGGGCAGCTATGAGGCTTTCCCCGTCAAACCGGACGATCTTGCCGCCGCTTTGCGTGCGCTGCCCGCCCAAAATATGCGCGGCGTCAACCTGACCGTGCCGCATAAAGAAGCCGCCTGCGCGATTGTCGATGTGCTTGATCCGGCGGCACGGCGCATAGGGGCTGTTAATCTGGTCACGGTCGAACAAAATGGGAAATTGCGGGGGCGCAATACGGATGCCTATGGGTTTGGCCAAAATCTTTTATCCTCGGGCTTCGCCCCCAAAAACGGTGTGGCTTTCGTGCTAGGTGCGGGCGGGGCTTCGCGGGCGGTTCTTGTCGCTTTGGCCGATATGGGCTTTAGCGAAATCCGCATCGCCAATCGCACGGCAGAGCGCGCCGAAAAACTGGCACATGAATTTTCGGGCCCGCGCTGCAAAATAACTGTTGTCGATTGGGCGAAAGCCCCCGATGCCTTGAGCGATGTCGAGCTGCTCGTCAACACAACCTCGCTCGGCATGAAATGGCAACCGGCCTTGGTTTTCTCTCTCGACAAACTTCCACTGACCGCCACCGTTACCGATATTGTTTATGCGCCGCTGGAAACCGACTTGTTGCGGCTGGCGAAACAGCGCGGGCACCGCGTTATCGACGGGCTTGGCATGCTGCTGCATCAGGCGCGTCCTTCTTTTGCCGCCTTTTATGGCCGCGATCCTGAAGTCACGGACGAACTGCGCCGTTTTGTGTTAACGGAGAAAACATGACCCTGCGACAACCGACCAAAATTATCGGCCTGACTGGCAGTATCGGTATGGGCAAAAGCACGGCCGCGCTTATTCTCCGCGATATGGGCTTTCCCATCTATAGCGCCGATGCGGCCGTGCATAAAGTATTGAAAAAAGGCGGCACAGCCGTCGCCCCGGTGGCGCGCCTGTTTCCGGAAACGCTTAAGCGTGGGGCGATCGACCGCAAGCTTCTCGGCCACGCGGTTTTTGGGCAGCCGAAAAAACTGCGTCAGCTGGAACATATCGTCCATCCTCTGCTGCGTGAAGAGGAGCGTGCCTTTATCGATAAAGCGCGCAAATCCCGCGCACGCGCCGCAATTCTGGAAATCCCCCTGCTATTTGAAACAGGAGCTGAAAAACGCTGCGACATAACATTGTGTGTTACAGCGCCGCGCGCGATTCAAAAAGCGCGCGTTCTCGCACGCCCCGGCATGAATGCGGAAAAACTGCGCGCCATTCTCGCGCGGCAGATGTCCAGTGCCGAAAAATGCAAGAAAGCCGATTATGTTATCCCTACCGGCAAGGGCCTCGCTGCGACAAAAAAACATTTACGCATGCTTCTGACCAAACTCGACTTGTTGCCTTGACCCTTCCCCTGCGGGGGCAAATAAGGTATGATGTAAGGCATGTCGATCATCCCGCCCGGCGTTAGCCACGCCCTGCAGTTTTATCTGTCGGGGCCTATGCCTTGCCCTTATCTTCCGGCGCAGGTCGAGCGTAAATTATTCACGCGCCTGAGCCCGGCCTCGGGCGAAGAGGGACGCTCCGTCAACGCCGAGATCAATTCCGCTTTGTGCCGCGCGGGATTCCGCCGCAGCCACGCCGTCGTTTATCGACCCGCTTGCAGCGCCTGCAATGCCTGCATTCCTATCCGCATTCCCGCGCATCTTTTTACGCCGTCGCGTTCCCTGCGCCGCATAACGGCGCGCAACCGCGATCTTGTGTGGCAGCGCGCCGATACGGTGCCGACGCCGGAGCTATTCGCGCTTTTCACCGCCTATCAAACGGCGCGTCACGGTGACAGCGATATGGCCCATATGAGCGAAGACGAGTTCGCCGCGATGCTGCAAGAAGGACAGGCCGGCACGCATCTGTATCAATTGCGCGACAAGGCTGGCATTCTTAAAGCCTGCATGATCGCCGATCATGTCGGCGACGGGCTTTCGGCGGTCTATAGTTTTTTCGACCCCGGCGAAGCGCATCGCAGCCTTGGCAGCCAGTTGATTTTATCGCTTGTCGATGAAGCGCAAAAACAACGCTGGCCTTATGTCTATCTTGGTTATTGGGTCGCGGAATCCCGTAAGATGTCCTATAAATCGCGCTTTAAACCCCTGCAATTTCTTGGCCCGAACGGGTGGGATTGGATGGAATAATCTTTCCGCGATGCAATAAAAGCGGCATAAATTTTAGATAATTCAAAGGATTAAAAAATACGTGATGCATCTTAACAATGTTCAACAAAAGTTAAGGGTAACGCATGTATAATGACACTAAGCGAGCCTCGTGATCCGCCTGAATTATCAGGCGCATAGACGGTGCGCGTATAGGCAGGGATGCCATGATCGGGTGGTTTTCCATCCACAGAAGCTTAACAAATGCCGAAATCAGGCAAGCGGCTTTTTTAACTTTAACATTGTTCCTGGTTCTCGCATCACGCCTTTCTCTGGCCGATCCTCTCCCCGCGATTGAAGCCGCCCAAGAAAACGCAGACAAAATCCGTACCAGCGAAGTCACAAGCTATATCCGCCAGCAAGCGCTGCATGGGGCTTCGATGTTGCCGAGCGAAGCGCGCCAGGTTATGGGCTTGTTCTCCGGCAATTGGCGGGCGGTGAATGTATCCGGCGACGATGATGACGCAATGCCGACGACAGGCGGGCAGGGGCTGACGCAATCCACGCCTGACGATTCATCTATTGGCCTCACATCCAATTTCCATCACAAAGGTTTTCTGCCTACGCATGACGCGATGATGATTGGCGCCGCATACAAGCAGAATATTCTCGACGACAAACTGCAACTCACGGCACGGCCTTTCATCGGGCAAAGCTGGCATTCGTTGCGCGATTATTGGGGCAGCGAGGTCAGCCTGAACATCGCGCAACATCCCGACGGGTTGCCCTGGGGGCAAATCAGCATGGGCTATATCGGCGGCAATGAATCTATGACCGACCACGGGCGGGGCATCGATTTGCACGGTGACGTCGATCTGACCAACGGATTCAAATTCGTCTCGGGCATGCGCCAGAACAGCGATTTGGGCGACAGCAATTATGTTATGGTGAAATGGAAATTGGATTTCAACTAACGCCGCCTGTAATCCATAAAAAACGCCTGCCGCCCCGCCGCGATCGCTTTTTCCTGATAGCGCGTTTGCACCCAATCATCGGGCGGCACGGCGCTGGCATAAACGCAGGTGAAATCCGCATGCGCGTCCAGACAGTCGCGCATCCATTCGACCAATTGCGCATGATCGGACGCAACACGCAAAATTCCGCCCGGCTTCAAAACCCGCGCCAGACGCGCCAGATTTTCCGGCCCGATAAAGCGCCGTTCGGCATGCCGTTTCTTCGGCCACGGATCGGCGAACAAGACAAAACATTTATCCAGCGAAGCATCCGTCAGCGCATCACACATGACTCGCGCATCGTCGTTGAACACGCGCACATTTGTGATGCCGTCGCGCTCCAGATGATCGAGCAAACTTGCGACGCCATTGACGAACGGCTCGCAGCCGATCAAGCAAACATCGGGATGCAGCTTCGCCTGCATTGCAAGATGTTCTCCCCCGCCAAACCCAATCTCCAGCCACGCAGGTGCCTGCGAGGCATTCGTAAAGAATGTTTGCGG
>JBAVWC010000114.1:0-10442 GCA_049697595.1 Alphaproteobacteria bacterium
TGACTCTTCTGTGCGCACTTTTGCGCCATTTTATTGACAATTTTCGATTCATCTGCGGTCAAATGACGAGCGAAATTTGCCATTGAATTTTTTTCGACACTCGCAATTCGGGTGATGAAATTTACAGAAAATTTATGGCGCGAAAATTCAAAATCGATGCGCAAATCAAAAACAAATATTTTTTTCTGACATTGCAATAATACCTGGTATCATTGGTTTTTCGTGACATGCTCGGGAATGGATGCGCGGCGTGTTCGAGGGATTTCTGACGCGCTGCATCGCCTCGAATGAGGCTAAAAAATCGTTTTGAATGTTGTGCGTTGCGAAAGTGCGATGTTAAGAAAATAGTGTATTGACAGGTGCAGAAGATTGACCCTACGCTTACACAAATGAAGGACTGATTAAAGTTTAATTAATAGGAGCACGAAATGTCATCCACGATTTTATCCTTTCTTGAAACGTTCAAATCCGGATACGAAACGATCAAGAAGGCCGATATGGCGATGGGTGCGTGCTAATAAATTCTATGTGTAAGTCAGGAATTCGTTCGATAATTGCTTGAGTATCAGTTGTTTCAGATTTTTCTTGTTGCGGGGGTATCATGATCACAAACCTACTTTTTACGGGCCGAGGCTGACATGAAAGCCTGCTCACAACTTCATACAAGGTATGAGGCGTTTGGCGCAGCAGCAAGGCTACAAACTACGATCCGGTCCGGACATCAGAACCGGTTTATGCACTGCTTCCTTCTCCTTCAATATCTGGCCAGAGTCCAACATCGGTGTAGCTCAGCCTGAGCTGTATCCCTCCTGATTACCGTTTTCTTCTCTCTTCCTTAGTTTCTTCCCGTTCCACCAACTTTGAGGATAAATCCATGAATACGTCTGCTCCGTCCCCTTTTGACTCTTACAAAGCTAATTATTCAAAAAGAAAAGAAGAATCAATGTCGCTGGTGGAGTATTTGGAAGCCAGCAAAACCAATGATTCGATGTATGCCAATCCGCATCAGCGCATGTTGACAGCGATCGGCAAGCCGGTCGCCGTTAATTTCGACAAAGAGCCGGAAATGGCGCGCATCCACGGATCGTCGACAACCCTCTACCGTTATCCGGGCTTCAGCGCTTTCCGCGGTCTTGAAAAACAGACCGGAGAGATTGTTGATTTCTTCAAAGACGGTGCGCGTGGCGGTGAATCGCGCAAGCAGGTCTTGTATCTCTTGGGGCCAGTCGGCAGCGGCAAGTCCTCTTTGGGCGAGCAGATGCGTCGCCTGATGGAACAGGAACCAATTTATGTCTTGAAGGCTGGCGACAAGATTTCGCCGATTTTTGAAAGCCCCTTGAGCCTGTTCAATCCCCGCAAGAAAGACGATGTCGCTTTGCTGGAACAATTTAATATCAATCCGGCAATCATAAAAACCGGCCTTTCGCCCTGGGCTATAAAACGGTTGGGTGAATTCGACGGCGACATCAGCAAGTTTTCTGTTGTTAAAATGTACCCGTCAATTGATCAACAGATTGCCAATGCGCGTTTGGATCCCGGTGACGAAAGCACGCAGGATCTCAGCATGATGATCGGCAAAACGGATATGAGAATGCTTGAGCGCTATTCGCAAAGCGATACCGATGCCTACACCTACAGCGGCGGCCTTAATCGGTCTAATCAAGGCATGTTGGAAATGCCGGAAATGTTCAAGACTCTGCCCAAACTTCTTTTCCCGATCTTGTTCGCGACGCAGGACTATAAATACAAGGCCAGCGAACAAATCGGGGATATTCCTTACACTGGTGTTGTCATAGCTCACTCCAATATATCGGAATGGGAGAAGTTCAAGGGCAATTCGGATAATGCAGCCTTCGTAGACCGTATCATCAAAGTTGAAATTCCTCATATGTTGCGTACGGACGATGAAAGAGCAATCTATGAACTCAAGCTTGACAAGGAGATCCTGGGACAGAAAAAAGTCGGGCCTAATGCGATTGATTTCCTGTCGAAGTTTGCGGTAACCACAAGACTGAAACCTACCAATGATGCCCGCATTTTGTTGTCGACGAAGCGTAAAGTTTATAATGGCGAAAAGGTGGGCGACGACGTCCAAAGCAAGCCGTATCATGAGTTTCTGGAAGCAGCGCGCCTGGCCGACGTGACGGAAGGCATGGCCGACAGAACCTTTACGTTGCGCGATGGCTTTAAAATGATAGGCAAGCTGCTCAGCCAGCATGAGGTTCAGGACGGAACCCCGTCAATGTCGGTTATCGATGTGATCGAAGCCATGACGCATCACATCAAACACAGGACAGAGAAGCTTTCTCCTGAGGAAGAAAAACATTGGAACACGGACATTCTCGAACCTCTGAAGAAAGAATATGTTCTGGAGGCTGCCAAAGAAATACGCGAAGCGCAGATGGAGCGTGGACACGGTTATGCTCAGGATCTCTTTGAGCAATATGTCGCTTACATCAATCTGCTGGACGAAGGGCACCAAGTCTATAAGCATCCCTTCAGCGGCACCCCCTCCAGCCGAGAACAAATAGTGGCTGAGGCGCAGAAGATTGAAAGGCTGGCCGGAGTTTCGAATCCTACGGATTTCAGAACTCATGTGCTTAAGTTTGTCTTGCGTTATAAGGCTAACAACGGCGGCAAACTGCCGGACTGGAAACAAGGGGATAACCGCCTGGCTGATGCCATGAATAAAATCATCGAGGCCAGTTTGACCAGCAGTATGGCAATCCCGATCTTCGGCGCGGCCAGAAGTGGGGATGAGAAGGCCTCCTATGACCGGTTTGTCGAACGTCTGGAAAAGCGCGGTTATAACGAACGCATGATTGGCCAGTTGCAAAAATTTCTGGCCGACAACAAACAGCCGGCTCCTTAAGCGCACCAAGGGCGCATGACAAACTCATGCGCCCTTTCTTTTTTATTCGATTTGTAGGGGTGGACTATGACGGTCGTAACGGATCACAGTCATGATGACACGAGCGGATTGGAAAGCCGGTCACGCTTTCGCCAGCGACTCGGTGATGCTATGCGCGAAGCCGTTCGCCGTGCCGTCAAGGACGGCAAGATTGGAGATATCGGCAAAGACGGTGTCCAAGGCACGATTCCCCGGAAAGATTTAGCCGAACCGAGGTTCCATCACAAGCCGGGCGGAGTCGACCGTCACATTTTGACAGGCAACAATCACCCCAAGGCGCGCTTCAAAGTAGGCGATGTTCTGGGCGGGGGGCAGCAGCAGGGTCAAGGAAAAGGAAGAGGGGGGCAAGCGTCTGACAATGGAGAAGGCGAGGACGGTTTCCCCTTTACTGTGACAAAGGACGAAATTAAAAAAATAATCCTGGAAGGGCTCGACCTGCCTAACCTTATCAAGCAATCGGAGACAGGCTCGACCCAAACACAATTGCAACGATCCGGCTATTCAAATGCGGGGCCTTTCAACAAACTTGCCCTTCAAAAATCTTTTATCAAGAAGAAAGGCCGTGAATCTGCCGTCAACCATGAAACGAACGCGCGCATTCTTGAGCTTTTGCAGGAAGAGAAAGCTATTCTTTCCGCCTATGGCAGCGTGCCTCCCTATGACGCCCGCGAGATCGCTTTTGAAGATTTATCGGCAAAGGCTAAAATCGAGGTCATATGGGATGACGTTAGAATTTTGGAAAAGGCTTTTCTGACGCGCGCTACAGAGGCAGAACAGCAGCGCATTGCGGAAATACAAGAGGAATTGGCGCCCTTGGTGGAACACAAACTCGCCAACGAAATGTGGGTGGAGAATCACGATCTGCGCTTCCGTCATGACGAAAGGAAACCCAAGCCGATTTCAAAGGCCGTCGTGATTTGTGTCATGGACGTTTCCGGTTCCATGACCGAACATATGAAAGAGCTCGCCAAAAGGTTCTATCTTCTGATGGAGTGGTTTTTGGAAAGCAAATACCAGCAGGTCGATATTCGTTTTGTCCGCCATACGCATCTTGCTCAGGAAGTAGATGAAGAGACCTTCTTCCGTAGCAGGGAAACCGGGGGAACGGTCGTCTCGACGGCGCTTGAGGAAACGTTGAAAATTGTCAAAAAGGATTATGATGCCGCCGATTGGAACATCTATGTCGCGCAAACCTCGGACGGCGATAATGTGCCGAGCGACAATCCCAAGACAGCCGAGCTGATGGGAGAGATATTACGTTTGGCACAGTGCGTCTTTTATCTCGAGGTCAGAAGTGAAGGCGGCTACGATTCACTTAACGATGTTTGGAAAACATACCAACCGCTTGCAAAGCAATCGCAGTTTGCGGGCAAATTGCTGATGGAAAAGGCGGATGATCTCGCCTCGGTGTACGCGGCGTTCCGTAAGTTTCTTACCCAGCCGGACGCGTCGACCGGGCAGTACCGGGCTGCCTCCATGCAAGCTTTGCGTTTTGGATGATAAGGAGTTTTAAGAAATGGCTAAGACGAAATACGAAGAACAAATAGATGCTGTAATCGAAAAACAAATAGACGCTTTATTTTCCAAATATGAGCTTGGGCGCGACGTTTTTAAAAAAGCGGATTGGCGCATGCCGTTGCGGCTGAAGGAAGGCGCGACGGGGACGACGAACTGCCTGGCCTTGATGGTGGATGCTTGCGGTATCATCGCCAAGGAAAGATACAAGCTGGAAACTAACCGGAATGTGATTGAGGTCGTCGGTTCTGCTCGCATGATTGAACTCTACGCCAATATCGGGCTGCCCAGAAACTATACCCACTGGTCGTACGGCAAACAAATAGAGATTATGGAAAGAAATTTTGATGTCGGGGCTATGAATCTTGCCTTCGAAATTGTTATCAACTCCAATCCCACTATTGCCTCTTGCATGAATACTAACAGCAACATGATGATGTTGCTGGTGATTGCTCATGCCTCATTCGGGCATAATACCTTCTTCAAGAACAACGTGTTGTTCAAAGAAAATACCAATGCCGATGAAATTCTCGGCGACTTGGAGCGCATGGCAGACTATGTGGCGGAATGCGAACAGAAATACGGCATTGATCGTGTGGAGAAACTTTTGGACGCATGCCACGCGCTGGGTGCGCATGCAGTCGATTATTCGCCGAGAGTCCCAAAATACAAATCCCCGGTGGAGCTCGCAGCGCATTATGCGGCGCTTGAACTGGCGCGGGAGCGGAGCTATAACCCGCGCGCCGAGGACACCAAGATTAAAGACTGGCAGAAGGATAGCTTTAGTGCGCTGCTCACCGCGCGCGATCCAAACGTGCCCTTGGGCGAACAAAATCTTCTCCGCGTCATCGGGGAAATGGCCCCGCATCTGGAATCTTGGGAGCGCCGGATTATCGGGATGATCTGTGATCGTGCCCAATATTTCTATCCCCAGCAACAGACCAAAATGGGGAACGAAGGATGCGCATCATTTGTCCATTGGAAGACCATGCACGACTTGCATGATCTGGGGTTGATCAACGACGGAATGATGATCGATTTTTTCCAATCGCACACCGGTGCCACGCAGCAATTGGATGAAAGTGGGCCTCAAGTCCGGATAAATCCATATGCGCTTGGATTTGCCATGAGTGAGGACATCGAGCGCATCTGCAAAGATCCGACGGATGAGGATAAAAAGTGGTTTCCTTCTTTTGCAGGAAGCTATATCGGTTATCCAGAACGACCTGGAAGCCAGGATTATATGGATGTTATCAAGGATTTCTGGTTCAATTATAACGATGTGGGCCGCATATATCAGTACTTGTCGCCAAAGGTGATGCACGATTTTCGCATGTTTACAGTTCTGGCTGACGACAAGAAAGGTGCCGTGGTCACGGCTGTCGCCGACGATCTTGGCTTTGAGGAAATCCGGCGCACGATGGCGGAAAGCTATGACCTGACCCGCAGCGTCCCCTCAATATCCTTCCTTGATTACGATGAGCGCGGAGACCGTACGCTGACGCTCAAACATCAAAGCATAAACCGCAAGACTCTCGCAGACGACGACGCAGTCGAGACTCTCAAGCACATTAAGTACCTGTGGAAACATCCGGTTGTTTTGGTGGATTTTGATGAAGACGAGAAACCAATTCGGACGTTGGCTGTGCCTACCATGCAGAAAAGCCGTGTTTTGTCACCTAGGCCTTGAAAGACTGGCTCATCGTTGTCCGTCGCCTACTCAAGTAGGCTCGTTCGATTGCTAAGTTAGCTATGTACTTTTGAATCTCCACACTCCCTGGAATGTGTTGCCGGAAAAAATTTGTCGGCGCTGCAAAAAATACGTACAAACAGTACGTCACAGGCGAGTGGGGGGATTTCGTGGGTCAAGGCCGTACTAAATTTGCCAAGCTGTTGTTGAGTGGAGCGTGTGTTATCGCTCTATTGAGCGGTTGCACGGATACGGATCATTACACGCCGCTCGCTTCGATCAAAGCCGATCCGCCGCCGGTGCAAGCAGCTAGAGCCGCCTATCGCATTGGGCCGGGCGACGAGCTGGAAATCAAATTTTTCTTTGCCCCCGAATTGAACGACCGCATGACGGTGCGCCCCGACGGCAAAATCTCGATCATGTTCGCGCAGGAGGTTCAGGCTGCGGGCCTGACAACCGAGAGGCTGGCGCACAACATCCGCGCGATATTGGCGCCGCATGTCAAACAGTTGGATCTGGTCGTGGTTGTGCGCAGCTTTGCAAGTCACAAAGTTTATGTTGGAGGCGAAGTCACAAAACCGGGCGCTGTGCCGCTGACCGGCGATGAAAGCCTGTTGCAGGTTATGGCTGAAGCGGGCTGGATGACGCCGATGGGTTCCAAGACGGTAGTGGTTGTGCGCCGCGATGCGGGAGGCACCGAGAAAGTTTATCCGGTCGATGTGGCGCAATTGGAAAGCGGCGAGGATATGACGCAGAATATTCTTATGCAAGCAGGTGATCTGATCCTGGTGCCGCCGTCCGATGCCGTTATCTCCGACCGTTGGGTCGATCAAAATATTCGTCAGTTGCTGCCGTTCACGCCAACCGCAGGTATGTCGTATAACATCAACACGGCACCGATACAGTAAGAGCCCATTCATAATTTCGTGAGGCCTTGGTGCAAATGCGTTTTTCAGCAAGGCCTGATGAGATTATGAACAAGTTCTTTAATACGCCCCGCTGCGGTTAAGAACGACGGGGACCGTCTTGCAGATGATCGCGATGTCGTGCCACAGCGACCAGTTGCGGACATACCAGCTATCCATTTGCACACGCTGGGCATAGGACACATCGTTGCGTCCGCTGACCTGCCACAGGCCGGTAATGCCGGGGCGCACGCGGTAATAATGGCTGATGTCGTTGTCATATTTTTCGGTTTCGGCAACGATAATCGGGCGTGGGCCGACGATGCTCATATCGCCGCGCAGCACATTCAAAAGCTGCGGCAATTCGTCAATGCTGGTGCGGCGCAGGAAATTTCCGATGCTGGTAACGCGCGGATCGTTGCGCAGTTTATGATCGCGTTTCCATTCTTCCCGAGCTTCGGCGTTTTCAGCCAAATATTTTTTCAACGCTGCGTCGCTGTTGGTGACCATCGAACGGAATTTAAGACACGGGAAGGATTTGCCTCCGCGGCCAAGACGCTTGTGGCCAAAGAGGGCAGGGCCACCGTCCTGTTTGACGAGAAGAGCCACAGCCACCAGAACGGGGCTAAGAACCAGCAAGGCACAGGACGCAACGACGATGTCGAATGCCCGCTTCATGATGCGTGGCAATCTTTGGCTGAGTCCATGATTGTGGGTCAGCAACATCACGTCATGATTGAAGAAATACTGCGGAACCATGCCGAGAACGGGAACATTATGCATCGGCGGCGCAACCGAAAAAGGAATATCCTCGCGCATCAACTGTGCAAGGGCTTGTTGCGTGTACATCAAATCCACGCCGTCGAGCGCGATGATGACGTAATCCGTTTTGTGCAAAGCGCAAATCGTTTGCCAGGAATATCCGGCCTGCTTGAAGGCGACAGGAAGATTGTCGATTTGCGCGATGATGTCGAAGCCCAGCCCGGGTTCGGAGGCAAGGGCGCGACGCGCTTCTTCGGCCGCTTCGCCGCGTCCGACCAGAAGGGTTGCGACGTTCCATGTGCCTTGTTTGCACTTGTGATTGCGCCACAAAGAGCGGAGGCAGACAATAAATACGGCGGCGAACACCCAGCCGGACACCATCCACAGGCGCGAAAAATCCTGCTTAACGAGGAAGCGGAAGAAAATATCCACGAGCATCGCGAAACCCATCGCTTCGACGACATGCTTGGTTTCCGTCCAGAACGGCATGCGCATCCGGTAATGACCTTTATGCGAGAACCAGGCGATAACACAGAAGCCGACGAGCAGGGACTGGCCGATCTTGATCAGGCCGTCGTGGAAAGCGTTCGGGTCATAGCGGCCAAAGAGAGCGGCATTGGTGGTGATGTCTAAAACCCATGCGCCGATAAATCCAAGGGCGATAGCGGCCATATCCACCAGCTTGAAGCCGCTAAGAGCATCCGCGACATTATGGCGGATCGGCTGGGCAACGGGTTGACGCGCCGGCTTGTTTTGACCGTCGCTAAAAACGAGATCGAGCTGGACTTCCGTTTTGCCCACATCCTGCATTGAAGGAGCTACGGGAACGGTTGTCGCAAAAGATGATTTGTGTACCTGCATAGATAATCCCTTGTCTTGAAAACATTACAAACCAGTTTTTATGCGGCGACGCAGCATAATTCGTTTTTCTTCAACAAAATCAAGTATACTTATACAAAAAAATCCTCCCAAAAGGAAGGATGGAATTACTTTCATGCATGTGTGTGTGGATAATATGCAGTTGTGTGTCGTTTGCGATGGTTTTGTGCCTGTTCGTTAACAAGGCTCCAAGAGAATCGAAGTTCTGCGTTAAGGATAACGAACTGCGGCCCGTGGATTCTTCCGCTTGTTTTTGCATGCTGGCTCGGGCGTGGCAGCGGGAGCCCAGAAGGACGCGATGTGGAATTGGGTTTTGGAGTCGCGATAGCCGGAATAATTTTTGGGGTTGGCGGATTGGGCAGCGGTATCGAGGCCCATATTTCTTGGCGTTCCACCGCCAATACCGATATGCAACACGGTAATATCTCCGGGATTTTCCGACAGCTTTGCGGCAAAAGCGGCGATCACTTTTTGCCACGCCGCGACGCTGACATTCTTGCCTAGCGTTTCGAGGGAATCCAGAACCAGCTCGCCTTTCGTGCCGCGCCACGCCCAGGTTTGGCCTATGATTTCGCCTTTAACGTTTTCCACGACATAAAAACCGCTATTGGGCGATTGATAGCCGTGTTTGGCACAGGCAGCGCCGACGCCGCCGACGCTCTGGCAACAATCCGTGTATTCACCGAGCAGCAAACCTTTCGTGTCGTGCGGAGCCAAACGCCGCCAGCGTGCGCCTTGCATACCGAATGCTTCTCCGGCGATTTCGATGTCGGGGATATTTTTCACCAAATCTTTTGGCGTTACAGAGATAATTCTGAGCCCTTCATCGAAAGCCTCTTCACTCACATGATGGGCAAAGCATTGCGCGGCGAATTCGGGGTGAGCCGCAGCGTTCATGTAAGAGAACTTAGCTCCTTCTTTGATTGTGAGATGTAGCGAAAACTTGCCGTCGGCGGCGCGAACAGGGACAAAGGGTTTGCCATCATCACTCAGACGCGCCGCGAATTTGACCAGCTTGGCCATTTTCGGGCCTTGAACCATAACCGCATCGGCCCATTCCTTGCGGTTCCAGATCGGCAACGGGTCGGCAAGCTGATTGCGGTTCGGGCAATCGATCATTTGTATAACATCGTGCAGCGGTTGTTTCCCGGCAACACCCCAGCGTGCGAGATATTTCAGCACTTGCTGTTCGTCGCCGAACAGACGGACTGCACCATAGGCGTATAAATTGCTATCGTGCTCTTGATAGCCTTCCCGGCCCAGCATTTCTGCACAGGCTGACAAAGCCGGAATCTTGATGCCTTCGGGATCGCATTTCCATACCTCCCTTGGCGGGGATTGGCGCGCCACCTTGTGCCAGTGGGCGACGGCAGTACAGACTTTGTGGAGTTGTTGTTTCTGGTAAGGAGGCAGATTATTCCGGTTGGCGCCCCGCTCTAACAAATAATACGCCATATCCCAATGATGGGCCCCGGCGGCGGCGCGCAACGCCGCATCACTACAGGCGCGAACGTTCGCTTTCTTGCCCTCTTTCTCGAGCAGATATTTGACAACTTCGAGCCGATTATACGTGGCGGCCACGATCAGCGTCTCGTCATAGCCTCGACTGTCGACTTTCTCGCCCTCTTTTTCGAGCATATATTTGATGACTGCCAAATGGCCATACAGAGCCGCCCTTTTCAGCGCATCATTAAAATTGGAATGAATATCGGCTTTCTCGCCTTCCTTCTCAAGCAGATATCTGACGATTTCCAAATGGCCATTTGCAGCGGCACTACGC
>JBAVWC010000115.1:0-1711 GCA_049697595.1 Alphaproteobacteria bacterium
TGCAAGCCGCTATGGAAGGCTACGAAGTGCGTAAAATGGATGATGTTATAGGCTTGGCTGATATAGTAGTAACTACAACAGGTAATGATGGTATTATTGTAGAAAAGCACTTCCGTAACCTTAAGAACAATGCTATTGTTTGTAATATTGGCCACTTTGATACAGAAATTGATATGGCATGGCTGAACAAGTACTACGGTAAAACCAAAGACACCATTAAGCCACAAGTAGATAAATATACCATTGATGGTAAAGATTTTTTAGTACTTGCTGAAGGCCGTTTGGTTAACCTGGGTTGCGCTATGGGTCACCCTTCTTATGTTATGTCAACCTCGTTCACCAATCAGGTATTGGCTCAAATAGAATTGTGGCACAACCACAGCAAGTATGAGAACAAGGTATATACCTTGCCTAAAATACTTGATGAGAAGGTTGCACGCTTACACCTTGCAAAGTTAGGAGTAGAAATTGATACCCTAAGCCCTGAACAAGCTAAATATATTGGTGTAAAGGTTGAAGGACCTTATAAACCAGAGTACTACAGGTACTAGTAGTTTAGGTTTTGATGGAATATGGGAAGCCCTGCAGAAATGTGGGGCTTTTCCATTTAGTTTAAAGTAAGGTGGTTTTAATTGCTAACAGAAATACTGTTACTTGTTTGGTCGTAGTTGCAGTTGGTATATGCTTTAAGCGGGCAGGTAGAAGGCCCCTTACTTGGTGAGCCTGTAGAAAGCAAAAAGGTAGAACCGCAAACAGGGCAGGTGGCGTACAAACTGGTATTAGGGTTTGCCACAATAACAGCTTTAGCATTCGATTGGCCATCATAGGGGCAGGTACAATCATAAGCTAAATACTGGTTGGCTGTGTAGTGATAAACTAAAACACCATTGTTGTTATATCCGCCGCTAAATGGTTCACTGGTGCCTGGCTGTAATAATTGTGCCGACTGGGCACTGTTAAGTGATTGATTCAAGTTTACACTAACATTTGGCACCCCGTTACACGAATTTGTTTTTTTACAAGCACTGCCGGGCAGCAACAGGCACCCTAAAATTATTAGAGTTGTAATTGATATTAGTGAACTCTTAAACACGTCTATCTTTTAATTACTAACGTATACATTACCTGCATTATCATAAGTGGCGGTATATCCTTTAAGCGGGCAGGTAGAAGGCCCTTTGCTTGGCGCACCCGTTGACAGAAGAAATGTAGAACCGCAAACCGGGCAGGTAGCGTATAAACTACTGGCAGGGTTTGCCACAATAACAGCCTTAGCATTCGATTGGCCATCGTAAGGGCAGGTACAATCATAGGCCAAAAACTGGTCTTGTGTGTAGTGGTAAATTAAAACTCCACCGTTGTTGTATCCTCCGCTAAATGGTTCACTATTACCTACAGGTACTAATTGTGCTGAAGTAGCACTGTAAAGCGATACTGTAAAGTTTACACTGGCATTAGGTACGCCATTACACGAATTTGTTTTTTTGCAGCTGCTAACCGGCACTATAATACAACCTATAACTATAAGGGTAGTAACGGATAATAATGAACGCTTAAACATGCTTGTCATATTATTGGGGATATTTATGCAAAATTAACGTATTTTTGCCTTATATAGTATATGAAGTCGCTAAGTATATCAAACGTTATTAATAAGCTCTTAAAGCGATTACCCTTATTGCTTTTTTTTGTGCTGTTTGCGGCCATAGCG
>JBAVWC010000116.1:0-3559 GCA_049697595.1 Alphaproteobacteria bacterium
GCGCAACCGCATGCGAAGCCAATGGCCTCTTTGCCCCGCAAGTCGCGCGCAGGAAAATCCGCACCTGTTCTTGCGGCGAAGAAACCGTCAAGCACCAAACGCGCGACGCGTTAAGCGGCGCGAATTCTCTTCAGGCTTTCCTGTTTGCCCAGCAAAGCTGCTACGCCGAAGATAGGCGGCGAGATTGTCGATCCTGTGAGCGCGGCGCGTAGAGGCTGCGCGACGGCACCGAGTTTCAGGGCTTTTTCTTCGGCATAAACGCGGAACAATCCTTCGACGGATTCGGATGTGAAATCGGGAAGGGATTCCAGACGCGCAGCGAGGTCAAACAAATATTGTTTGGCTTCGGGCGTCAGGAGTTTTTTGGCTTTGTCGTCGAACGGCAAAGGGCCGATATGGAAATAGAACACAGCCATTTCGGCGATTTCGACGATTGTTTGCGCGCGGGTTTTTAAATCGGGCATCGCTCGTGTCAGCAAATCCATTTGCGCGAGCGTTAAAGGCTGCCCGAGCGTGCGGGCGATATAGGGTTCGGCCAGTTTCGCCAACCGCGCATCGTCGGCTTGCTTGATGTAATGCGCATTGACGCTGCCCAGTTTGGCAAAGTCGAAACGCGCGGGCGATTTGCCGATGCCGTCGAGCGTGAACCACTCAATCGCCTGCTCGGTCGAGATGATTTCATTGTCGCCGTGCGACCAGCACAGGCGCAACAGGTAATTGCGCACCGCTTCGGGCAGATAGCCGCGCTCGCGGTAATCGCCGACGGCGGGTGCCCCGTGACGCTTCGACAATTTTGCGCCGTCGGGGCCGAGGATCATCGGCAAATGCGCGAAAATGGGAATATCCCAACCCATTGCCTTATAAATCTGCGCCTGACGGAACGTGTTGGTCAAATGATCGTCGCCGCGAATGACATGCGTTACGTTCATATCGTGATCGTCAACCACGACGGCATGCATATAAGTCGGCGTGCCGTCGGCACGCAGCAACACCATATCGTCAAGCTGACTGTTCTGCACCGTAACTGGCCCGACAACAGCATCGACAATCGTCGTTTCACCCGTCTGAGGCGCTTTGAGCCGGATAACGCCGGGAACACCCGCAGGCGCGTCGCTCGCGGGGCGGTCGCGCCAGCGTCCATCATAGCGTTGCGGGAGGTTCTTTTCTTTTTGTTCGGCGCGCATCGCTTCCAATTCGGCGGTCGAGGCGTAGCAATAATAGGCAGTGCCGTTGGCAACCATTTGCCGCGCGACTTCGGCGTGGCGTTCGCGTTGGGCATATTGTGAGTAATAATCCCGCCCCTCGTAATCCTTGTTATCCCAATCGAGGCCGAGCCAGGTCATGCCGTCCAAAATCGTTTCAATCGATTCAGGCGTCGAGCGGGCGCGGTCGGTGTCTTCGATCCGCAACAAAAACTTGCCACCGTGATGTTTGGAGAACAACCAGCAGAACAAGGCCGTGCGCGCCCCGCCGATATGAAGGAAGCCTGTGGGTGACGGGGCAAAACGGGTGACAACAGACATGGAAATGACCTGAGTTTATGCTAAAGATGCTGGCCTGTACTTTAATGACTTATTTTCATTCCGTGAACCCCTTACTCACTCTTGTCGGTACTTTTGAACGCGAAAGGTCGCGATGGGTCTATTGGGCTCCGGTGGCGCTGGCGGCGGGGATTGTCGTTTATTTTGAATTGCCGTTTGAGCCGTCTTTGTGGGCTTTGGCAATCGTTCCGGTGATTGCGGCGGGGGCGTGGTTTGTGCGGCATTTGTCGTGGGCTGCGGCCATTATCCTGTTCGTTCTTGCGCTGGCGGGGCTGGGTTTTTCGGCGGCGCAGGTTGAAACGCGAATGGACGAACGCCCGATGCTCGACCGCGATTATGGCCCGGTGCCAATTGCGGGGCGCGTGGCGATGACCGAGCTGATGCCCGACGGGATAAGGTTAACTTTGACTCACCCCCGGATCGGGCATTTGCCGCCGGAGGCTACGCCGGAAAAAATCCGCATCAAGCTCAAGGACCTGACTTTGGACGACGCGCCGCCCACCGGGGCGGAGATTAATTTATATGGGCAGGTGGGGCCGTTCAGCGAGCCCGTCGCGCCGGGAGCGACGGATTTTCGCTGGCAGTCTTATTTTAAACATCTGGGCGGTTTGGGCTGGGGATATGGGAAAATTACGGTCGAGGACCCTGCCCCGCCGACATCATCCATACGGGAAAAATTCTCGTTGATGTTCGAACGCGCGCGAAAAACTTTGGCGCGGCATGTGTACGATCATCTATCGGGCGATATCGCGGCGATGACGGCTACGCGGTTGAACGGCGAGCAAACCGCGATCTCGCCCCCGGTGATCGAGGCGATGCGGATTGCGGGGCTATCACATTTGCTTTCGACATCGGGATTCCATGTCACAATTATGGGTTTGCTGATCTATTTTCCGTTGCGCATGATTTTCGCCAGCATTCCATGGCTGGCCCTGCGCTATCCAATCAAGAAATGGGCGGCTGGTGCGGCGATATTTTCGGCTCTCGGTTATACGTTTCTGGTCGGATCGCAGGCCGCCACTTTACGGTCGATGATTATGACAGGGCTGGCGATGCTGGCGATTACCGTTGATCGGCGAGCGACTGCTTTGCGGCTGGTGATGCTGTCGGCAGGTATCGGCATGTTGATAGAGCCGGATGCGACAATGGGGCCGAGTTTTCAGATGTCGTTCGCAGCAGTGTTCTGCCTGATCGTCGCCAATCAAAAAGCGTGGGATTGGGCTTCGGGAGATTTCACCGATTTCATGCCGGAGTGGTTTAAATCAGTTACAGCGCATATCTGGGGCATAGCGCGCACATCCTTGATAGCGACGGCGGCGACGACGCCCTTTGCGATTTATCATTTCCAGACTTTGAGCCTTTACGGATTCATCGCCAATGTGGTCGCGATACCGATCACCAGTTTTTGGGTGATGCCTTCGATTTTGCTCGCCTACATCACGGCGCCGTTTGGGCTGGACGGCATTTTTATCGATGCGGCTGGCGCGGGCGTCGCGATTACAATCCATATCGCGACAACGGTGGCCGCGTGGCCCTATTCTATTTTCTATTGGCCCGCGATGCCGGGCTTTGCTCTGGCGATTATTGTTTTGGGCGGATTGTGGCTGTGCATCTGGCGCGAGAAGTGGCGTTATCTGGGATTGCTGCCGATTATCATTGGCATGATGTATCCGCTTTACACGCCGAAGCCCGATTTCTTCGTCACGCCCGACGGCAGAGAATGGGCCGCGCGGCTCGATGACGGACGATTGGCGGTATCGAACCTCGATCACGATAAATTTTCGGTAACACAGTGGCAGCAAAGGCTGGGCAACGTCGAAACAATCGACTCCTCGCAATTACCGCCCGATAACGCCCAAATCCGTTGCGATCAGGAAGGATGCGTTTATCGCCACGGAGAGCATGTGTTGGCGATGCCAGAGATGGAATCCGCCACACTGGAAGATTGCCAGCACGCGGATATTATCATCGCGCCGTTCATCATTAAGCCCTCCCCCTCGATGGGGGAGGGTTGGGTG
>JBAVWC010000117.1:0-1685 GCA_049697595.1 Alphaproteobacteria bacterium
CCCCTTCTCGGCGAGCCAGATGGACCCGGCGCGGCCGGAAACCTGGGGCGGCACCCCGCGCAATGCCCCTTGCCCCTGCGGTTCGGGCAAGAAATTCAAATACTGCCACGGGCGGGTGCAAAACTAAGCGTTCTCAAGGGGTTAGCCTCTAAAAACGCCTCGTTTTTGCCTAGACACTGCCTAGACACTCAAGCGATTTCAAGGGTTTCTAGGCAAATGTTAGGCAAAAATGGTCGAGAAGGTACGGCTTGAGGGCGGCAAAATTGTGCTGTCGCTGCGTGGTAAGACTTACGAGGCACGCATTCACATCGGCCCACGACAGTATATATGGCGTGGGTTAGAGACCGATCAACTTGAGGTTGCGAAGCGTAGTGCCCTCAGATTGCTGCATGAAGTCGAGTTCAAACAACATCACGGTTTGTCAATATTTAATCGCAACTTCGGTGCGGTAATCGACGAATATGTGGCACCGCGCCAGAAACAACATGATAGCTCTGGACTGAAGCAGAAGGAGCAGAACTACACTTCCGCACCCATGCTCAGGCAGATCAAACGCGTGGTGAAGTTTTGGCGCGAGTATATCGGCGACAAGCCGGTAACCAGCATTGGTGATGCGGAGCTGAAGGGCTACGTGGATTGGCGCCGGCATTACTACGCTAAGTGCAAAGTTCTGCCCAAGAAAGCAAAACTGCATCCCACGGACAAAACGCTGCTTTGGGAATCGACGCTTGGGCGGACACTGTTAAAGTTTGCGACCGAGCGCGGCTACCGTGCGAAAATGCCGATGC
This sequence comes from Alphaproteobacteria bacterium, assembly GCA_049697595.1. Taxonomy (GTDB): domain Bacteria; phylum Pseudomonadota; class Alphaproteobacteria; order UBA9219; family UBA9219; genus CAIXLI01. Next base: position 789 of record JBAVWC010000117.1, read on the forward strand.
CAAGTTATCGGTTTAAACTGAAGGTACATCGCGTTCGTCCGGCATTTTCTGCGAACGAGATTGTTCATCTTCTGCAAACAATAGAAGACTGGATTGAGGACTGCAAAAATGATCAATGGCGATATTCGCGGATATTGCTGAGGAACTATGTTCATGTCCTGATCAATAGCGGCATGAGGGTTGGGGAGGCGAATAATCTAAGGCGCCGGGATATCACGCCGTTTACAGAGGAGAGTGGCAGACTGAACTATCGGTTTCTAGTGCGTGGCAAGACTGGCGAGAGGGAAGTTGTGCTGCGGAATGGCGCCGTCAAATACGTTGATTTAGCCCTCGCTCAAAGCCCGAACAAAAAACCCGATGCCTGGCTTTTTTGTATGAGTACGGGGCAGAAAGTCATAACGCTCATCGACAAGTTCGATAAAGTTCTAAAATTGGCGAATATGGTACACGACAGCAAGGGCTATAAATTTAGCTTGTATAGCCTGCGCCACTATTATGCTGTGGACGCGATACGGCGCGGCATCCCCGCCTACGAAATCGTTCGTAACATGGGTACTAGTTTAGAGATACTTCAAAAATACTACGCAAAGCACGCTCTGACGAGCGACAGCGCTACACGACTCGGTAATTGACTAGGATCAATCGACATTCAGGACTTCCGGCGCGGGCCGGTTTTGTGATTCATAGGGCTCCAGATTTGACGAACTGGAGTTTTATATGGCCCGCAAACGCTACGAGCTTTCGGAAAAACAATGGGTTCGGATTAGCCCGTTGATTGCCGGCAAAGCGGCAGATCCCGGCCGGACGGGTGTTGATAATCGATTGTTTGTGAATGCTGTTCTTTGGGTGATCCGCTCGGGTGCTCATTGGCATGACCTGCCGGAGCGGTACGGGAAG
>JBAVWC010000118.1:0-2789 GCA_049697595.1 Alphaproteobacteria bacterium
GCAACTAGTGGCTCGTCGCCCTTTTTTATGGAGAAACACAAATGACCGAAGTTACAGCCACAATGGTAAAAGACCTGCGCGAAAAAACCGGCGCCGGCATGATGGATTGCAAAAAAGCTTTGAACGAAGCTCAGGGCGATATGGAAGCCGCCGTTGATTGGCTGCGTAAAAAAGGCCTGTCGGCTGCCGCCAAGAAGTCGGGTCGCGTCGCAGCCGAAGGGCTTGTCGCTGTTGCCTCATTGGGTAACAAGGCGGCGGTGGTCGAAGTTAACGCCGAAACCGATTTCGTCGCGCGCAACGAACAATTCCAATCGTTTGCTTTGCAAACGGCAAAGGCGGCGCTTGAAACCGGTGCTGATGTCGAAGCTTTGAAGAACGTCAAGCACCCCAGCGGCGGCACGATTCAGGAAACCCTGACCAACCTCATTGCGACAATCGGCGAAAACATGTCGCTGCGCCGCGTCGCGCAATTGTCGGTGTCGCAAGGTATCGTCGCTTCCTATGTCCATAACGCGCTTGCGCCGAATTTGGGTAAGATCGGCGTTCTGGTCGCTTTGGAATCTTCGGCGGATGCCGCCAAGCTTCAGGAACTCGGCAAGCAAATCGCGATGCATGTCGCGGCAGCGCGCCCCGAATTCCTCAGCATCAAAGATGTCGATGCCAAGGCGCTGGACCGCGAACGTAATGTTCTTGCCGATCAGGCACGCGCCAGCGGCAAGCCAGAAGACATCATCGCCAAAATGGTCGAAGGCCGTCTGCGCAAATATTACGAAGAAGTCGTGCTGCTCGAACAGATCTATGTCGTTGACGGCGAAAACCGCATCGCGCAAGTGATCGAAAAAGCGGCCAAGACTCTGGGATCGCCGATCAAATTGACCGGCTTTGCCCGTTATCAGCTCGGCGAAGGCATCGAAAAAGCCCAAGACGATTTCGCCGCCGAAGTCGCCAAGATGGCCAGCTAAGATGAAACTGCCGCGCCTGCAAAAAATGACGGCGAAAAAACGCCTGTTTATTTTGTGCAGCGCGGCATTGGTGGGCGTTGGCGGCTATTTTGCGTTTCGGGTAAGAGACGCAAGGATCGACTTGGCCGACCAATGGATGGCCGGTAAGTATGAAGTGGCGTCTTGCCAATTCGGCCACTCAGGCATCCCGGTGAAAATTTCTTATCGAGGGCTAGACCAAACCAGCAAAGAGGGCATCAAGTATGGCTTTCTGGACGGCGACTGTAATATCTGATCGCTTCTTCATATACCGCCCCGGCTGGAACCCTCCATCCGGGGCTCTTTTTTGGGGAAGGACTTTTCCTGCGGCTGATTAAGGTGTAGATAGAGCCTGTATCGAGTTATGCAAAAAAGGAAATCACAAATGCCGTCCAATCTTGCGGAGACGAACCCCATGTCAAAAACCGTCGCTTCTCCTGCGCGCTATAAGCGCGTGCTGCTGAAATTATCGGGCGAAGCCTTGATGGGCAGCCGCGATTACGGGCTGGATTCGGAAATCGTCGATCGCGTCGCGGGCGAAATCAAAGCGGTGATCGATATGGGCGTCGAGGTTTGCGTCGTGATCGGCGGCGGGAATATTTTCCGCGGCGTTTCCGGCGCGGCTCAAGGCATGGACCGCTCGACCGCCGATTATATGGGTATGCTGGCAACCGTGATCAACGCGCTGGCGATGCAGAACGCGCTTGAAAAAGCCGGTGTGCCGTCGCGCGTTTTGTCTGCCATTCCCATGTCGACGGTGTGCGAGCCCTACATTCGCCGCCGCGCGATGCGCCACATGGAAAAAGGCCGCGCGGTGATTTTCGCCGCCGGAACCGGTAATCCGTTTTTCACAACCGACAGCGCCGCCGCTTTGCGCGCGTCGGAAATGCAATGCGACGCCTTGCTGAAAGCCACCAAGGTCGACGGCGTCTATAGCGCCGATCCGACCAAAGACAAAAACGCAACGCGCTATGACAGGCTCAGCTATCTGGATGTGCTATCGCAGGATTTGCAGGTCATGGACACCTCGGCAATCTCGCTGGCGCGCCAAAGTAAAATTCCGATTCTGGTCTTCTCCATCTTCACCCACGGCGCTTTCGCCGAAGTGATGCAAGGCAAAGGCAAATTCACGATAGTAGAATAAGGAAGAAAAGATGAATCTCGATCAAACAAAACATCGTATGGAAGGGGCGGTCGAAGCCCTGCGTAAGGAATTTTCGGGTCTGCGCACCGGGCGCGCCTCGGCTAACCTGCTCGACCCCGTTCAGGTCGATGCCTATGGCAGCATGATGCCCTTGACCCAAGTCGGCACCGTAGGAGTGCCGGAACCGCGCTTGCTGACGGTTCAGGTGTGGGACAAAGGTCTTGTGAAGAATGTCGAAAAAGCGATCCGCGATTCAGGCCTCGGCCTCAACCCGCAACCCGACGGTCAATTGATCCGCGTGCCCCTGCCGGAATTGAGTTCCGAACGGCGCGCGGAATTGGCCAAGATCGCAGGCAAATACACGGAACAGGCGCGCGTAGCGACCCGCAACGTTCGCCGCGACGCGATGGATGAAGTGAAGAAAGAAAAACTGTCGGAAGACGAAACCAAGACTCAAACCGAAAAAGTGCAAAAACTGACCGACGAATATATCAAGAAAATCGACGATCTTTTTGCCGCCAAGGAAAAAGAAATCTCACACGTTTAAGAGATAATGGAACAGAGCGATAAAAAACAAACGGAGCAAAAGCCCCTACATGTCGCCATTATTATGGACGGCAACGGGCGTTGGGCCAAGGCGCGCGGGTTGCCGCGCACTTTGGGTC
>JBAVWC010000119.1:0-1867 GCA_049697595.1 Alphaproteobacteria bacterium
CGCCACCCCCATGCACATAATGGCCCCGGTCAGCGCCGGCACCGAGAGCGTGGTGTGGGTCGCAAACAGCATCCAGATAATGCCGGCAAGGGCGGCGGGAAGCGCCGTGATGATCACGAACGGGTCCAGCCAGGATTGGAAATTCACCACGATCAGCAGGTAGATCATGACGATGGCGCCGAGCAGGCCGAGGAACAGGCCGCGGAAGGCGATGTGCATGGTCGCGACCTGGCCGCGGATGACCACATGCGCGCCTTTCGGCAGATTTTGGGCGTTTTTCTGCAGCAGCGTCTGGATATCGCCGGCAACGCCGCCGAGGTCACGGTCTTGCGTGGTGGCGAAAATATCGATCACCGGCTGGACGTTGTAATGGCTCACAACGGCGTTCGATACCGTGCGCGAAATCTTCGCGATGCCGCCCAGCACCTGGAGGTGGCTCCCCTGCGCGCCGTTTGTGATGGGGGTGTTCTCCAGCTCGGAGAGCGTGTCGACGCGGTATTCGGGTGTCTGCACGGCGATCGGGTAGGAAACGCCGTTGACGGGGTCGAGCCAGAAGGCCGGGGCGGTCTGCGAGCTGCCGGCCAGCGAAGTGGAGAGGCTGGTGGTGACGTTGAGCTCGGTCAGACCGAATTCGGCGATCCGCGAGCGGTTGACGTTGACGTTGAGCTGCGGGTTGTCCGGCGATTGCTGGATCCGCGGATCGGCAATGCCGGGGATGCTACGCATCTGCCGCAGCAGGTCGATCGCGTAGGCGAAATCGGCCTTCTGGTTCAGGCCGACGACCTGCACGTCGATCGGTGCCGGCGAGCCGAAATTGAGGATCTGGCTGATGATGTCGGCCGGCAGGAAGGAGAAGGTGGTGCCGGGGAAAGCCGCGGGCAGAATTTTGCGCAAGCGGCTGACATAGTCCGCGGTGGGGTGGTGGTTAGCCTTCAGGCTGACGAAGATGTCGCCGTCCTGGTAACCGATCACGCCTGAATTGTTATAGACCATGTTGATCGAGCTGATCGGCAGGCCGATATTATCGACGATCGAGCTGAGTTCATCGGCCGGGATGGCCTGGCGGATCAGCGCCTCGACTTCACCGAACAAAATCGAGGAATCCTCAATCCGGGTGCCGACGGGCGCGCGCACATGCAAAGCGATCTGGCCGGAATCCACCGTGGGGAAGAAATTCGCGCCAAGGAACGGGGCGAGGCCGAACGAGGCGATGACCGCAAGCAGGAAGAAGAGAACGAAGCGTTTGGGATAGGCGAGCGCCATCGCCAGCAGGTTGCGATAGAAGGCGCGGAAATGTTCGAACCGGGTCTCGAAACCACGCTGGAAGCGGACCAGGGGGTTATGCGAACGCAGCGCCTTGTGCGCCGCCTCGGCCGCGCCATGCGGCTTCAGCAGATACATCGCCATGGTCGGCACCAAGGTGCGCGACAGCAAGAAAGAGCCGATCATGGCGTAGACCACGGCTTCGGCCAGGGGGGCAAACAGGTAGCCCGCCACGCCGTTCAGCGCGAACATCGGCACGAAGACGATGCAGATGCAGAGCAGCGACACGAAAGCGGGGGTGACGATCTGCTGCGCGCCGTCGAGGATCGCGGCTTTTACCTCCTTGCCGTGTTCGAGATGCCAGTTGATGTTCTCGATCGTCACGGTGGCGTCATCGACCAGGATGCCGACCGCCAGAGCGAGGCCGCCCAGCGTCATGATGTTGAGGGTCTGGCCGGTCGCGGACAGAGCGATCACCGAGCATAAAATGGCGAGCGGGATCGAGGTCGCGATGATCACCGTGGAGCGCCAGCTGCCGAGGAACATCAGGATCATCAGGCTGGTCAGGCTGGCCGCGATGACGCCCTCGCGGATCACGCCGAGG
>JBAVWC010000120.1:0-5403 GCA_049697595.1 Alphaproteobacteria bacterium
CTCATATACGCCGCAGACGCGGCGCAGCTGGATTCCCGCCTTCGCGGGAATGACGGCTAGTGGAGGCATTATATGAAAACCGATTTTTCATGCGCCTCCCCTGCCGACGAACTTTTTGCCTGCGCCGCGCCGCAAAATTATGCGGTCGAACAATACCGCAAAGATTTCCCCGCTTTGGCGCAACAGATTCACAATCACCCGCTCGCCTATCTGGACACGGGCGCGAGCGCGCAGAAGCCGCGTATGGTTATCGAAGCGATGACGCGCTTTATGGAAAATGACTATTCCAACATTCATCGCGGCGTCCACCACCTCAGCCAGCGCGCGACTGATATTTATGAAGCAGTGCGCGAAAAGGTGCGCCGTTTCATCAACGCCGAATATGACGATGAAATAGTCTTTACTCACGGCGCGACGGAATCCATAAATCTTGTCGCGCAAACCTGGGGCCGCAAATTCCTGAAACCGGGCGATGAAATCGTCATCACCGCTTTGGAACATCACGCCAATATCGTTCCGTGGCAAATGCTGCGCGAGCAATTGGGCATCGTCCTGCGCATCATCCCGGTAACGCCCGAAGGCGAAATACGGATCGAAGATGTTAAAGCCGCCTTGTCGCCCAAAACAAAACTGGTTGCCTTCGCACATGTTTCGAATGTGTTGGGAACCATTTTGCCAGCCGCCGAAATCGTCGCGCTTGCGCATGCCGCCGGAGCTTTGACATTAATCGACGGTTGTCAGGCCGTTAGCCACATGCCGGTTGATATGCGCGCGCTGGACACCGATTTTTATGTGTTCTCCGGCCACAAACTCTATGGCCCCACTGGCATCGGCGTTCTTTATGGGAAACGCGAAATCCTTGCGCAAATGCCCCCCTATCAGGGCGGCGGCGATATGATCACGAGCGTTACTTTTGCCGAAACCACCTATAAAGACCCGCCGCATCGTTTTGAAGCAGGCACGCCTCCTATTACCGAAGTCATCGGGTTGGGTGCCGCAATTGAATATGTCTCGACAATCGGCATGTCGCGCATCGCGCGGCATGAAGATGAAATTCTTGCCTATGCGACCGAGAGGCTTTCGCGCATCAAAGGCCTGCGCATCATCGGCACTTCGGTGAAAAAATCCGGCATCGTTTCCTTTGTTATGGAAAGCGCGCATCCTCACGACATCGGCACGATCCTCGACCGTCACGGAGTCGCCATTCGCGCCGGACATCATTGCGCGCAGCCTTTAATGGAACATCTGGGATTGGGCGCGACAGCGCGCGCCTCGTTCGGCCTTTACACCACGCGCGAGGATATCGACGCGCTGGTCGCAGCGCTTGAAAAAGTACGGGAGATATTTGCATGAGCGACGATCTCCGCGACCTGTACCAAGATTTAATCCTCGACCACGGCAAGCGCCCGCGCAATTTCCGCGTTCCAACAACCGCGAACCGCGAGGCATTAGGACATAACCCGCTATGCGGCGACAGGCTTAATCTGTATGTCACGGTCGATGATAAAGGCGTTATTCAGGATGTCGCCTTTCAGGGCAGCGGTTGCGCGATTTCCGTGGCCTCGGCCTCGATGATGACCGAAATGCTGAAAGGCAAGACGGCGGCGGATGCGGCGCGTCTGTTCGACTATCTGCATAATTCATGCACCGGCAAACCTGCCGATGCCTCTGGATTGGACGAAGACGCCGTTGATCGCATCAAGGCATTGGCTGGCGTGCGCGACTATCCCATTCGCGTCAAATGCGCAACGCTCGCGTGGCATACTTTGCAGGCAGCCCTGAAGAACGAACAGAAAGTGTCCACCGAATGACCGAACCCGAACTTAAAACAGCGGACAAAATCGCGGCGGAAATTTCCGACATCGGCGAGCGCATCCTCGAGCGTTTGAAAACCGTTTATGATCCGGAAATTCCGGTGAACATCTATGATCTCGGCCTGATTTACAAAATCGACGTCAATCCGAATGAGAATAACGAATTCGATGTCGTGGTCGACATGACATTGACCACCCCCAACTGCCCCGTCGCCGGACAAATGCCCGGAATGGTGCAACAAGCGGTGAGTGCTGCCGAAGGCGTGGGCGAGGTAACGGTCAATCTGGTCTGGGAACCGCCGTGGGAAAAGTCGCGCATGACGGACGAAGCGCGCATGCAACTGAATATGTTTTAGCGGTCGAACTCAACAAGAAGGAGAACGAACATGAGCATCCTGACAATCACCGAAGCCGCCGCAGCCCGTTTGCACGAAAAAATCGCGTCGCAAGACCCGAAGCCCGAAGCCGTTCTGGTATCCGTCACGACCAAAGGCTGTTCGGGAATGAGCTATGATTTGCAGTTCCTGACCAAACTCTCCGACGCGCCGAAATTCGCCGATCAGGTCAGCGAACACGGTTTGACGGTCGTCATCGACCCCAAAGCCGCGCTTTATATCATCGGCTCGACAATGGATTACCGACAAGACGCGATGCATTCCGGCTTCGACTTCATCAACCCCAACGAAACCGCCAGATGCGGCTGCGGCGAGAGTTTTTCGGTAGCAAAGACTGACTCGGCCCATTAGGCATTCCGGCGCATGTCCGGGATCGTTTAAAATTTTTGCTTTTTGTTAACCGCTGGGCTCATATTATCCGGCGGCTTGCGCGGAAGTAGCGCCCCTCTCTCCAACCGACAAAAATCATGCCCACAGAAACGCTCCTCGCCGATTACGCCGTTCCCGATTTTCTGGTTAAGAAGGTCGATCTCGATATCGATATTCAGCCGCATCATGCCACGGTCACCTCGCGCATGCAGGTCGTGCGTAATGGTAAGGCAAAAGGCAACGCGCCATTGTTTCTGAACGGCGAGGCGCAGAAGCTGGTCAGCCTGACTGTCAACGGACGCGCTTTAAATAAAAAAGAATACAAACTGACGCCGCACGATTTGACCATTCCCGTGATGCCCGACAAAGCGACCGTCGAAATCGTCACCACGAACGATCCTTATAACAACACGACCCTATCGGGGCTTTATGCGTCGGGTTCGATGCTTTCGACGCAATGCGAAGCGCAAGGTTTTCGCCGCATCACTTATTACCCCGACCGATCCGACGTTATGGCTAAATTTCAGGTGACGATTCACGCCGACAAAAAGAAATATCCCGTGCTGCTTTCCAATGGCAATCTGGTTGCCGTCGGCAATGAAGGAGCAGCGAGGCATTTCGCCATTTGGGAAGACCCGTTTCTGAAGCCCTGTTATTTGTTCGCTATGGTCGCGGGCAAACTTGACAAACGCACCGATCATTTCAAAACAAAATCGGGCCGCAATGTCCTGATCGAAATTTACGTCGAACCGGGCAAGGTTAAGGAAACCGGCTTCGCCCTTGCCGCGTTGAAAAAATCGATGAAGTGGGATGAAGAACGGTTTGGGCTGGAATATGACCTCGACCGTTTCATGCTCGTCGCTACGCCGTTCTTCAATATGGGCGCGATGGAAAACAAGGGGTTGAACATATTCAACGACTCTTGCGTCCTCGGCCTCACCGAAACCGCGACAGATGCGACGATTTCGTTTATCGAGCGCGTCGTGGCGCATGAATATTTCCACAACTGGACGGGCGACCGCATCACCTGCCGCGACTGGTTTCAGTTGAGCCTCAAAGAAGGCTTGACCGTTTTCCGCGAGCAGGAATTCTGCGGCGATGTAAATTCCATTCCGGTCGAACGACTGGACAATGTGCGCGATCTGCGCCGCCGCCAGTTTGCCGAAGACGCGGGCGCGATGTCCCACCCCGTTCGCCCCGATCATTATCAGGCAATCGACAATTTCTATACCGCGACTGTGTATGACAAAGGCGCGGAAGTCGTACGCATGATTCAAACTTTGGTCGGCCGCGCGGGTTTCGACAAAGGTATGGCCCTCTACGTCAAACGCCACGACGGACAAGCCGTCACCTGCGACGATTTCGTTCAGGCGATGAGCGACGCCAATAAAATAGACCTGACCCAATTCATGCTGTGGTATCGGCAAGCGGGAACACCGGTTCTCGACGTCACCAGCCGTTATGATGCCGAAGCGAAAACATTGACGCTGACGGTCAAACAATCCTGCAAACCCACGCCGGGCCAGCCTAAAAAATATCCTTTGCATATTCCTTTTGCCGTCGGCTTGCTCGACCATAAAGGCAAAGATCTTATCGGCACGCGGGTTTTATCGCTCAAGAAATCGCGCGAAGTTTTCACCTTTGAGAACATCAAGGAAAAACCGGTTCTGTCGCTGTTGCGCGATTTCTCGGCACCAGTGCGCCTGAATTATGCCTATACAGATGCCGATCTGTTATTTTTGCTGGCGCATGACAGCGACCCGTTCAGCCAATGGGAAGCGGGCTTCAAACTCGCCACGCAATATCTGCTCGCGCCGCCTTCTGCGGAAATTGAAAAGGCGTTTATCGCCGCGCTGGGCAATGTGTTGCGCGACAAGAAACTCGATCCCGCTTTTAAAGCAATGGTTTTGTCTCTTCCCGGCGAGGGCGAACTCGGCCTCGCGCTGCAAGCGCAGGGCAAGTTGATCGACATTGATGAGCTGTATGCCGCGCGCAAAGCATTGGTCAAACGCATCGGACAAACGCTGCGTGATGATTTCGCCGCCGAACACGCGCGGCTGGCGAAACTTGTGAAAGACACCGCTGCCGACGGCGTGAGCATGGGACTGCGCGGGCTGAAAAACCTGTGCCTGTCATATCTCGCGACGACGAACGACGCGCCCGTTTTGCAGCAAGCTTTCCGTCAGGCGACGACTTCCAAAAACATGACCGACCAAATCTCGGCGGTCGGCATTCTGGCGGAATCCACATCTCCCTTGCGCGACAAAGCCTTTGCCGCGTTCGAAAAGAAATGGAGAAAATCGCCGACCATTATGGACAAATGGCTGGCGGTGCAAGCCGGAGCCAAACGCAACGATGTTCTGAAAACCGTGAACAAGCTGCTGCGTCACCCCGCCTTTACGTTCAAAAACCCCAACCGCATTTCGGCATTGATAGGCGTGTTTGCGGGCAACGGTTTGGGCTTCCACGCCAAGGACGGTTCAGGCTATCGCTTTATCGCCGAGATGATTTTGAAGATCGACCCGCTCAACCCGCACAGCTCGTCGGCTCTGGCCAAAGCCTTTGCCCGCTGGCGCGATTACGACCCCAAGCGGCAGAAACTGATGCTCGCCGAACTGAAACGTCTGTCCGCGCACAAAAAGCTCTCGCCCAACGTGACAGAGATCGTGAGTAAGAGCCTTAAAGCCTAGAAAACCACAAAATACCGTGATTTTAGCCGGTTAGTTAACGGACCGGCATGCTTTTTTTGCTAAATAGTTTCATCGATCAGGCGTATTATCAACGCACGGAATTATTTGAAGTTTTGGAGATATTTTATGGCTGAT
>JBAVWC010000121.1:0-2589 GCA_049697595.1 Alphaproteobacteria bacterium
GTATGAGCGTGTGCTGAGCCGAATATCCACGGAATGAATTTTCACGGTACTGGATTCTCAGGCTTCCCCCTTCTTTGTACTAAAATGGGTAGCAACTTCTCCGTGGATCGAAAGGAAGGCTTCCAAATGGCCTTAGCTAATGCCTATGTTCAGATTTATGGGCAGCTCCCTGAAGTCTTTCAGCGCATATCGGCTGGTCAGGCTCCGGAAAAATTTACGACGCAACACTTAAAAGATCTGGGGTTTAGCTCAACCAACTTTCGGGCGGTTATACCTCTCTTGAAGGCCATTGGGTTTCTTTCATCCGATGGAATTCCGACTCCGAGGTATCACGAATACCGAAACTCAGCGCAATCCAAGAAGGTGATGGGAGAGGCCCTCCGCGCAGCGTACGGGGATCTATTCACAATCAAAGCCCACCCCACTAATGCGGATCGCGAGCTAATTGAAGGGAAGTTCAAGAGCGTCCATAACGCGACACCTAGCACTGCGAAGTTGATGGCTAGCACGTTCTATTCGCTATTGGGGCTAGCGGACCTGTCCGCCGCTAAGGAGCAAAAGAAGGAAAAAACAACCGAGGATCCAACTTCCGCCGTTGCCCAAAAGGATGCCGTTGAATCGACTTCGCCTCTTCAGCAACGTTCTTCCCTTCACTACAACATCCAAATCCACCTACCCGCAACGAAGGACATTGAAGTCTTTAATGCAATCTTCAAAGCGCTGAAGGAGCACCTCCTTGCGTGACGACCTAAACCAATTGCGCGAGTTTCTGTTCCGTGGCCTGATGCTCGAAGCCGATGCTTCGAGATTTCAGAAAGCAGGTATCCAAATTGGTGCGGATATGGGACAAGCAGAAGAGCGTCTACTCTCGGAGGCTCTCACGCCTTTTAGTGTAGCGTCGCGCAACAACGCAATCGAGATGGGGAGACTATACGCGGTTCTTCATTGCTTCGAGAACGAAGTCCGCACGCTCATCCGAGAGACCTTAGAAGAGAAGGAGGGAGTGGATTGGGCAGACAAGCTCCCCAAAAAGGTCAAAGAAACTGCGGCCTCTCGGCAGAAAACGGCCCTCGAAGATTCGTGGCTTGAAGGAGAGAAATCTGACATTCTTGGATTCGTTGACTTCGGTAATCTCTCTTCAATAATTCTCGAAAAGTGGGAGCATTTTGAGTCCATTATTCCGTCTCAACATTGGCTCAAACAGCGGATGGATGAGCTCGAAAAGGTCCGCAACTTCATCGCACACAATCGAATGCTTCTGCCGACTGAGTTCAATCGAATCTATCTTTACATTGCAGACTGGAATCGTGTGATTGGTCTTTGATTTTCTGACGGGCCGCGCTCCATCTGCGCTCTGGTCGCGCTAAACCGCACCGAAAGAAGGAAGCGAAAATCCTAGCAGGAAAGACACCTTGCGCGACCATTCTCCGCATGGAAGGCAATCCTCGTAAATCTATGATTCTAATAATGGTCGGGACGGGCAGATTTGAACTGCCGACCCCTCGCACCCCAAGCGAGTGCTCTACCAGGCTGAGCCACGTCCCGACACAATCGAGCCGGCTCATGGGGAGCCGGCTTTGGGGTCTCAACTAGTTTACACGAGGCAGCCCTTGCGCGCTTGTACTCGAAAAGAGAATCATTCACAAACGATATCGGCCCGGGCCCAAGCTGAACCCTGACCCCTGTCTTTCAGTGCGTTGGCGGAACGTATTCCTGGGGCAGAGCCGCGCCCTCGCTGAAGAAAAACAGTTCCATCTGTTCGACGAGGAACTGCTGCGCCTGCGGAGTCCAAGGCTGCAAGCGGTATTCGTTCAGCAGCATCTTTTGCCGGCCGACCCACTCGTCCCACGCGACCTTCGAGACGTTCTTGTAGATCTTCTGGCCAAATTCCGAGTCAAATGGAGGCTCATCTAAACCCTCCATCTCCTTCTTGTTGCGAACGCAAAATACCATGTGTGCCATCCAATATGCTCCTCACTCCATTGTATTGGATGCAGTACATCCCACAATGGGCGGCATTCCCAATCGCCGTTCTGAGTCCGTCGAGCGCGCTGCTGTGTTCTCTTTATGCTTGACAAGCCTCTGAATAGCAGGTCTGCTGGGTATATCCCCCGGCGAAGGCCAATTCCCGAGTTCCATAAGAAAGGAACCCCATGCCCCAACCGAATCAGCCTGGCATCCATGACAATGCAGTCGGCGCAATCGCCTACATTACGTTCGTACCGGCGATTGTGTTCCTGGTTCTCCCGCCTTACTGCAAGAGTCCCTTTGTCCGCTTCCACGCGTGGCAGTCCATCTTCCTCACTATGGTGGCCATCGTCGTCAGCTTCGCGTTGAGCGTGATATTGCCGTTCAGCCTGATCTTTGCGGGATTCCTTTTTGTAGCCCTCACATGGATCGTCTGGCTAGCCTGGATACTTTTGTGGATCATTTGCGGAATCGAGGCAGTGAACGGCAAGCTCTTCAAACTGCCTATCATCGGTGCTCTCGCCGAGAAAAAGGCTGCGGCCTAAGCCCGGAAGAGTTCAACACAGCCTCCCGGAGTGCTGGGTATTTCATAAGTGAGGCAGAGATTGTGCTTGACAATGG
>JBAVWC010000122.1:0-2881 GCA_049697595.1 Alphaproteobacteria bacterium
GGACGGCATGCTGAAAAACCGCAACACCTATGAAATCATGATGCCAGAGTCCGTCGGCCTCATGAAATCGCAACTGGTGCTGGGCAAACATTCGGGCCGCGCCGCGCTGAAAAACAAAATCGCCGAATGGCAGCTCGACATGACCGATGAAACATTCGCCTTCTGTTTCGAATCCTTCAAAGCCCTCTGCGACCGCAAAAAGAACGTCACCGAAGAAGATTTGCTGACGCTCATCAACGAACAAAACCAAATCCCCGCGCCCCATATCGCAACCCTGCATGCCTTCAGCGCGAAACAAACCGGCCCCGAAACCTACGTCGCCGACATCACGCTCCATATCGGCGGCAAACCGTGCCAGATCACGGCGACCGGAGACAAACCTCTCGACGCCATTTTCCGCGCGATCTCTCAAGCCACGAAATGCGACGCCCCGATCACCAGCTTCGAATCCCACAGCCTCTGCGAAGGCGGCGACACGCAAGCCGAAGCAATCATCATCCTTACCGATAACGGCACACCCTACACAGGCCACGCGCGTGACACCGACGCCCTTATGGCCTCGGCGCGAGCCTATGTTGGCGCGATCAACAAAATCCTCGCGCAAAAAGCCAAAGCCACTCTTGCCAAAAAAGCCAGCTAAGGCCAACGGAGAATCCAATGCCCCAAACTCTCTACGACAAAATCTGGCAACAGCATGTCATCCGTTCGTTCGATGACGGCTCCTCGCTCGTCTATATCGACCGCCAGCTCGTCCACGAAGTCACCAGCCCGCAGGCATTCGAAGGCCTCGACCTCGCCCACCGCAATCTGTGGGGCAGGGACAGCATCCTCGCGACCGCAGACCACAATGTCCCCACAACCTCCCGCGCCGAACGTATCGACGACGAAGAATCCCGCATCCAGATCGAAACGCTGGAAGCGAATTGCAAAAAATACAATCTCCGCTATTTCGGCCCCAACGATAAAAATCAGGGCATCGTCCACATCATCGGCCCCGAACAAGGCTTCACCCTCCCCGGCCTCACAATAGTCTGCGGCGACAGCCACACCTCGACCCACGGCGCATTCGGCGCGCTCGCGTTTGGCATCGGCACCAGCGAAATCGAACAAGTCTTCGCCACGCAAAGCCTGACACTCCGCAAATCGAAAAACATGCGCGTCTGGGTGGACGGCACGCTGGCCCCCGGCGTCGGTGCCAAAGACCTCGCCCTCCACATCATCTCGGTAATGGGCATTGCAGGAGGCACCGGCCACGTGATCGAATATGCCGGCCCCGTGATCCGCGCGCTCTCGATGGAAGGCCGCATGACACTCTGCAACATGTCAATCGAAGCCGGAGCCCGTTCCGGCCTCGTCGCACCCGACGAAACAACTTTCGCCTATCTGCAAAACCGCCCCCTCGCGCCGCAAGGAAAAATGTGGGACGAAGCCGCCGCCTTCTGGCGCACGCTCATCTCCGACGATGACGCCGTTTTCGACAAAACACTCCACATCGACGCCAGCGCGATCATGCCCTGCGTCACTTGGGGCACCAATCCCGAAATGGGCTGCGCGGTCACGGGCCACATCCCCAACCCCGACGACATCGCGGATGAAATTCAACGCACATCGCTCCAGCGTGCCCTAACTTATATGGGCCTCACGGCAGGCGCGCCAGTCTCTGGCATTCCTATCGATCAAATCTTCATCGGCTCCTGCACAAATGCGCGTATCGAAGATCTCCGCGCCGCCTCGCAAATCCTCAAAGGCCGAAAAATAGCTGCCTCAGTGAAACGTGCCCTCGTCGTTCCCGGCTCCGGCCTCGTTAAAGAAGCGGCAGAAAAAGAAGGTCTCGACAAAATCTTCCTCGCCGCCGGTTTCGAATGGCGAGAACCCGGCTGCTCGATGTGCCTCGCAATGAACGCCGACCGCCTCGAACCCGGCGAACGCTGCGCCTCAACCTCCAACCGCAATTTCGAAGGCCGCCAGGGCCGCGACGGCCGCACGCATTTGATGAGCCCAATGATGGCCGCCGCAGCCGCAATCGCTGGCCACATCACCGACGTCCGCCCCTATCTGCGCGGAGACATCTAATGAAAAAATTCACCAAACTCACGGGAACAACGGCGAACCTGCCAATCGCCAATATTGACACCGATATGATCATCCCCAAACAATATCTGAAAACGATCAAACGTTCGGGGTTGGGCCGCTGGCTGTTCGCCGAAATGCGCTACGACAAAGCAGGCAAGCCTTTGCCCGATTTCGTCCTCAATAAAAATCCCGGAGCCACGATCCTGCTTGCCGGAGAAAATTTCGGCTGCGGCTCCAGCCGCGAACATGCCCCGTGGTCTTTGTGCGATTTCGGTATCCGCGCGATTATCGCGCCAAGCTTTGCCGATATTTTCTATAACAACAGTTTCAAAAACGGCCTCCTGCCGATCAAGCTCGACAAAGAAACAATCGCCGAACTCGCGCAAGCCAGCGACCCGCTGACAATCGACCTCGAAACGCAAACCGTCTCGCGCGGCAACCGCAGCTTCTCCTTCGACATCGAACCCGACCACAAAAAAACGCTACTCGAAGGATTAGACGCAATCGAACCCGTTTTGCAAATGCGCAAAGAAATCCAAAATTTCGAATTCGCGCATTTCACTCGCCAGCCCTGGCTTCATACCAAAGGATAAACAATGTCAAAAATTCTCCTCGTCGCCGGTGACGGCATCGGCCCCGAAATCATGGAGCAGGCCAAACGCATCCTCGCCTGTTTCAAAAACGAACTCCCCGTCACCCTCGTCGAAAAACGCATCGGCGGCGCGGCGATCGACGCCGACGGCACGCCCTTCCCGCCTGATACCGAACAAGAAGCCAAATCCGCCGACGCCGTATTGCTCGGCGCAGT
>JBAVWC010000123.1:0-13650 GCA_049697595.1 Alphaproteobacteria bacterium
CCTCTGGATTCCGGCTTTCGCCGGAATGACGGCTACTATTATTATACCCCAACCCTATCGTGAACATGAAGCCAAAACTTTATCGATCCCTTGGACTAATGAGCGGAACTTCGATCGACGGCATTGATGCCGCGTTGATCGAAACCGACGGGCATAATGATGTGAAAGTGATGGGTTTTGTCGGGCGCCATTACGAAGCCTCTTTCCGCGAGAAATTGCGCCTTCATTTGGGCAACAGGCGCGGCGTTGCCGACCCTGCCGTTGCGGCGTTCGAGCATGAATTGACGGAACTGCACGCCGAAATCGCGCTGGAACTTATGCAGCAAACAGGCGTGACCCCCGACTTTATCGGCTTTCACGGACAAACCTTGTTCCACAAGCCGGAAGAACGGCTGACGATACAAATCGGCGACGGCGCGTTGCTGGCGCGCATGACCGGCGTTCCCGTCGTCAATGATTTCCGCAGCGCCGACGTTCTGGCAGGCGGCAACGGCGCGCCGCTGGTGCCGCTTTATCACCGCGCTCTCACAGCGTCTTTGCCCAAGCCTGCGCTGATTTTGAATATCGGCGGCGTGTCGAACGTGACGTGGATCGGCGAGGACGGAGAGAGTGATGGCGACATTCTCGCCTTCGATGTCGGCCCCGGTAATGCCTTGATCGATGATTGGGTTCTGCGCCACACAGGACAGCCCTATGACGAAAGCGGGCTGCTCGCGGCTGCAGGCAATGTCGATTCAGCCGCGGCAGATCGCGCTTTGGCGATTGAGTTTTTCAGGCGCGCGCCCCCCAAATCCCTCGACCGCGACGATTTCCGCAAATATGTGCCGGAGCATTTGAACGCCGCCGACGGCACAGCGACTCTCACAATGATAACCGCACGCGCCGTGGCTACAGCCCTGCCCCTTTTGCCCCGCATACCCTCTGCTGTCTATGTCGCAGGCGGCGGCCGGCATAATGTCACGCTCATGCGCTGGATCGGCGATCTTACCGGCCTTCAAGTCCGTTCGGTCGATGAATTGGGCTGGAGCGGCGACGGATTAGAAGCCGAAGCCTTTGCCTGGTTAGCGGTGCGTTCAGTGCTTGGCCTGCCGCTTAGCCTGCCAAGGACTACGGGCGTGCCCACCCCTATGCGGGGCGGAAAACTTCATGAGGTTGATAACGCCAAGCGCCTGATTAGCTGATTCTTTGATTATTGCTATTGCCTCGGGCATTTTTTTGATTCATCATCGCTGAACGGAAACGTTTTACGGTTTCTAGATGATTCAAAATGTTCCAAAAGGAACTAACGGAATCGAAGAAGGTGCGCTTTTCCGGCGCGGCGTAGGCGGCTCTATGACTGAAATCGCCGAGGTCGCCGAACTCGTCAACGACCGCATGGGCATTCCCCACGTTCGCTACAGCGCATATCTAATGCGCGGACATTACAAAGCCTCGCCGCCAGAGCAACGCACTCTCGCGCTCGAAAGTTTCAACGCGCGATATAAGGAACGAATTCCGGCGGGCGAAAATCCTTAGCTCTTTTTCTCGATTTTCGTGATTTCGGGCAAAATGGCTAATTTATTGCCCAAATAACCAATGTTTTATTTCTAAAATTTGCGTAAGGACGGTAATTTTTGAGGATTTTTACTGCCTAATTAGTGTAGATATATGCCTATTAATTTGACGGAGAAATTTATGACAGCGTCCATTAATTATCATCAGTTGAGCCGCAAGATCGGCCTGACCTCAATCGCTCCTTCCATCGACTTGAAAGATCGCGTTGTCGTTATCACGGGCGGCGCAGACGGCATTGGCGAGGCGGTAGTGCGGGGCGCCATTTTGCATGGGGCGACTGTCGTCGCGATCGATATCCAGAACAAGAAATTGCGCAAGCTAAAAAAAGAATTCGGTTCGGATAAATTCGTCGGCATCACGCGCGATTTATCCAAACCGATGAACCGCTCTTTCAAAGAAGCACTCACCGAAGTCTGCAATCGTTTCGGCAAGGTCGATGCTTATGTCATGAATGCCGGAGTCGTAAGGCTTGGCGGCGCAAAGGATCTTTTGGACCCCATCTGTGCACAGGAAATCAGAGCGCTGCACCAGCTTAACGCGGTAAGTCATCTCGAAATTTTTCAGGTTCTGCACCCCTATCTGGCCAAGTCGGACGCAGGCAGAATCGTCGCCACCAGTTCTCCAATTGTTGGACGACCGGACACAAAAACGGCAGCCTATGCCCTAAGCAAAAGGGATCTCGAAGGCATATCACTCCTTATAAAGGCAGAGCTGAAAGAACAGAAAAATACAAATGTTATAGTCAGCGGTTGGGTTCCCCCGCCTGTGCAAAATGCGCTCAGTAGAGATTTGAAACCGAACGAGCCTCTTTATGCCACACCCAGCGGATGCGATGTCGCCGGATTGGCTTTGCGTCTTATCTCTGCAAGTTTGTTATCTCAATTTGACGGTCAAGTACTCGTTTTTAAAGATAAACGCTTTGCTGCAAAGACTCCGGAAGGCCATGACTATCGTTGGAATGTACGAACAGAAAACGGATACAATATGGGCATCAACCAGCGTCCCCTCTATGAAGGCGGCGGAACGGATGGAACTGTGCTCCTTGAATCCTACGATACATGGGCTAGCCGTCAATTGATGAATGAAGGCCCCGCTCCCGCTATTGATTTTAGCACGCCCTTACGCGACGCCTTCCCCGTTCCCGCACATATCGCCGCACTCAGGCCAAAATGATGCAAGTTGTCGATCAACTGCCGCGCACAGATCTCGGCGAAGGGCCGTGGTGGGATGCGAAGGAGCAAAATCTTTTTATCGTTGATTTGCTTGTGGGCACCATACATCGGCTCAACCCGCAAACAGGCAAGCATGACACGATTGAAACGGGCATGACAGTCGGCTTCGCCGTTCTGGATCAGAATGATGATGTTATCGCTGGCCTGAAAGACGGCATTTACCGGCTGCAATTCGGCGCGACCCAAAAAGAACTTCTGGCGCGTCCACAAACGCAACCTCTCGAGTCTCATTTCAACGACGGCAAATGCGACCGTCAGGGCCGGATTTGGACCGGAACGAGAATTCCAATTAGCCGTCAGCGCATCGGTTCCCTTTATCGCCTCAATCCCAAAGGACAGCTTTGGGAAATTATGAACCAGATCCGCACATCGAACGGTATGGGATGGAGCCCCGACGACAAGACTATGTACTACACAGACACACAAACCGGAAAAATCGCCTGCTTCGATTATAACGTGAAGACGGCCACGCCTTCCAAAGGCCCTCGAGTCTTTGCTACTATACCGCCGGAACAAGGCCGCCCAGACGGGTTAACCGTTGACAGCCAAGGCCGCGTCTATTCCGCGATCTTCACCGGAGGCTGCATCAATGTTTACACATCCGATGGCAAACTGGACGAAGTTATTGTCGTCCCGGCGCCCAAAGTGACAAGCATCGCTTTCGGCGGAAAGGATCTGAAAACACTTTTCATCACAACCGCCGCGCATGATTTATCGAAAGAAGAATTACACAAATATCCTCTCTCAGGCAGAACCTTTGCCGTTGAAAGAAAAGTGCCGGGCTTGCCAGAGGCGCGGTTTAACAACAGAATTGGCGCAGCGGCAAAAAGGCCCTCGGCAAAATCATTGCGCAACCCGTTATGTATGGATTTGTAATGGATAAGATTCTTGACTGGATCGACAAAAAAGGGATCGAACACCTGATATGGGCGATCGATCTCGATTCAACAGTGCTTAATCCACAAATCGATCCCAATACAGTTGTAAGCCCGCGCGGTCTTGAAACTTCCTGCAACAAACTCGACAAAAAAACGCTCAATGCCTTTTTCATCATCACAGGCCGCGATCTAACTTTTGTCGATAAAGTGTTTCCGAAAACGAAATTCCGCGTATCGGCTGAATATCACAATATGGCGCGTTTCAATCCCAACGCCGCGCCAAGTTATTTGAGCCCCCTGCCCGACTGGAAACTTATCGACGGCGATCTTGACCGTCTGGTATTAACGCGACCCAAGGAAGAGATGTTTCTGCGCAAAAAAATGTTTATGCGCTCGTTGCATTATGCGCAGGTACCCGCGAACGACCGCGCATTCATCAAGGCAACCTTGCAAACGGAACTGACCACACTACTGGACACATTCAGTCAGAAAACCGGGCAAAAAATCACCCTCACCGACGGCGGACATATTTTCGATATGGGGCCTGTGGGGGCCAACAAAGGCAAAGCGCTGGAAGACATCATCAAACATGTCGCACAAAGCGACGCCCCCAATCAACCGCGCTTTCCGATATATTTCGGCGACAGCCCCGGCGATCTGCCCGCCGCACACGTTGCAAAAGCGCATAACGGTGTTTTCGTTGCCGTCGGAAAAGATGCCAGCGTTATCAAAGAGGCCGATTTTTTTCTTAAAAGCCCCGCACAATGCCGCAACCTTCTAAGCAAAGTCAGCCGTGGGCTCACAAAACCAAAAGCGCCCTAAAATCATTGACGTTCGTGTAAGTGGGCCCGGTCACGACCAACTCTCCCGTGGCTTGAAAGAAAGAATAAGTATCGTTATTCGCAAGACATAATTGCGGATCAATCCGTTGCTTTGCCGCTTGAACCAAAGTCGTCGGCGAGAAACTGGCCCCTGCATTGCCACCGTTCCCGTCAATTCCATCCGTTCCACAGGCCAATCCCCACACACGCTCGGCACCACCCGTCGCCAAAACAGCACCCAACAAATATTCGCTATTGCGGCCACCTTTGCCCTTGCCGCGCACCGTCACCGTCGTTTCGCCGCCCGATATCAAAACACAGGGAGCACGATCAAAACAACGCAAAGCCATAAGCCCGTGCTCGCGCCCAACTTCCCGCGCCTCGCCCTCAACATCGTCGCCGAGCATAATCGGCTCTATCCCCTGTTGCCGCGCAAAAGCCGCAGCAGCCGCCAGCATGTCGGCATTGCACGAAATAACTTTCGCCTGAACATTTTTGAGCCGAGGATCATCAAGCTTGGGCGTCTCATGCGCAGGATCGGCAAGCCACGCCCGCACGGCAGGCGAAACATCTATATGATAACTGTCGATAACATCCAAAGCCTGCGCCTGCGTCGTCGGGTCAGGCAAAGTGGGGCCCGAGGCGACCACATAAGGATCATCCCCCGGCACATCCGATATAATCAGGCTGAGAACAGAAGCGGGAAAAGCAGCACGCGCCAATTGCCCACCCTTAATCGCCGACAGATGCTTCCTCACGCAATTTATTTTATGAATCGGCGCGCCCGAATGTATCAAGGCTCGATTGATCGCCCGTTTCTCGACACTGCTAAGACAAGGCGCGGGCAGCGATAACAACGCCGAACCGCCGCCGGACAAAAGGCACAGCACGAGATCATCAGCAGTCAGTCCCTCGAGCATTTGAAAAATACGACGACAAGCCCGTTCGCCTGAATCATCGGGAATGGGGTGCGAGGCTTCGATTACCTCGATCTTCTGCGTCGGTTTTCCATATCCATATTGTGTCACGACAATTCCGCTCAACGCCACATCGGGCCAAGCATTCTCGACCGCCAAAGCCATAGAACCCGCCGCCTTGCCAGCCCCCACAACAAAAACGCGCCCCACAGGTTTGGCTGGCAAATGCAAAGGAACCGTTTTCAAAGGATCAGCCGCCGCCAAGCCCGCATGAAAAATATTCTTCAGGAAAGCGGCAGGATCGTCCCGCACGGCGTCACAAGGTTTCGACATTACCGCATACGCTGATCGGCTGCCCCGACACATTCCGCCCCAATGGAGAGCAAAGATAAAGCGCCATATTGGCGACATCGTCGGCGCTGACCATTCTGCGCAGGGATATTTTATTCAAATATTCCTGTTTCATATCGTCATAGCTTTTGCCCAAAGCCTCGGCGCGCGCGCTGATAACTTTTTCGATGCGCGGCCCTTCGACGATGCCGGGCAAAATGGCGTTCACGCGAATGCCTTCGGGGCCCAATTCCTGCGCCAGACTTTTCATAAAGCCGATGATCGCCCATTTGGTCGTCGAATAAGGCGTGCGTTGCGCATAGCCAAGCCGCCCCGCGACAGATGAAATACATATAATCGATGCATCTTTCGATTGCCGCAACATCGGTACAGCCAGCCGCGTGCAGTAAAACTGGCTGTTCAGATTAACGTCAATCGTGCGGTGCCAATCATCGGGCGTTATCGCCTCAACCCCGCCCGTGGGCCCGGCGATGCCAGCATTGTTCACCAGCACATCAAGCCCGCCCAATTTTTTCTGCACATCCTTGAACAAAGTTTCGACCTGCGCATAGTCGGAAACATCGCACAATGTCGTTCCCCAATCGGGCCGTTGCTTGGCGCAGTTAGCCAGAACATCCGGCACGACATCGCAGACATGCAAACGCGCACCAGCCTTGGCAAAAGCATTGGCAATTGCAAAGCCGATGCCCGCAGCGCCAGCAGTAACCAGAACACGAAGACCCGGTGTTATTTCAGTCATAATGAATCCCCAAATTAGAATGCAACCTGATCGCCGCCCTTAAGCTGCAACATATCGCGCGCCTCGTCAGGCGTCGCGACTTCGAGCGATAGCCCTTCAAGAACCTGACGTATCTTGCGCACCTGATCGGCATTCGATTTGGCAAAAGAACCCGGCGCGATCCACAAGGAATCTTCAAGCCCAACACGAACATTCGACCCCATCGACGCGCCAATACTGGCCAGCGGCATCTGATTACGACCGGCGCCGAGAACCGACCAGTGATAGTTCGAACCCAACAGCCGATCCGCCGTACGCCGCATATGCATCAAATCTTCAGGATGCGCGCCTATGCCGCCCAAAAGACCGAAAACGGTTTGAACGAAAAACGGCGGCTTAGCCAATCCCGCTTCGGCAAAATGAGCGAGATTATAAAGATGACTAGTGTCATAACATTCGAATTCAAAACGCGTGCCGTTATCGTTGCCGATGCGCAGGATTTTCTCGATATCGTTATAGGTGTTCTTGAAAACCAGATCGCGGCTATTTTCCAGATGCTGGATTTCCCAGTCATGCTTGAATTCCTTAAAACGCTTCAGCATCGGGAATAATCCGAAATTCATCGACCCCATATTCAACGATGCGACTTCCGGCTTGAATGTCGAAGCCGGACGCATGCGTTCTTCGACCGTCATATGCGGGCTGCCGCCGGTCGTGATATTGACTACGGCCTTTGTCGCCTGTTTGATGCGCGGTAGAAATTCGGCGAAAGCGGCGGGGTCTTGCGTCGGGCGTCCATCTTTGGGGTCGCGGGCATGAAGATGAAGGATAGCGGCCCCTGCCTCGGCGGCTCCTATCGCGGCTTCGGCAATTTCGCTCGCCGTTACCGGCAGATGCGGCGACATTGACGGTGTGTGAATAGCGCCCGTGACGGCGCAGGTGATAATCACTTTTCTCGATACGGCCATGAAATGCTCCGACTCAGTTAATCACAATAGAACGGTGGATCATTCCATGATGAAGCACTCGCAACAAGAGGATTTATGCAGGAACCGGGACTGGTTAACATGCCTATATGCGGCGCAATAACCGCTGCGCCTACATGCCACCCGTTCGATGATATTGTGCCGCGATTTGCCCCAACTGGCCGTTGCAGGACCGCGTCAACTGCTGAAACTCTGCATCCGAGTCGATTTGCTGTTGGCGATTATTCTCCTCTTGGGACAAATCATGCAACAACTCACCCACATAGGATTTTGTTTTATCGTGCATGACTGTCATCGCGTGGCCATAATCGGGATCATGAATTCTGCCGAAAACTTTTAGATATTCGTGCATTTTATCCTGCATCACCGGAATGTAATCCATGATGACTTGTTGGTTGGTGTTCACATGCTTCTGTTCATGTTCAACGACCAGATTAAACCCGCACGAGCCCTGTGGAATTTCGCTCGCCACATGAACCACAACATCTTTGTAGACCATCTTGATTTCTACGCTGGCGATTTTGATGCAATGTGATCCATCGGCAAGGGTAATCGACTCCGGCGAACTGATAACGCTTATATCCGGCTTATATGTCGTCACGCCGAGTAGAAGCCGTTCATAAAAATGCGGCGTCGAAGTTTCCAGAGCGTGCAGTCCAGAAATACTGGTCGAATAGTCAAAAGTCGCGTCTTCAAGCATCGGAGTTATCGTGACCGGAACATCGGCGAACAAGTCGCACATCTCGGCAACGTCCTGCGCCGATGCGGGACGCGCAAAAAGCAACGAGAGAAGAAAAAATGCCAAAAATACGCGCGTCATGATGCCCCATCCGATAATTGACGGATCATTTTTGGGCAATACATCTTAATAAACAGTAAGGATATTTACTGGCCGTTTTGCATAAAATTATGAACGACGCCGTGCAATTGTCCGCCGCAGGCGTTTCCGACCCTCGTATATTCCTCAACCGTATCTATATTGTGCTGAAGACGGGTGTTTTCGTTCAGAACCTGATTGATAGTGTCCTGCGCAACATATTGTACATTATCATGCATCCATGTGACAGCCTCTCCATAATCGTTGCCTCGAAAAGATCCATTCTGCGCCAGATAATCTTTTAATCGGCTCTGCAGCGTCGGGATAAAATCGGCAAGGATCTGTTTTTGCACGGCGACATGTTTCTGCTCGTGCCCCATAACCTCATCAAAGCCACAGGTTCCCTGAGGAATTTCATTCGCAATATAAACGACAACATTGCGGTAACCGAAACTTATATCGACATGATCTACCTGAACGCAGGTCGTGCCGTCAGGCAGATCGCGCGCAAGGCTAACCGGATTAACCCTCAGCATTGGTTGATAATGCGTCAACCCAAGCGTCAGCCCTTCAGGAATAACATGATAAGCATCTTGGCTTAAAACCTGCAAATCCGGAATGCTGGCATCGTAATTATAGGTGGGCTCCTCAAATACCGGCACAATGTTAATTGGCACATTCGCATTAGGCGGGCACGGATCAAGAACAACATCCTGCGCACGCGCTTCGTGGCATATCAGAGCGAGGCAAAGAAGGGCGATAGCAATTTTCTTCATGATTTATTTATGCAACCTCAAAGCCTCACGCACCCTACCAATAACATCAGTCCAATCGCCGCGCGAGGTTTGGCGAAAAAGGCGCATCGTTTTGTACCACGGGCTGTCGTCACGATCCATCAGCCAACGCCAATCCGGCACCAAAGGCAAGAGTGTCCATACATTTTTGCCAAGCCCACCCGCCAAATGCGCAACTGCGGAATCGCAGGAAATGATCAAATCCATCTGCTGCACAAAGCGAGCGGTGTCGGCAAAACTGTGAATGCGTTGCGACAAATCCGTCACCGGCAATCGCGACAGCATTTGTGCTTCATCCGGCCTCATGTCATGATTAATAGCAAAGAATTGAAACCGGCTGTCCTCAAATAATGCCGCCATAAGCGACAAGGGCAAACTACGCTGGCGGTCATTCTGGTGCAAGGAATGGCCCGACCACACGACACCCACGGCGGGGCGTTCTTCGCGCGGCAATCGCGCCGCTTCATCCAAAGGCAAAACGGGCAGATAAGGAACCGTGGCTGGTATCGTGTCGAGTGTCGTCTTAAAACGATAAGGCAAATCAAAAATTGGAACGTGAAAATCGAATGCATCAGGATAAGGCTGATCCAATGCAAGAATTTCGTCAGCTCCGTTCCACCCCGTCAAGAAAGGCTTCAACGCCGGATGCACCTGAAACAACACCCGTGCTCCGATTGCCTTAAGCAAGGGAACATATCGCGCCATCATCAGAACATCGCCGTGCCCTTCTTCGGGAGTCACAAGAATTGTTCGACCGCGCAAATCTTTGCCGCGCCAAGTCGGTTGCCGCACCTCCAGCCGATGCCAGTTGGTGCCGCCACGAAAACGCGCACGAAACCGGGCAAAGCCCTGCGCATAATCACCGCGCACTAATTCTATAAGAGACAAATGCCAATCCAGAATGTCATAGGCATCATCTTCGGCATCGCGCAATGTCTCATCGGGGATCGCACGGCCAAGAGCCTTATAGGCTTGACGGATCGCCGCCTCCGCCTCATCCAGATTGCCGATCCTTTTGGCTGTGTAGCACAAATTAATCCAAGTATTTGCTGCCGTGGGATCAAGCTGAACGGCGTGGCGAAGGAATTCTATTGCCTCCTCCTCACACTCCAGACGACTCAAGGCCTTGCCGCGACGCGACCAGGCTCGCGCATCATCCGGCATAAAGCGCGTCGCTTGTTCTGCGGCGAATAGGGCCAAATCATACTGGCTAAGCCGATCGCCAATATCGCTGAGCATCAACCAGCCTTCGCCAAAATCAGGACGCGCGCTAAGCACCTTGCTGATTTCCGGCAACGCTTCCCGAAACTTCTCCTGCTGCGCATAAAGTAGCCCAAGATTATAACGGACATCATGAAGATCAGGATTTTCGCTGAGGATAGCGAGATAAAGACTGGAAGCCTCGTCAAGCCGTCCCGCCTGACGCAGCGCCCGCGCTTTTTCAAAATTTTCGCTCAAGGCTTTTCTCCGTTTGGCAATGGGGGCACCCGCTTTATTCAGCCCAAAACAGGAGATCAGCTAACGGTAATGACGCAGGTCAAAAATGACTCAATAAAATGATTGGTGGAAAGTGAGGAAAGAGTGCTGGTGAGGGTTTCCCCGCACCGGCACTCTCAGTGTATTACAAAAGCCGCTGCAGATGCCGACCAACCGGCGTAATCAGTTCCTTAAGGGTGAGAGTGCCGTCGTTATCCTTATCTGCGGCATGGAAGCGCTCGGCGACGATCGATTGATATTCGGCTACGTCAAGCGTCCCCTCATGATCCGTGTCAGCAGCATCAAATTCCGCCGTGGTTACACCTAGATTTCCGAGTTCCTTTTTTGTTAGTGAGCCATCATGGTCGACATCCAGCTTGGCGAACTTGGCAGCAGCCACTTTGTTGGCCTCCGCCAGATCAAGCGTCCCATCATGGTCTGTATCCCACATGGCCAAGTATTCGTCGGTCATGTCCTCGGCGCGAGCTTGCGGCGCCAGCGCAACGGTTACCAACAGTGCGAGTGTAACGGCAGTAAGTGTAAGACGAACCATTTGCAGGCCTCCTTCAATTGATAATTACTGAGTCGCCGTTACTGTATATCCGCATGCGCGGGAGCGCAAGGGGGGACTATGATTCAACAAGGTGACAGGTGCTCTGAGAAGGGCATATCACACCCGGTATTGCATTGGAAAACTACTCTCGTCCTATTTTGCTCGAACTCGTTTTAAGCCAACCTTACAGCTTGTCTTCAGCAAGAACCATGATAGCTTTTCCTATTGCGACGCGATTCGCAAATTGTTTGCAAACTCAAGAGTTGTAAAATATGTCATTTTTTAGTG
This sequence comes from Alphaproteobacteria bacterium, assembly GCA_049697595.1. Lineage (GTDB taxonomy): Bacteria > Pseudomonadota > Alphaproteobacteria > UBA9219 > UBA9219 > CAIXLI01. The sequence goes on from JBAVWC010000123.1 coordinate 11,386, forward strand.
AGCGAGCCAAAGTTCGTTATCGCGACGCATGCCGGAACCAAGCATACACCGGAATGGCGATAGTTTTTTCGCTAATCTTCCCGCTCCCCGCTTTCGCCGACATTGCCGTCACCATACACCCCCTCCCCTATGTATCGGCGCTCGATACGCCGATCAACGAAGTGCCGGAAAATGTGCAGGTGATAAAGTCCCAGGATGTCGAAGAGCAGAACAACCTGTCGGTCGGCGGGGTGCTTCTAAATAACGTCAACGGCGTCAATATCAACGATGCCGCAGGCAATCCCTATCAGCCCGATGTCAATTACCACGGCTTCACGGCATCGCCCTTGCTGGGAACACCAGTCGGCTTATCCGTTTATCAAGACGGCGTGCGCGTTAATGAACCTTTCGGCGATATCGTGAATTGGGATTTGATCCCGGAAAATGCGATTGCCAGCACGACATTGATCCCGGGATCAAACCCCATTTATGGACTCAATACTTTGGGCGGCGCGATTGAGTTGCAGACAAAGGACGGCATTCATAATCCGGGAACAGAAGCGCAAATCTCCGGCGGTTCATGGGGACGCCGTCAGGCAGACGCCGAAACAGGTGGAAGCAGCGGTGGATTCAACTGGTTCTTCGCCGGAAACGGTTTCGCCGAAGATGGTTGGCGGCAGCTTTCACCGAGCGATGTGGGACAGGGCTTCGGCAAGCTCGCATGGAAAAACGATAAATCCGATTTTGAAATAAGCTTTACCGGTGCGGATAACGATCTAACCGGGCTGGGCTATACGCCTAAATCCATGTTGAACACAATAGGATGGAATTCCATTCTCACCTCGCCGGATGTAACAAAAAACCAGCTCGGCTTTGTCAGCGCCAAAGGCGGTTATTGGGTTGAGGATCACACATACTTGTCTTCAAATATCTATTTCCGTTCCAGCAGCGCACAGACCATCAACGGCAACGTAAACGGCGATTATAACGATACTAGTGGTGTTAACTATCCATTTGGGAATATCGTCGCCGGTACCGATTTCAACACGTCGGCGAACACCTACACATCGACCCAACAGAGTACCGCTGGGATAGGTGTGCAGGCGAGTTTCAATCAAGATATTTATGACCACAAAAACCAGCTCTCGACCGGCATAGATTACGCCCATTCAGGAGTCGCGTTTAACGAAACTTATGCGGAAGGAACACTATCCTCCGACCGCGTATCTACCGATATATTGCCTGCCATACCTCTGGTAGCTTTGAACGGCACGGATGATGCGCTGGGATTATATGCGACGGACAATTTTTCCATTATATCCGGAACAAATCTGACTCTTTCCGGCAGGTATAATGATACCGAGGTGGCGACAACCGACCAATTAAACGGCCCCGGCCCCAATTCATTGACCGGCCAGCAGGCTTTCCAGAGTTTCAATCCTGCCATAGGGTTGACGCACGATTTCAACGACGAATTAAACGTATACGGCAATGTCGAGCAAGGAAGCCGCGCACCGTCTTCTATCGAAATAGGCTGTTCCAATCCGGTGTCTCCCTGCGCATTGCCTAACGCGCTGGCAGGCGACCCGCCGACATTGAAGCAGGTCATTGCCCGTACCTATGAAGCCGGATTGCGTGGAAAAGCATTTGGAAATGTGGATTGGAGCATCGGCGGCTACAGAACGCTCAGTCGTGACGATATAGAATTTATTGCCTCTAATACATCAGGTGCGGGATATTTTACTAATGTCGGAGAAACCTTGCGTCAGGGCATAGATACCAGTGCGCAGATTAAAATCAACGACTTCAAATTCTCATTAGGCTACAGCTATATCGACGCGACCTATCAATCCGCGTTCCAGATTGCGAATAGCGCCAATTCCACCAACTTCACCAATGCAGCCGGAACACAAGTTATCCAGGTCAACAAAGGCGACCAAATCCCCGGCATTCCGCAAAATCAGGTTAAGCTGCGCGGCGAATGGCAGGCAAGGCCGGAATGGACGATTGGCGGCGATGTGCTGGGTTTTTCATCGCAATGGGCGCACGGCGATGAAAACAACGCCGATCCCACCGGCAATATCCCCGGCTATGCCGTGGTCAACCTCGATACGCGCTATTCCGTCCCGAACACCGGCCTGCAGCTATTCGCCAACGTCAACAATCTCTTTAATACCCACTATGCGAACGGCGGTTTGCTCGGCACAAATAATTTTTATGCCAACGGCCAATTCCGCAGCGACGGCACCACAACAAACGAGCCGTTCCTAAGCCCCGGTTCCCCAC
>JBAVWC010000124.1:0-13843 GCA_049697595.1 Alphaproteobacteria bacterium
GTCTGGTTGCCCGCTTGCGCCAGAATCTCGCCCGACAGCGAAACCAAAACGGCTCCTACGGGAACTTCGCCGCGTTTGGCGGCGGATTCGGCTTCCTGAAAGGCTGTTTCCATGTAATTAGGCATCTCGACCTCGTCCACTTCTTTCTTTATGGTGCCGCTTATGAACGCAAAAGACAATAAATCAAAAATAGCGCCCAAAGCTTTCGAAGGCGAACGTATTGCCAAACGCCTTGCCCGGGCCGGAATTTGCTCGCGCCGCGACGCCGAAAGGCTGATCGAAGAGGGGCGCGTGATGGTTGACGGCAAAGTGCTGAAATCGCCCGCGCTGAATGTGACCGACGCCAATATTATTAGCGTGGACGGCGAAACTCTTAAAGCCGCCGAAGAAACCCGCGTCTGGCGTTATCACAAACCGGCGGGCACGATCACGACCGCGCGCGATCCGCAAGGCCGCCCGACGGTGTTCGAGAAAATGCCGCCGGAAATGCCGCGCGTCGTCAGCGTGGGGCGGTTGGATTTCAACACCGAAGGCTTGCTGCTTCTGACCAATGACGGCGAATTGGCGAGGCATATGGAATTGCCGCAAAATGCCTGGCTGCGTCATTACCGCGTGCGCGTGTACGGCGACGTTAATCCGGCGAAACTGGCGGCTTTGGCCAACGGCATCACGATTTCCGGCATTCATTACGAGTCGATGAAAGTCGAAATCGAAAAGGGCAAGGAAGAAGGCACGAATAAATGGCTGACGGTGACGATCCGCGAAGGCAAGAACCGCGAAGTGCGTAAGATAATGGAACATCTCGATCTGCAGGTTACCCGCCTGATCCGCGTCGCCTTCGGGCCGTTTCCGCTGGGCAAATTACCGCGCGGCGGCATCGAAGAAATTCCGCGCCGCGCCTTGCATGACTCGCTGGGTAATTTTTTCGAGGCGCGGAAGAAGAAATAATGCGCATCATCGGTGGCGTTCTTCGCGGTCGTAAAATCGAACCGCCTCTCAGCACGGTTACCCGTCCGATGATGGATCGCGTGCGCGAGGCCTTGTTCAACATCCTCGCTCACCGCGATTGGGGCAAGCATGTCGGCGATTTATTCGAAGATGAAAATCTGCATGTGATCGATGCGTTTTGCGGCACCGGAGCTTTGTCGTTTGAAGCGATTTCGTGGGGTGCCGCGCATGCGACATTGTTCGACAAAGATGCGGGAGCCTTGAAAATCGCGCGGCAGAATGCGGCGACGCTGGGGATTGCGGATAAATGTACGATCCTCGCGGCAGATGCTTTGCAGCCGCCGCAGGCTCCGCGCCCGTGCAAACTGGTTTTTCTGGCGCCGCCTTATCGCAAGGATTTCATTGCGCCGACTTTTGCCGCTTTGGATGCCGCCGGATGGATTGCACCGCATGCGCTGATCGTCGCGGAAACGGCCAAGACGGAAAAACTGGAAGTGCTGCGGGGGTGCGAGTTGATCCTCGCCCGCAGTTACGGCGAGCCGATGCTGCATTTTATGACGCGGTAACAAACGATGACCTCCCTTGAAGACCGCGTGATCGAATTGGAAGTCAGGCTGATGCATCAAGAGCAGACGGCGGAAGATTTAACCGCCGTCTTGCTGCGCCAGGAACGCGATATCAAAGCGCTGACGGCTGAATTGCGGCGCATGCATAACCGCATGTCGACCGAGACCGGCAGTGGCGGAGATCCCGCAAAAGATGACACGCCGCCGCATTATTGAAAGAGAATTTATGCCGTGTTTCTTGGCGCGGTGCGGTGCATGACGCGCCGCGTGGATGCTCGTTCCGGCACCATGATGTCACTCAAACGATCATGATCCGCCTGAACGATCTCCGCGCAGCGCGGGAAAAGTGGAGCGATAAGAAAACGGTCGGCAGCGTGATGCCCCTGCATGTTTGCAAAGGTCTCCGCGTAGATTTCCAATTCTCTGTTCGCGCCCTCAATAAATATTGTCTTGAAGTGAGCGACTAGTTCCTCGGCAGGGGTATAGTTGTCTCCTGACAGGCGGATCGCCAGTTCGTGCATTCGCTTGCAATCATCTTTTACAAGCCTTGCCACATCCGCTTTTGCCGCTGCTTTGAACCGCTCCTGTAGGCTTGAATAGCCTTTGGGGTATTCTCCCGTGCCTGCCAAAATAAAATCGCTGAAATGTCCTGCTTCATGAGTCAGGGCGCCCTCAATTTTGCTCGGACATGTAAATCCGGCCATTAAATACCATTCGCTGGAGTAAATGGCCTTGTCTATCGGTGAGAAAGCGCCGAAACATCTAGCGTTAAGGTAGGGGCGAATGGACGAAAGAAAGCGGCCCATAATTATTTGGTACCCATGATCTTCCAGGCCTTTGCGAATATAGGCAGGCAACGCCTGAAAGGCTTTCCTCAGTCTTTCCATGCCTTCTTCGGATGCATCGCCGCAATTGATGATTGGAATTGTCGTGACGATCTTTTTCATTACGGCAAGCCGGGGGCGATTTTTTTAATGTGGTGCATAACGCGTTGTGTGAGCGATCGTTGCGGCTGTGCGGCTTTTTCGAAGCGCGCATGATCCGCTTGAACCAGCGCCGCGCAGCGAGGGAACAACGGCTGGATTGGAAAATAAGCACCGTGGTTCTGCCCGAATATATTTGCAAAAATTTCCGCATAGATTTCACGTTCCCGGCGGGCGTTGTCTACAAATGCTTGTTTGAAGTGCGAAAGCAGATATTTGGCTTTCTCGGCGTCGTCTTTAAAGATGCGGGCCGCCGCCTCGCGCACATGTTTATAGTCATCCTTTGCCAGACATTCGATATCCTGCTCCGCCGCCCCTTTGAAGGGCTCACGGTCACTTGAATATCCGTCAGGCCATTTCCCGGTTCCCGCTAAAACGAGATCGACAAAATGTCCTGCTTCATGAGGGAAGCAGTTCTTGTCCAAAGTCGTGTTGATCTTGCCGGTTTCATGTTGAAAGTATTCGGCAAAAAACATACGGTTGAGCGTTGGTGCAAATCCGCCGGCATTTCTATCGGAGCCTTTTAATTCTGCATGGCATGACGAAAGAAAACGGCCAACCACCACCTGATATCCATGTTCTTCTAAACCTTTGTGAATATAAGAAGGCAACGCTTCAAAGAATGATGTGAAAGCTTCCATCGCCTCAACGGAGGCATCCCCGCAATTGATAATTGGAACTGTCATCGTCATATACCTATTCTCTTGAATATCTTTTCCCGTTTTATAGTCATCGGGATATTATGAATGCGCCAACCTAGCATTGGGTTGCGAATGCAATCAATGGTTTCGCGCGCATTAACCATAAAGAAGGGGCGGGGGCTTACTTTTTCCCGCCCAGAACGTTGTCGATAAAATTCCCAAACGCTTTCGACACATCGTCGGTTACGGCTCCGGCGTCGTTGATTATTTGTTGAATGACGTTGCCGGATTTGAGGCCGCGCTCGGGCACGTCGCGCTCGGCGTCGGTCATGTAGTCGTGCCACAATTGCGCGGGTAGGGAACCGCCGGTAACGCGTTTCATCGGCGAGTTGTCGTCGTTGCCCATCCAGACGACTGTTGTGTAATCGGCTGTGAATCCGGCGAACCAGGCGTCGCGGTAATCGGATGTCGTGCCGGTTTTGCCTGCGACCTGACGTCCACCGAGCGCGGCGGCTTTGCCGGTGCCGGATTTCACGACCTCTTCCATCATGTCGGTTAATGTCGCAACGGCTCCGGCATCGACGGCTTGCGGCGGGGTGACATCATTGTGGCGGAAAAGGACTTGCCCTTCGCGGCTGTCGATTTCCTCAATCGCATAAGGCGTCACCGCTTTGCCGCCCGAGGCCAGCGCGGCATAGGCGGTCGTGAGTTCCAAAGGCGTTACTTCGCTCGCGCCCAAAGCCAGCGCGGCGTCATGTTCCAAAGGCGAGGTGATGCCGAGATCGTGGGCCGTGTCGATCACTTTGCTCACGCCCGCGCGTTCCAGCACGCGCACCGCGACGGTGTTGATCGATTCCGCCAAAGCCTGACGCACGGTGATATTGCCGAGATATTTGCCTTCGTAATTTTCCGGCGAATAGCCGCCGATAGTCAGCGGCGCGTCGGGGATGACTTCGTCGGGCGATAAGCCTTGTTCGATTGCCGCGAGATAGACGATTGGCTTGAAAGCGGAGCCCGGCTGGCGCATCGCTTGCGTCACGCGGTTATACTGGCTTTGGTGATAATCGCGGCCTCCGACCAAAGCGCGCACCGCGCCGTCAGGTGCTACCGTGATCAAGGCCGCTTCGGAAACATTGCGTGCTGTGCCTTGTTTGTCGAGCATCGCATCGACATGATGTTCCGCCATACGCTGCAACGGCAGATCGAGCGTGGTTTTGACGGTCACGTCCTGTTCGGTATCGGCGATCATCGGGCCGATCTGGTCATAGACCCAATCGGCGTAATAATGCCCGTCGCCGCCGCTGCCCGGTTTGTGCGCGGGCGGCGATACGCTGGCAATCGCAGTGCGGCGTTGCGCGTCTGTGATGTAGCCTTCTTCGACCATTGCCTGCAAAACGACTTTGCCGCGTTCCATAGCCAGCGCGGGATCATGCATCGGCGAAAAACGCGAAGGCGCGCGCAGGAGGCCCGCGATAATCGCCGCCTCGCGGATATTGAGATCATGCGCCGGTTTGTTGAAATAAGTCCGCGCTGCGGCATCGACGCCATAGGCGCCGCTGCCTAGATAAACGCGGTTCAGATAGGCGGTCAGAATCTGGTCTTTGGTATAGGTGTGTTCCAGCCACAGGGCCAAAAGCATTTCCTGAACTTTGCGTTTCAGTTTGCGTTCGGGCGACAGAAACAGGTTTTTGGCCAATTGCTGCGTGAGGGTCGAGCCGCCCTGCAGCATATGGCCCGCCATAACATCGCGCGCGGTGGCGCGCAGAATGCCCCACAGGTCGATGCCGAAATGGTGGTAAAAACGGCGGTCTTCGATGGCGATGATCGCTTGCGGCACATAGGGCGGTACATCCGCCAAAGTCACATGCTCGCCGACCAGATCGCCATAACGCGCGAAAACGGTGCCGTCTTGCGCTTGCAAAACGACCGAGGGGCGGCGCGGCGGCTGTGTGACCTGATGAATATCGGGCAAATCCAGCGCGCAATAGCCGACATAAAGCCCCACGGCGATAAAAACCCATATAGCCGTAACAAAGCCCGCACGCAGCAAAGCCCCGCCAAAACCAGACTTTTGCCCGCTTTTCTTGCGCGGGGTGCCGCGAGAAGGCGTCGCGCGTCTTTTTTGAGGAGGCATAAATCACCAAAATACGAAGGAGTGCCAGAGTAATGACTGCGGATTATGGAAAAACAAGGGCAAAAGAGGGTTTGGAGGGCGGCAATTCTTCTTTCCCATTGACGAAACCCCATTTTTCTCTATTTTGACCAACTTGTCAGGGATATCCCTGTTTTTAACGTAACTTATTTATGGAGCCATTCCATCTCTCCTCCTCCAACTACCCGCAGTCGCACGAACGAACCGCCACGTCGTGAAAAAGATGACGGCCCCCGCGTCAATGGCAGCATCACGGCTCGCCAGGTTCGCGTTGTCGATGCCCAAGGTGAAATGCGCGGCGTTATGGCCACGCGCGACGCTATCCTTCTTGCTGAAGAATCCGGCCTTGATCTGGTCGAGATTTCGCCCAATGCCGAACCGCCTGTGTGCAAGGTTCTGGATTACGGCAAATACAAATACGAAATGCAGAAAAAAGCCGCCGAGGCGCGCAAGAAGCAGAAAGTCATCGAGCTCAAGGAAATCAAGCTGCGTCCAACAATCGACGATCACGATTTTCAGATCAAGATGAAGGCGGCGACGGCGTTTTTGAAAGACGGCGACAAGGTCAAAGTGACGATGCGCTTCCGTGGCCGCGAGATGGCGCATCAGGAAATCGCGCATCAGGTCTTTATCAAAGTCCGCGCCGAGCTGGACCTCTACGGCAAAGTCGAATCTGAGCCGAGTTTCGAAGGGCGCCAGATGATTATGGTTATGTCGGCGAAGTAACCCCTTGCATCGTCATCCCCGCGAAGGCGGGGATCCAGAAGCGCGTCCGCGCGTCGCATGACTCGCACGGCTATCGTCACAAAAGCATCATTTGTTATTTCTCCCTTCAAAGCCGCCCTTGACTTCCCGTGAGAACTAAAGTAGAACGTTCATGCTTTATTCTCACAAGGGTTTTCCATGCTCACGCGCAAACAAAAAGAACTGCTGCTCCTGATCCGCGACCGGCTGGCTGCCGACGGCGTGCCGCCTTCGTTTGATGAAATGAAGGAAGCGTTGGGGCTGAAATCGAAATCGGGCATTCATCGGTTAATCACAGGTCTTGAAGAACGGGGCTTTATCAAGCGGTTGCAGCATCGCGCCCGCGCGCTGGAAATCATCCGTATTCCCGAAGGAGCAGAGGCCAAACCCGCCACGCGTAAAGGCCGCGTTGAAACGCCGCGTAATCTACCGATGCCTGATATGGCGGCAATCGCGGCGGCGCAAAGCGTCAGCCTGCCGTTTTATGGGCGCATCGCTGCGGGTACGCCTATCGAAGCCTTGCGCGATCCTAACCGCCATTTGGACGTTCCTGTCGGGTTGATCGCGAACAGCCGTGGACGCGCCGATGTTGCGGGGCATTACGCGCTGGAAATTTCCGGGGATTCGATGATCGATGCCGGAATCCTCGACGGCGACCGCGTGATTATTCGTACCTGCGACACCGCCGAAAACGGCGCGATTGTCGTGGCTCTGGTCGACGATCAGGAAGCGACTTTGAAATATCTGAAACGCGAAGGCAGCCAGATCGCGCTGGAACCCGCCAATAAGAATTATGAAACGCGTCGGCTCGCGTCTTCACGCGTGAAGGTGCAGGGGCAGTTGGTGGGGTTGTTGCGGAATTATTGATCTTGTCATCCCGGCGAAAGCCGGGATCCAGAAAGCGCGTCTGCGCATCATATGCCTCCGATAGCCAAGCAAACTAAAGGTTTTCAATCTGGATACCGGCTTTCGCCGGTATGACGAAACAGCACAACCATTGCTTTCACGGAACAATGTGTGACTCATTCAGCACATTGGGTGGGAAAGGGCAGTTTCATGCTTAATTTTGATTCATCATTGTAAATTTCTTCTTAACTGAAAGTAATTCATCGGCTACAACAGGTCTGCGAACTCAATAATCACGCATTGAATCCTGCCAAGCGCCGCAATCGAATTCTAAAACTTTCATCATAGCGAGACCTGTCTGTGAATTCTGGGGATAACTATAAACAGCAACCGATGATTGATTCCCTCAGGGAAGGGGAGGCTGCATGAGCTCGCCACGCAAAGCTGCCAATGCCAATAACGATGCAACGACGCATGCGCCCTCGACGCGTAGCATGCGCTTGCTGGAATGGCTGACGCAATTGACGCAGCCGGGCTTTTCGCTGGACACTCTTACCCAGCCTTTCGATTTGCAGGACAAGACCACAGCGACGCCCGCTGGCCCCTTGCCCCATATCGATGATTGGCATGCTGTCGCGCATATTTGCGGCCACAGCCCACAGGATTTTGTTGCGGCGGGAACGGCGATGCCCTTGACGGCGGCCGAGATCGATTATTTCCGCCGCAATCATCGCGGCACCGAAAATCATGTCAGCCGCGATTTTCTGACGGCGCAAAGCGATCTGCCCTCGCCGCTCGCCGAACTTTATGGGCTTTACCGGCATCGCGCGCGTATCGATGTCGAAGCCGCTTTGTGGGTCGCGCAATCGACAGGCTCTATGCGCGTCGCGCGGGTTATGGGCGATTTGCTGGCCATTGGCGCTTTCGCCAACGGGCTGGAATGCGTCAGTTATTTAGGCGTTACCTATTCGGTGCCGTCGGCCTTCGATACTTCGCTTGAAATCGACCGCGCCAATATCGAGGCGGCGCGCCGCATCGCTTTGCCCGCCGATCACCCCTCTCATTTGCTGAAGCTGACGCCCGACGAGCTTGGCGTGCTGGCTTCCTCGATTGCCGAAAAAAGCACGATGTCGCCGGTCGATTTCCTTGAAAAATGCAATCTGCTCGCCGAAGCGAGGCAAGATGTGAATCGTTTGCCCGTCGATCAGCACTTCACCACCGCGATCAGCGAGCGCGATTTACCTATGCAAATGCCGTGGGCGGTGCGTTTAGCCTCGGCCTATGGGCGTTTTTTCACGCGCTGGGTTGCAGGGTTGCCCGAAATTCAGGCGGTGCTACATTAGCGTCCTTAATTTCTTAGAAAAGGATTCTGCCTGTGACCGATGTTAGCCAGCAAAAATATTTCCCCGTCAGTTGGGAAGAACTGCACCGTAATGCCAAAGCTCTGGCATGGAGGCTGCATGATATGGGGCCGTGGAAGGGTCTTATTGCCGTGACGCGCGGCGGGCTGGTGCCGTCGGCGATTGTCGCGCGCGAACTTGATATCCGCATTATCGAAACCGTCGCCGTTGTCGGTTATCATTCCGACGACAGCAATCCCGGACGCACGGCCGAAGCCAAGGTTATCAAAACCCCCACCAATGTCGGCGACGGCGAGGGCTGGCTGGTGGTCGATGATCTGGTCGATACCGGACGCACGGCAGAAGTCCTGCGCCGCATGCTGCCCAAAGCGCATTTCGCCGCCGTCTATGCCAAACCGATGGGCAAACCGATGATCGATACCTTCGTCACCGAAGTCAGCCAGGACACCTGGATTTATTTCCCGTGGGATATCGAGCTGCAATTCACGCAGCCGATCGCGCATCAGCGCAAGGGGACTTCGTCGAAGTAGGGGCAGGGATGCACACTTCCTCTGTGGGATTGTTGATATTGGCTGTGCCGCTAGTGGCTCTGTGCAGCCTCGGTTATGGCTCCCATAGAATTAGAAAAGATAAATCTTCTGTCTTGGGAGTTGTGTCTCTCGCTGTTGGCGCGGCGCTTTCTTTGTGGTTCTTTGAAGGGTGGGCATATAAGCAATTCCACCTTCTATTCGGGATTCATTATATCATCCCGCCCCTTTTGTTGTACTTCACCCCCTTTATACTTTTGGCTCGTCACAAGGTAAGCAATGTCGCCTTCTTTACAGCATTTATCGCAGGACTTTTTGTCACATTCCTTTTGGGAATTTATGGGGGTTTAATGGTAAGTTGCGCGATGGGAGACTGTTTGTGAATGTTTTGCTCGTTTTGTTATGCCAGGCCCTTTTTTTCGGTTTCTTGTTTTCCCCTATAGGATTTTTTGCGCTTTTAGTGCACCTCGTAGACAAGTTGAAGCGACTTTCGAATTCACGAGAAAGACTGAAGTGGGGAGCCATACTGGCCTTTGTCATAGCTCTTGCGGCCCTAGACTTTTTTGCTGTCTGGAAATTCGCGGCATTTCTCAGCACTCAATGATTTTTTGCCATCCGACCCCCATTTTTCCTTAACCCTTTCTTGTTACAAATTTCGTTGTAGAATTGGTTTCTATCGAAGAAAAAGGCTTGGACGCCTCCTTTAATCGGAATGCCGCGCATGCAAAAACTGCCAAACGACCAATACGATATTTCCTATACGCTATTGGCTGGCGTGGGGTTTCTTTGGTGGGTTGTGGGGCCTTATCTTGATAGGGTTTTTCATCCTTATTTCCGGCTTGTTTTGGTCGAAGCGATCCCGATATTTTTTGGGATTCTTATTCTGGCAACAGCCTTTGCCGTGAAAGCTGTCGAGCGAAAATGGAAATGCGCGGCGTCGGTTGTTATGGCTCCCGTTATTGCGGGGGCGTTGTTTTATTTGCTGGGATTTTTGGGGGTGACGACCGAGCTGGTTCGTTTGGAAATTCTCAAACATGAATATGAACGCCAGATCGCAGAGGATGAATCCCTGAAAAGCTCCGAACCACGTTTGAAGGTATGGAGTTGGGGCGCTATCGGCGGCGTTGGTATCGTTAAGATTGTCGATACTTTGGTGTATGACGATAGCGACCAAATTATTCTGCCTCCTGCCGTAAGGTCGGTAAGCTGGAAACGGAAAGCCGAGGAAGACGCCGGGGATAACCCACTTTATGCGATCCTGCAGATGCCAAAGAAAGTTACGCATCTGGACGGCCATTTTTATCTTATGACCGACGTTTGGTAATCGGGTATCGGGCCGCTCTCTGCTCTTAAATATTAAAGAATGTTCCCGCGTGCATCGAGAATCGATAGATGATTCAGAAGCCTAAGGAAGATGTGCAAAAGCACTCCCCACGAGGAGAGAATGAGAACTGACCACAAAAAGATCGCTATCCAATAGCCCAGTGGATTTTTTGCGCGCTTAAATGTTTTGAATCCCATTCTTCCAATGGAACTCTCACCGGAAATCCAAAACCGCATCAATAGTAGCGGGCCAAGTAAGGTGAAAGCAAAAGCCATAAAAAATAGAAACCATGCAGTTATCTGAGGGTACGATTCCAGTGTAGCTGGGCTGCGCCAACGCAGTAGAAAAAAAGCCCCGATGCCTAGAACGACAAACCTAAAAAGGATTGATTGTGCTTTCGATATAAGGGAAAGGTTCACGCTATCGGCCCACGAATAGTCATTGAATTACGTATAGCTACAATCAGCTTTATTAAAGAATACTAAAGTTTCAGTCGCGCAGATTATTAAGAATCCCGACTGCCTGATCGCGGCAGAAGTCGATAGGAGAAATTGTCAAAGGTGCTGGTTTAATTGACGCACACATCCAGCACACCATTACTCTTGGGCCGACTGCCCTTTCTTTTCCTTAACCCTTTCCTGCTAGAAATTCGCCTGTGCGTTTTGTCTCAGTCAGGAAAATCCCCTCATGTCCGTTCCCATTATTCGTCTTCATCCGCAAAAGCATCGTCGCGTTCAGGGCGGGCATCCTTGGGTTTATTCTAATGAAATCGTTATGGATGCTGAGGCGAAGGCTTTGCCTCGGGGGACGATTGTCGGGTTTTATGCGCATGACAAAAAGTTTCTCGGTATGGGGAGTTTCAATGCGAATTGCCTGATTGCGGGGCGGGTTTTTACGCCGCATCTGGTCGATGACATTGGCGAGGATTGGCTGGCGGAGAAAATCGCCGATGCCTTGCGGTTGCGTGAAAAAATAATTGGCGCGCCATTTTATCGCTTGATCCACGCCGAGGCAGATGGGTTGCCGGGACTTATCATCGACCGGTTCGACGATGTGCTGTGTGTGCAATTGAATACAGCAGGCATGGATATGTTGTGGCCCGCGTTGGAAGCCGCGCTTAATCGCGTGCTGAAGCCGCGCAGCATTATTCTGCGCAATGATTCCTTTGCGCGGGAAATGGAGGGCTTGCTGCGCGAAACCAAAATGATCGGCGCGGCGGTCGAGGCCTCGACAATCGTGCGCGAAAACGGGCTGACTTATTTCGCCGATTTGCAGGGCGGGCAAAAAACCGGATGGTATTTCGATCAGCGCGATAATCATGCGCTGGTCGCCAATTATGCCAAAGACGCCGACAGCGTTCTTGATCTTTATACACACGCGGGTGGGTTTGCTTTGGCGGCGGCAAGGGCAGGGGCGAAGAAGGTGATTGGAGTCGATTCATCGAAGCCGGCTTTGGCGCTGGCAGAAAAAGCCGCCGCTCATAATGGCTTTGCGGGGCAATGCGTGTTTCAACATGCGGATGTATTCGAGGATCTGGAGCGCAGGATTCTTGCCAAGGAACAGCATCAGATCGTCATTGCCGATCCTCCGGCTTTCGCGAAATCGCGCAAAGACGTTGCCAGCGGGTCGCGTGCCTATCGAAAACTGGCGAAACTGGCCGCAACAGTCACAAAAAAGGACGGATTCCTGTTTATTGCCTCCTGCAGCCACAATATGGAGCTGCCCAATTTCATCGAACAGGTTGCGTCAGGGCTAAATGATGCCAAAAGAAGCGGAAAAATTCTTCATACTTGCTTTGCGGCACCCGATCATCCGACCCATCCGCAATTGCCGGAAAGCGCATATTTAAAGGGGTTATTGCTGTTTTTGGGCGGGTGAAGACGTCCGTATGTTCCGTGGACGATATGAGTCAAGAGTAAATATTTACAAGTTTTTAAATTTTCCCCTAGACACGGGGGGATGCTTTCTGTAGGTTCTGGGTTGTCGGCGGCCATTAACGTGACTTCCGAAAGCAGCATTGTTGACATCGAACATCACCAAGCGCCAAGTTTAGCCGAAAGGCTTAGTTGTCGCTAGGATTTTGTTTCGCTTTTTCGACAATCGTTGCGGATCCGATAAGATTGGGGTCTTGTTCTTGGAAATTGTGAATATGATGAGAAGGGATGCGCAGACGGCGATCCGCGGTGGGAAGTTGTGTCGAAAGACGCGGCAACTGGCCGAGGGTATCCAAAGCCTTCCTAGCCAGCAATGGTTAGATCGGTTTCGGTTTGTCGTTACGCATCCTTGATAATAGTTACTATGGTAATCGCGAGTAATCGCGAATGTACATAATAACCCTAGTCAAGGTATTGCGAAGGCAATACCAAGTAGTTTGAACAACTAAAAACTGTTCTGAAAAAACTAGATTAAACTTGAGAGTTTGATCATGGCTCAGAACGAACGCTGGCGGCAGGCCTAACACATGCAAGTCGAACGGATGTAGCAATACATTAGTGGCGCACGGGAGAGTAACGCGTGGGAACCTACCTTTTGGTTTGGGATAACGTCGGGAAACTGACGCTAATACCAGATAAGCCCTCCGGGGGAAAGATTTATCGCCGATAGATGGGCCCGCGTAAGATTAGCTAGTTGGTGAGGTAATGGCTCACCAAGGCTACGATCTTTAACTGGTCTGAGAGGATGACCAGTCTCACTGGGACTGAGACACGGCCCAGACTCCTACGGGAGGCAGCAGTGGGGAATATTGGACAATGGGGGCAACCCTGATCCAGCCATGCCGCGTGAACGATGAAGGCCTTCGGGTTGTAAAGTTCTTTTGGTGGGGACGATGATGACGGTACCCACAGAATAAGCACCGGCTAACTTCGTGCCAGCAGCCGCGGTAATACGAAGGGTGCTAGCGTTGTTCGGAATTACTGGGCGTAAAGGGCGCGTAGGCGGTTTAACAAGTTGGGTGTGAAAGCCCAGGGCTCAACCCTGGAACTGCACTCAAGACTGTTTTACTTGAATTCGGTAGAGGTTGGTGGAATTCCCAGTGTAGAGGTGAAATTCGTAGATATTGGGAAGAATATCCGTGGCGAAGGCGGCCAACTGGACCGACATTGACGCTGAGGCGCGAAAGCGTGGGTAGCAAACAGGATTAGATACCCTGGTAGTCCACGCCGTAAACGATGCATGCTAGACGTTGGAAACCTCAGGTTTCTTGTGTCGCAGCTAACGCACTAAGCATGCCGCCTGGGGAGTACGGCCGCAAGGTTGAAACTCAAATGAATTGACGGGGGCCCGCACAAGCGGTGGAGTATGTGGTTTAATTCGACGCAACGCGAAGAACCTTACCAACCTTTGACATGTCCAGTATGGGCCTAGGAGACTAGGCTCTTCAGTTCGGCTGGCTGGAACACAGGTGCTGCATGGCTGTCGTCAGCTCGTGTCGTGAGATGTTGGGTTAAGTCCCGCAACGAGCGCAACCCTCATCTTTAGTTGCCACCAGGTAAGGCTGGGCACTCTAGAGAAACCGCCGGTGATAAGCCGGAGGAAGGCGGGGATGACGTCAAGTCCTCATGGCCCTTACAGGTTGGGCTACACACGTACTACAATGGTGGTGACAGTGGGTTGCGAAGTCGCAAGATGGAGCCAATCCCCAAAAGCCATCTCAGTTCAGATTGCACTCTGCAACTCGAGTGCATGAAGTTGGAATCGCTAGTAATCGCAGATCAGCACGCTGCGGTGAATACGTTCCCGGGCCTTGTAC
>JBAVWC010000125.1:0-3335 GCA_049697595.1 Alphaproteobacteria bacterium
TTGAGCAGGTGGCCGAGCTGGTGGAGCGGCTGAAGCCGACCGCGCCCGTGGGCGTGTGCCTTGACACCTGCCACAGCCATGTCGCCGGATATGACCTGGTGACCGCCGAAGGCTACGCGGAGACGATGGAGAAAGTCGCCTACACTGTGGGTTTTCAAGCCGTGCGCGTGTGGCACTGCAATGACGCCAAGGCCGAGCGTGGATCGAAGCTCGACCGCCATGAGCACATCGGGCAGGGAACGATGGGAGTTGAGCCGTTTCGCCGACTGCTCAATGACCCACACTTTGCCCACTCCGCGTTTGTAGCGGAGACGCCCGTTGATGAGCCTGGCGATGAGGAGCGGAATGTGCGGGTGCTGAAGAGCCTGGTTCATTCTTCGTAGACATCGCGCCGGTGGCCGATCTTGATCACAAAAACCACCAGACGATTCTCTTCGAAGCGGCAGACCAGCCGGTAGTCTCCCACACGATAGCGCCATAAACCGGCAAGGTTCATGCGGAGCGGGCTGCCAAATGGTCTGGGGTCTGCTGCGCCTGCAATGCGTTCACGCAGGTAGCGGAAGATGGCTCGCTGCGTCTCTGGTGCCAGCTTGCGCAGTTCACGCCGCGCGCGGTCATCGAACTCGACGGTCCAGCCCCGTCCGGCTGGGTTGGTTTCAGCCGGCGCCGGTTTGCGTGGCGTCATCAGCCTTGCCCGTCAAGCCCCTGTTCCAGCTCGTCCAGGGTCCACCGCCGGGCAGGATGCTCCAGCCGATAGAGGGCGGTATAGGTCTCCTCGATCTCATCCAGATGTGCCGTGAGAGCCTGCCGAACGTAGAAGCTTTTGGGCCGTCCGGTCAGTTTTGCGAGTTTGTCGAGCCGGTCTTCCATGGCGTCGGGGATGCGGACTGCCAGCATTGGGGCACCTCGTATTCGCTGTCATACAAATTATACGCCTGATCTGCATGAAGCGTGGTGCCGGATTGCGCCGTTGTGCGGTACAAGAGTACAAAGAGAGTAGCGGCGCTGGCGAGGCAGCAGAAGTCTACCTCGACAATCACAGTTACCAGTGAGGTGAGGTTATGTTGAGCACAGAACGGAGACCAGCCAGTGCAGGAGAGATCCTGGTGGAGGAGTTCCTCGCTCCTATGAGCCTGACGCAAGGCGCATTGGCCGAGGCGATGGGGGTGCCGCGCAAGCTGGTGAATGAGTTGTGCAACAACCGCCGCGCCGTCACTGCCGATACCGCGCTAATGCTGGCCCGCGTCTTTGGCAACTCGCCGGAGTTCTGGCTGAATACGCAGCGGCGCATGGATTTGTGGGAGGCGATGCACACGCCCAAGCGGCGGCGGCGGATTGAACAGGCAAGGGCATTGCAGACGGCTTAATCGATTGGCGCGCCCTTCGGTCATTCCGGTCTTCCATTTACACTTGAAGAGTGATGGCGGAAGAAAAAGAAATACGTTACGACCCGGCCGCGATTGAGCCCAAATGGCAACAGCGTTGGGCGGCTGACCCTGCGCTCTATGCGGCTGAGCCTGCGTCCTGCGGCAAACCGAAATATTACGTCCTGGAAATGCTGCCTTATCCCAGCGGCGCTTTGCACATTGGGCACGTGCGCAACTACGCAATTGGCGATGCGCTGGCGCGGCACATGTGGATGCGCTGCTATAACGTGCTTCATCCAATGGGGTGGGACGCCTTTGGTCTGCCGGCCGAGAATGCAGCGCTCAAGAACAATACCCCTCCGCGCGAATGGACGCTGAAAAACATTGCCCAGATGAAGCAGCAGTTTGAGCGCCTGGGCATGGGATTCGATTGGGCAACGGAGGTCACCACTTGCCTGCCTGACTACTACCGCTGGAACCAGTGGTTCTTTCTGCGCATGTATGAGCGCGACCTCGCCTATCGCAAGAAGAGCAAGGTGAACTGGTGCCCGGAGTGCGCGACGGTGCTGGCCAATGAGCAGGTCGTCGATGGCTGCTGCTGGCGGCACGAGGAGACAAAGGTAGAACAGCGCGACCTGGTGCAGTGGTTCTTCCGCATCACTGCATACTCGCAAGAGCTGCTGGACGGGCTCGACAAGCTGGAGGGCTGGCCCGACAAGGTTCGCACCATGCAGCGCAACTGGATTGGGCGCAGCGAGGGAACCGAGGTTGACTTTTTTCTGGAAGAACGCCGGAAAGGAAAGGGATCAGGGAACAGGGAACAGGGAGTAGAGAAAACCCGGATTCGAGTATTCACTACGCGCGTGGACACGATTTTTGGCGCGACCAGCGTGCAGCTTGCGCCGCAGCATTCGCTGGTGGCTGAGCTGACGACCGGCAATCCTGAGCTGAAGGCCCAGGTCGACGAAATGATCGAGCAGCAGAAGAGAGCTCGCGAAGCGGGCGATCTGGGCGCGATCGAGAAACACGGCGTGCCGACCGGCCGTTTCGCTATCAATCCTTATAGCAGCGAGCGCGTGCCCATCTGGGTTGCCAATTACATTCTTGCCGATTACGGAACCGGCGCCATCATGAGCGTGCCCGCGCACGATGAGCGGGACTTTGAGTTTGCCATGAAATATGACCTGCCGATCGTGCAGGTGATCCATCCTGAGGACAAAACGCTTGCCGTGGTGTTGCCCTTTACTTCAGAAGAGGGCGTGCTGTTGAACAGCGGCGAGTTTGACGGAATGCCGTGTGCGCTGGCTCAGCAAAAACTGCAGGAGATCGCCGAGGCAGGCGAGTTTGGCAAGGCGGCGGTCACATTCCGGTTGAAGGATTGGGGCGTGAGCCGGCAGCGCTATTGGGGCACGCCAATTCCCATGATTCATTGCGAGCAGGATGGGCTGGTTCCGGTACCGGATTCGCAGTTACCGGTGCTCCTGCCGGAGCACATCGAGATCACGCAACAGGGTGGCTCGCCTTTGGCGCGTGTGCCGGAGTTTGTGAACACGACATGCCCCAAGTGCGGCGGCCCGGCGAAACGCGAGACCGACACCATGGATACTTTTGTCGACTCGAGCTGGTACTTCTATCGCTATACGGATTCAAGGAACGACCGAGAGCCGTTTGATCCAGCCATCGCGAATTACTGGTTTCCCATCGACCAATACATCGGCGGCGTGGAGCACGCGATTCTGCATTTGATCTATTCGCGCTTCTGGACCAAGGTGATGCGCGACCTGGGCCTGGTCACGAACGACGAGCCTGTTGAGCGGCTGTTTACGCAGGGTATGGTGATCAAAGACGGCGCGAAGATGTCGAAGTCGAAGGGCAACGTGGTGTCGCCCGACGACATGATCGCCCGCTATGGGGCGGACGCGACGCGGATGTATGCGCTGTTCGCCGCGCCTCCGGACCGGGACCTTG
>JBAVWC010000126.1:0-2479 GCA_049697595.1 Alphaproteobacteria bacterium
GCGCGACGCCTTTCATCTCAAGCGCACCCAAAGCTTCATAGCGCGCCTGTTCCAGCCTGTCGAAATTCGCGCGCGCTTCGCCGCCCGAGGGCGCTTTCGCTTCATGCCATTTTTCATTGTGATAACGCAGCCGTAACGCCGCCGCGTCTGCCGCGCCGCGCGCGATATCAAGCGCGGCTTGAGTCAAAACAGCGGGCGGTTCGGGCATACTGATGCGTGTCTCGCTGTCCGGCGACGGCGCGTTTGAAAAACCGACTTCGAGCTCGGCCTTATGCCCTATCGCTTTGACGGCGACGGCGGTAGCGCGTTTGAAATTATCGGCGGAGAGAATTGTCATGTGTCTTTTTGCATCGTTGGCTTGGAGAACATCCCCTACCCCACTATGGGGCAGGTTGACTGTATCTTCAATAGTTCTACGCTTCGTTGCCAAAGAACAAATGCCTGATACGGCGGCACGCCTTATTTCCAAAGAATTAACATAGGCTTTTTCATGAGCGGCCTTGCCGGATGGATCGATCTTCACAGCGACAGCGCGGACGAACCCGTTCTGACGCGCATGACCGACGCCATTGCGCATCGCGGGCCCGACGGCGCGGGAGCCTATCATGCCAAGACGCGCGACGGGCGTTATGCGGTTGCGCTGGGTCATCGCCGCCTCGCCATTGTCGATCCCGAAAGCGGCACGCAGCCTATGTTTTCGCGCGACGGGCGCGTGGCGCTGGTCTTTACCGGAAAAATTTATAATGTCGAGGCGCTGCGCGACGAGCTGCTGGCTTTGGGTTATGTGTTTTCGACCAAGTCGGACACGGAAGTCGTTCTTAAAACATGGCGCGCGTGGGGTATCGATTGCCTGCGCCATCTGCTCGGCACATTCGGTTTCGCCTTGTGGGATGTGGAGCGCGAAATATTGTTTATCGCCCGCGACCGTTTTGGCGAGAAACCTCTTTATTTCCACCAAAACACGGCGCGTATTTTGTTCGCGTCGGAAATAAAATCTATCCTTGCCTATCCCGGCATCGCCGCTAGACAAGACAGGCAATCCGCGCTGGATTATCTGCGCTACCGCTATGTGCCCGCGCCCGCGACGATGTTCGAGGGGATCAAGAAAATCATGCCGGGCTCCTATGCCTTGTGGCAGAACGGCACAATGACGGAAAAGATATTTGCCCGCCCTCCCGACGGCAATGCGCCCGTACCTATGACGGAAGCCGCGCGCAAGAATCCGGTTACGGCCTTTACCGACGTGCTGGATGAAAGCGTGCGTATGCGTATGATTCCCAATGCGCCCTTGGGCGCTTTTTTATCCGGCAATATAGACAGCTCATCAATCGTGGCATTATTGAGTCGTCATAGCAGATCGCCGATCAACACTTATTCGGTCGGGTTTAACGACACGCCGCGCGACGAAATTTCCTGCACCCGGAAAGTCGCGCAGAGATTCAGAACCGATCATCATGAATGGTCTATCGAAGCCAATGACGTCATTAATCTGCTGCCCGAAACGATCCGCTTCCACGATGCACCGGTCGCGGAAGCTGCTGACATAGTAATTATGATGCTGTCGCGTCGGGCGGCGCAAAATGTTAAAGTGGTTTTCACGGGCGAAGGCGCCAATGAAATTCTGGCCGGTTATCCCAAACACAAATATGAGCAGCTCATCGCCCTTTACCAGAAATTTATTCCGGCTTTCATTCATGACAAAGTTATCGCCCCTTTGATCGACGCGCTGCCCGCCAGATCGCCGAACGCACGCACATTGGTTCATTCCATGGGTTTGCGCGACGCGCATGAGCGGTTGCCGCGCCGGTTCGGCGCGCTCGACTCGAAGGAACGCGCGGCGCTTGTCGCCGCCGATTTCCCGCCCCGCAAGGTCAGCGATTTCGCCTTTGCCGCCAACGACGATGTTTCGCCGTTGCGCCGTTCCCTGTTCTTCGATCAGGCGTCGTGGCTGCCCGATAATTTACTGGAGCGGGGCGATCATATGACAATGGCGGCATCGATCGAAGGCCGCATGCCTTTTATCGATTATAATCTTGCCTCCTTTATATCTTCTTTGCCCGATAGTTTTCGCATTCGTGGCCATACGCAAAAATGGCTTTTGCGCGAGGCCATGCGCGGTCTTCTGCCGCAAGAAGTCCTGGCGCGCCGTAGCACCAGTTTCCAAGTGCCTGCCGGGATTTGGTTCCGCACTGTTTTGAAGGATTATCTTTACGAAAATCTTCTCAGCAATTCTTCGCGCACACGCGATTTCTTTCGGCGCGACGCGCTGCAAAATATCATTGATCAGCACATGGCGGGCCACGCCGATCATCAGGAACTGATCTGGTCGCTGCTGAGCTTCGAGATATTCCAAAGGGAATATAAGTTGAGCTGCTAACTTCTTATCGTCTCATCCTGCTTTTTATCGCTCGGCGTTTTCGAAGACGGCGGTGCGGCGTGATATTCGAACGTCAATTTGTTCGCTTCCGCATCCAGCCCT
>JBAVWC010000127.1:0-2261 GCA_049697595.1 Alphaproteobacteria bacterium
ATCTGACGCCGTTATTCATGCGCGAGGCCTGAGGGAAAAATGGCTGATGAGGATAAAGATCAAAAGACCGAAGCCCCAACCGGCAAGCGATTAGACGAAGCGCGCGAGCACGGGCAGGTGCCCGTCAGCCGCGAAACCGCGACCTGGGTCGTTTTGCTGGCCGTTCTGGTTATAATCGCGTGGATGCTGCCGGTCGTGATGCGGCAAATGGCCGATTTCCTGCGTGTTTTTCTGGAATCGCCGCATACCTTTCCGCTGGACGAAAATAACCTGCAGGCTTTGATGTTTCAGGTCGTCGGTCGTGTGGCGATGATTGTCGGGTTGGTTTTTGTTGTGTTGATGGCGGCGGCGATAGGTGGCGTTATGGTGCAGACGGGCTTCTTTTTCGCGCTCGATTTGCTGGCGCCGGATTTGACTCGCCTGATGCCGTCGCGGGGATTGAAAAAGTTATTTTCGCTCGGCTCTTTGGTCGAATTGGCCAAAAGCTTTGGCAAACTTGTCTTTCTAGGCGGGATTGCGTTCTTTGTGCTGGTGCCGGTGGCGATGGAGGTGCCGCATATGACCGGCTTGCCGCTAGAGGGGATTCTGCTGTTTCTCCAGCAAAAGGCCGTGCATCTGATGATCGTGCTGATTCTGGGCTTTACGGTGATCGCGGCGGGCGATTTGTTTTACACGCGTTTCCAGTATATCCGGAATCTGCGCATGACCAAGGTCGAGGTCAAGGACGAGCACAAGCAGCAGGAAGGCGATCCGATGATCAAATCGCGCCTGCGCCAGATGCGCGTCGAAAAGGCGCGCAAACGCATGATGGCGCAGGTGCCCAAGGCCGATGTCATCATCACCAACCCGACTCATTATGCTGTTGCGCTGCAATATGACGGGTTGAAAATGGCCGCTCCCGTCGTTCTGGCGAAAGGCATCAATATGATCGCTGATCGTATTCGCGAGGTGGCGCAGGAACACAATATCCCTCTGGTCAGCAACCCGCCTTTGGCGCGTGCGCTGCATGAGACGGTAGAGGTTGACCATCCGATCCCAACACAGCATTATCGCGCCGTGGCTGAAATTATCTCCTATGTCTATAAGCTGCGGAAACGAAAATTCTGATGAACATGAAATATCTGGTGTGTTTGGGGTTGCTGATGCTCGCTGCCTGCGGCGTCGCGCCCGCCTATCAGGGAACCCAGTACACGCCGCCCGCGACGCCGGGCGGACGCATGTGTATGGAGCAATGCAATCAGGCGCGTGATTATTGCCAGGAATCATGCACGCTGGATTACCGCGCCTGTTACAATAACGTTCAGGCGGGAGCTCAGAGCGAATATGACAAATATGCCGCCGAGCGATTCGCCGATCGTACGCCCGTGACGTTGATGCCCAGCGATTTCGAGCGTCCCGAGGTTTGCAATGCCGAGAAAAAGAAATGTTTTGCCGATTGCGTACATCCTTATGATTCGTGCTATCGTTCGTGCGGCGGCACCGTGACGGTGACGACCTCCTGCCAATTCATGTGTTTTGAGTGAACAATATGACCATCTCCGTTTTTCCCCATCGCCTACGCCAGACCAAGATCGTCGCGACGCTCGGGCCCGCGTCATCGACCCGGGAAACAATTCGCGCGCTCTTCGATGCGGGCGCGGATGTTTTTCGCCTCAATTTCAGCCATGGCAAGCATGACGATCACCGCGCGCGCCTTGCGCTGATCCGCGCGATAGAGCGCGAAACCGGACGCCCCATTCCCGTGCTGGCCGATTTGCAGGGGCCCAAATTGCGCGTCGGTACTTTTGACAAGGGTTCTATCGATCTGAAGGCGGGGCAGAGTTTCCGCTTTGACCTCGACCCGGCGGCGGGCGACGAGCAGCGCGTGCATTTGCCGCATCCGGAAATTTTTGCGGCTTTGACGGTGGGCAGCGATTTGCTGTGCGATGACGGCAAAGTACGCATGCGCGTGACCAAATGCGGCAAGGATTTTGCCGAGACAACCGTGATCTCCGGGCAAAAATTATCCGACCGCAAGGGCGTGAATGTTCCCGATGTCGTTTTGCCTTTGTCGCCTTTGACCAAGAAAGACCGCATCGATCTCGATGTCGCGCTGGAAATGGGCGTCGATTGGGTGGCTTTGTCCTTTGTGCAGCGTCCCGAAGATATTATCGAAGCGCGCGCCTTGATCGGCGACCGCGCTGCCGTTCTGGCCAAGCTGGAAAAACCGGCAGCGGTGAAAAACCTGTTGCCGATTCTCGAATTGGCCGACGGGGTTATGG
>JBAVWC010000128.1:0-1540 GCA_049697595.1 Alphaproteobacteria bacterium
GCATACCCCAGGACATAAACCAAAACCAGGCGGCGCAGTGGCCACGGAAGCAACAACGCTGCGAGAGAAATCAAGACACGTGCGTTCATCCACCCTCGTCGAAATTATCTATGCAGATTATTGCTGCAGTCAGCGAACAACCGCACCCCATTCTAAATGGGAGAAGTTAATTGTTCAGCTGACTTCGAAACGCTGGAACGCGGTGGATCCGTTCCCAGGTATCAATTGCGTTAATGACATGCTCCCGCGATTGTGATCTGTCGATCCAGGATCCACTACCTTGTATTCAAAATCGGGCCCAAGGGATGCGCTTCGCTGTGAAGCCCCATTTAACTCACGGGACTACGTGTGCGCGGATCCGGGTTCCGGCCCGGGCGTTAATGCGGAAAGGTTGCGTCTCTTCACTCCCCGGGGTGCGGCTCGCGCAGCATTGCGAGGTACCATATCCGAGCAGGTCATTAAAATCACGATGTAGAACGGCACGATGATGCGCCACTCCGCTCCGTAGGGCGAAAACAAAAGGTCCCACAATAGCTCAAATGCAATAAACGCGACGAATGGCAGTAAAACTGCGGTGGCTGGATAGACCCGCATTAATACCCTCGCAGTCAACACCCAGACCCACCCCCAGAAGATGGCACCAAGAATACCTGCATCTACCCAGGCGCCAAAGATGTACGAGTGCGTGGGGATAAGACCCTCTTCGAGATCATCAGGCGATATGTCCTCTGCAAAGTTGTACCCCATCAAGGCAAGCGCCTGACGTTCCGCGATCAGATAGGTCGGGTCCTTTGCCCAAGAACCATGTCCCAGAAGGGGCGAGTCGTAAATTGCAGGGAGGTACCCCAACATCTCCACCCTTCCGCCAAGGAGCATGCCATATTGGCCGCTGGATTGGCTTTCATACTTTTCTTGTGCGTGCCAGCCCAGGATTCCCGAACCGGCCGCGTATTGATAAGCCCACAGAACACCGGCGGCCGAAATTACGATAGACGCGGCAATCATGACCATCGCTCTTGGCTTCAACGTGAAACTTACCGCGCCCTTTTTGCGCATGTGGCGAGTGATAGCAAGGTATATTGCTGCAGCCAGGCAGATGCCGCCAAGGCTACGGGCTCCCGCAACGACGTTGATTATGCCGATAGACGCACTCAGCGTAATCGGCCAGTGACCGCGGCATTTCTCGCGAGAAGCAAAAAGAAACACGGCCCAGGTCACTGGAAATGCGAACCCAAATTTCCAAGGATACTCGCCGGCAAATATATTGGGACTGATAAAATATGCAAGCACTTTCCCTAAAACCAGCCCCCACCCGTAGAGCATGAGCCGCCGCGGTCGGCCGTACAACAGTGTGCAGAGCGCGGCGAAGTTGACGACGGTCATCCCGATATTGCTCCAGCCGCGCGCATAGTCCGCGAACGCTGAATGCCTTACACTATCCGTCACGCATTGTGAGGCAAGCCAGAGAAGACATAGAATGATAATACTTTTGCCAATAGGCGTTGCAATCCGTAGCTTGCCGCGGAACGCAAGATAGAAG
>JBAVWC010000129.1:0-7163 GCA_049697595.1 Alphaproteobacteria bacterium
CGGTAACGCCGTAAAAGACGGGAACGAACGTTCCTTAATAAAAAAAAGCCTATACGCAATGCGTATCGGCTTTTTCGTTTGCCTTTAATCTATATGGCAGAGGATGAGATCGACTGATACGCCGCAATGACTTTGTCGCGGATCGCGATAACTTCGTCCAGCACCACTTCGGCATGATCGATAGCCGTTGCGACATTGGCCATATCCACCTTATTGCCCGACACGGAAGCGATAGAAGCATTTTCGCCCGCATGCAGCGAAGATATAGTATCTCCGGCAAAAGTTTTAAGCGTGTCGGCAAAGCTTGCACCGCCGCCAGCCGAGGCCGGAGCCGCCGCATCGCCCGCGTCATCAATCAAACCGCCGGTTTTTTTATAGACCGACAGGACGTCTCCAACATTCATAACCATTTACGCCTCCATTACTGCAGTAAACTGACCGTCTTCATTGCCATCGACCGCGACGCCGCGATCACATCCAGATTAGCCTGATAGGAACGGCTGGCCTCGCTCATATCCATTGTTTCGACCAGCGGATTCACGTTCGGCGTTAAAACATAACCCTGCGCATCGGCAGCAGGGTGCGACGGATCATATTTCCTGATGAAGTCCGACGTATCGGCATGAACGCCAGCCACCCCGACCTTATAAGCGCCCAAGGCTTTGTCGAACTCGTTCTTAAACGTGATAACCTGACGTTGATAGGGCTTCTGCCCGGGCGCAGACGGCGTCGTGCTGGCATTGGCGATATTTTCGGCAATCACCTTCATGCGTTGATTTTCCGCCTTCAACGCCGAAGTGGAAATAGCGAAAATATCGGATTGTTCTTTTGACATCTATGCCTCTCCTTAAGTGCTGCTGCCCTTAATCGCAATTTTAAGAAGCCCGATCATTTTATGATACATCGAGGTCGCGCTTTGATAATCCATCGCGGTTTTGGAAACTTCCATCATCTGATCTTCGATATCGACGGAATTGCCGGTCGGCGAAACTTCCGTCCCTTTCGATGCAAAGCTCTTGGCATTCACCCCCGCCATCGAGGCCGGAACGATATGGCGCGGATCGGTGACCGTCATGCCGATGCTGGCCTGCTGCAAAGCCGCCGCAAAGGGCTTCAGCTCCAACTGTTTGTAGCCCGGCGTATCGGCATTGGCGACGTTCTCCGCCAGCACCCCCTGCTTCTGATTCAGGTAGGACATTTTCTGTTGCAGAAGATCAAAAAGACCCGGAACGCTGGAACTCATAGGGCAACTCCTCGCCAAAGGACTTGGCTATTACGTACCCGAAACATTGTCTGCTCAGAGAGTTAACAACGGGTTAAGGATAGGTGGGCTAAACTCGCCGAATGGACGAAAATCAGCCCCCCAAACCCAATATAACCCCCATAAAACCGCCCGATGGGCGCTCTGTCGCCGTTGCTATTCAAGGTAGTTTGGGCGGTTTGGGGCAAAAAGGGGAAGGAAAGCCTGACTCTCTCCCTAAGGTTATCGCATCCGGTTACGGAAAGCTAGCGGAACAAATTCTGGAAATGGCCTTCGCCAAAGGCATCAAAGTCCGCAGCGACGCCGATCTGGCCGAATTGCTCGCCACCCTCGACCTCAACACCCCCATCCCCAGCGAAGCCATCATCGCCGTCGCCGAAATTCTGGCGAGAGTCTACGAGGCGAATGCGCAGGAGAAGTAGGGAAGAGGAGGGGGAAAGAAAGAAGGGAGAAGTAGGGAACAGAAGGGAAGGGAATAACAAAAACACCCCCTACTTCTCCCTTCTTCCCCCTACTTCCCCTGCTTCTTAACCGCCAGATCATCAATCAACCACCCCTGAAACACCGTCACGCCCAGCTCCTGCCCGACCGTCAAAGCAGTCTGATGTCGCAGCGGAAGAAAATCAAATCGCGTTCAAACAGATTTTATGGCGCGGGCGTCGGACAGCCAGTCACGTTAGCTCTGCCATCCTTAACGGTGCAGCCGTATTGCTTGCCATTAATAACGGTATGAGGCCGTTGTAGTTGAGCCGTAACAGTAGCCGATGTGGGCGCTGTCTGGTTCCCTGCAAGTTCACCTACAGCCGTCAACACCATTCCTCCACCAACCAGTACGCCACAAAACGCCAAGCTGCCATACATATAGAATGCCGGATCACGAAAAATGCTATCTTTTTTCATCAAACTCTCCATATAAAATAATATCGTTACAACCCAAAACCTTCATTAAATGAACCGCGATGATTGGGTTTTTCGCCGCCGCACAGGATTTTTTATATTACCCCCCCCTTCGAACCTAGGCCTTTTTTACTTTCATCGCATTTTTGGGATTCCCAACGGGCAAAAAATCTGAATCTATAGGGGGATGAAAACCGCCACGGTGGCCTGATTGACAGGACTAAACTATAAAGATAATTCGGGCGTTATGGTTAAGAGCCTGCTCACTTCTTCTTCCCGCCCGCCAAATCATCAATCAACCAGCCCTGAAACACCGTCACGCCCAGCTCCTGACCGACCGTCAAAGCGGTTTGATTATCGCAACGGTAGAAAACCATTTTGTCTGC
Source organism: Alphaproteobacteria bacterium (assembly GCA_049697595.1). Taxonomy (GTDB): domain Bacteria; phylum Pseudomonadota; class Alphaproteobacteria; order UBA9219; family UBA9219; genus CAIXLI01. The sequence continues at coordinate 2,545 of JBAVWC010000129.1, forward strand.
TGGCAGTCGTTCCAAGCCGAGGCGAACTTCCGGTCTGGCAAGCTGCAAGGCGCGGTCTTTCGACACGTTGATTTTAATCGTGTTCACATCAAAGGCGGTAAGGTTGATGTAACTGGCCATTTCCGGCGTCACGCTGTCGAGAATAACGCGGAACCCTTCGCGCTTGAGGATCGAGATGGCGCTGAGCGTCAGCGAGAAATCCTGAAACAAATCGCCACAATGCAATTCAAAGCCGATCAAAGGCCGATGTTCACGCGGCACGCGACGCACGAACTGGGCAAAAACCGCACTCGTGATCGATACGACCGAAATATTCAGATTAATCGTGCGTCCACCGATAATCTCATAAGACGATGTCAGCACCCCCAGCAACCGCTGATCGATTATGCTGCACAAGACGAGAAAGAAATGTTCGGGCGCGAGCACTTCCAGCTTGGGAAACCGTTCGCGGCGCAAATCGTCGAAGCTGATAAAATACTCCTCGCCCACCGCCTGCCAAACACCCGCGACATTGCGATAGAGATTCTGCGTGCGGCCATAACGGCGCAAATCGATCTCGCCCATAAGCTGCTCGATCTGATCGACGTTCTTCGCCGTCAAATGGCCTTGCGCATCCTCGACCTTGTCAACATCTTCGCCCACCAAGGAAGCGGCGCGCACGACTTCGACATAGTAATTGGTGCGTTCGCGCAAAACCGCATAATTTTCCGGCGTGCGATAGGACACCAAAGTCTGCTTGGCATCGCCGCCATATTCGGCAAGCATTTTCCCCAGCGCATTGACCACGGTCAGCGCGGTATTATCGGGCTGTTCGAAAACGATAAAAATATCGCCGTTCGACATTTCATAATAAGCGCCCTTGGCGGCGATCGCGACCTCTTGCAGTTTTTTCTGCACCTCTTCCAAAGCCGTGCGGTTTTTGGCAAGAGGTTCGACCGCATTGAGAATGACATTCAGAACAAGACAGGGCGTGCCGTGCCGCTGCATGCGGCGCACGCGCAGAATGAAATCCTGTTCGCGAACAAGATCGGACGGAATAGCTGATTTATTGTCTTCGATTTCCCAGACGCGCATGATTTTCTCGCACAGGAGTACAGCCCCCATTGTCGCCCCATAGGGTTAACAACAGGTTTCCAACCGATGCGCCTTTTCCAGAAACGCCTTGATTTTTGCGCTATTCTTGCGTCCCACAGCCTCTTCCACGCCCGACGAGACATCCAAAATACGCGCCCCCGTCGCGGCAACGGCGGCGGCGATGTTTTGTTCATTTAACCCGCCCGCCAGCATCCACGGCCTCGCAAACGAGGCATTCTTTAGCAAACCCCAATCAAAAATAGCCGCATTGCCGCCCGGCAATCCGTCTGCAAGAGGTTTGGCGTCCAGCAACAGCATATCGGCCACAGATTCATAACGCCGCGCTGCCTCCACATCCTGCGCCGCAGCAATCCCCACCGCTTTAATAACAGGCAACCCGGTCAATTTTTTGACGGCAGCAACGCGCTCAGGCGTTTCCGTTCCGTGCAATTGAATCATCGGCATTGAGACAATGCGCAGCACGCGCCTGATTTCATCATCGCCCGCATCGACAAACAACCCCACTGAAGCCGTCGATGCCGGAAGTCGCGCGATCAGCGCTGCCGCACTTTCCGCATCCACCGCACGCGGCGATTTCGAATAAAACACAAACCCCGCATACCGCGCCCCGCCCGCCACCGTCGCCGCAACAGACTCCGCATCGCACAAGCCGCATATTTTGACTTCCACGCTCACGCCAATTCCGCCGCGATGCGCTCCGCAGCCTGCGCCGGATTTTCGGCTTTGGTAATCGGACGACCGATAACGAGATACGTGGCCCCCGCATCAATCGCCTGCCGCGGCGTAAGAACGCGCTTTTGGTCATTCGCCGCCGCCCAATCGGGACGAATGCCAGGCACCATTAAAATAAAATCCTTGCCCAATGCCGCGCGCAGCGCCGGAATTTCCTCAGGCGAGCAAATCGCGCCGTCGATCCCGTTATCCTTCGCCAATACCGCCAGCCGCACAACCTGACGCGCCGTATCCGCATCCTGCCCCACAGCAGCAAGATCATCTTTATCAAGACTCGTCAAAACCGTCACAGCAAGAAGCTTGGGCCGCAAAGAACCTGCCTTGCCCGCCGCATCAGCCGCCGCCCGCAACATCCCTGCACCACCCGCTGCATGAAGAGTCATAAATCCCGGCTGCAACGACAACAACGAGGCCACCGCGCCCGCCACCGTATTGGGAATATCATGCAATTTGACATCGAGAAAAATCGGCAAGCCTTTAGCCGCAATCGCGCGATAACCCGCAGCCCCATGCGCCATAAAAAATTCCAGCCCCAGCTTAATGCCGCCCACTTTGCCGCGCAGCGAGTCCACCAGCGACTCCGCCTTTGCCAGATCAGGCGTATCGACAGCGCAAAAAACAGGATTCATGATTTGCGTTCCCAGAAATATTTTCTCCGCACATCGGGCGCAGCCTGAACAATCGCGTTCTTTTGCAGATCACCGATTTTATCGTTCAGCGCTTCCAGTTCTTTTTTCAGCCCGCGCACCCGGAACCGATGCGGCACGCCGCTCAGCCAACCCAGTACGCCGCCGAAAATCAACCCAACCGCCAGAGGCACAAGCCCCGTGAGGTAAAGCGGCACCTGCACCGTCTCCGACCACGGCCACATCGCAAGGCTCACGCCCTGCTGGTTCGACAAAGCGAAACACAGCACCAGCGCGAGAATAAGCAACCCAAAAATTGCGGAAAGTATTTTCATGCGGCGGAGTTTAACGCATCCATCCGTTTTTCCAAGGCCTATCCCACGAGCTGCACTTTATCCGCAATATCCCGCCCCAGAAACAGATGCCCCAGACGCGCAAAACGTTCCGGCAGATCGGTGACAAGGAAACTGTCGCTCCCCATACCCGCTTGCGCATTAGCCAGCCCCCGCGCCGCGAGTAATCCCGCAACCGCCTGCGCCGTAACCTGCGCGCTATCGACGATACGGATTTCGGGCGGGCACAATTTGCGCAAAACCGGCATCAACAACGGAAAATGCGTGCAGCCTAAAACAAGCGTGTCATATCCCGGCTTCAGCATCGCCAGATAACGCGCGACAATCGCCTCGGCCTCGGCCCCCTCGCACCAACCCTCTTCGGCCATTGCCACCAGAAGATTGGTGGCGAGCATCTGCACATCAGCATCGCCGCGCAGGCTGCGAATAACATCGGCATACACGCCGGAACGCACTGTTCCCTCGGTCGCCAGCACCGCGATGCGGCCCGTATGCGTGGCTTTGACCGCAGCCTCGGCCCCCGCCGCGATCACGCCGCAATAGGGCAGTTCCGGCACATCCTGTTGCAGCGCCGCCAACGCATAGGCCGATGCCGTGTTACAGGCGATGACAAGGAACTTGATACCGCGCTCATTTAACAAACGCGCCGCATTGACCGTGTATCGTTCGATCGTTTCCTTGCTTTTAGTGCCGTAAGGCAATCGCGCGGTGTCACCGAGATAAATAAAGTTCTCGTGCGGCAACGCTTCGCGCAATGCGCGATAGACGGTGAGGCCGCCGACGCCGGAATCAAAAACGCCGATAGGGTTGGATTTCTGCATGATGATGTTTGTCGCATGATCTTGGAACGCCGCCTTTATCTAAAGCATTTCCCCATCAAGTAAAATTGTAAAAGTTCTCGTAAGGTACGCGGCATTTTCTTAACCAACTTTTAACCATAGAAATCGCGTAATAGTTTCATCTTTTATGTGTTAGGCTGTATCTACGGTAGATACCTTTTAATTAAAGGTATTTTAAGAAGGTGGGACATAGGATTTCCCAATGAGCAGACAGGAAATGGCCATCGCCCCGCTCCAGATACCCCTGATCCAGAGTCAGGGAACCGCTAGTCAGCGGCGGATGGAGATGCAGACGCGATATAGTTCGCTTAAGAACATCTATTTTGAACATTAACGGGGAGCAAAATATGACTGACACCACACAGAACACCACCCAGAGCCTTGGAATGTTTGACGGCATTACCAATCTTTACAATGCCTACCAGCAAGGCGGCATTATGGGCGCGATAAAAAGTGCTTTCGGCTTCGGTGGCAACTCGAGCAATGCCGGCACCGACCAAAGCGGCGCCCCAACCAACACGGGCGGCGGCATCACGGGCTGGCTGGCCAACCACCCAACGCTAGCCTCTGGTGCTGCGGTATTGGGACAAATGATCGGCGGCCCTGTGGGAGGCATGCTGACTACTCTCGGCGTCGGGGGTATTACGGGCGCGGATGCTATTCAGGGATATAAGCAAGGTGGAATACCGGGTGCCCTAACCCAGGGGCTTGACGGGCTCATTACGAGCGGAATTCCGGCATTGGCCGCAGGCATGGGCGGCGGATTGATTAGCACGTTGTTTATGGGCGTGATTGGCTCTGTCCTTGCCAATGTACTTCTCAAACCTCTCGTCCATTTTCTGGAACAGGCACTAGGTCTACCCGTGCCTGGCCAAACCGGCACGCAGGCGAACAATGGCGGCAACCCCACGCAAGATATGGGAGGCCCAAACCCGAATCTTAATCCGGGGAACAATTGGTCAAATACCCCCGCC
>JBAVWC010000130.1:0-1825 GCA_049697595.1 Alphaproteobacteria bacterium
TTCGAAGACGCGATCCTCATCAGCGAAAAGCTGGTGCGTGAGGACTACTACACTTCGGTCCACATCGAAGAGTTCGAGATTGAAGCGCGCGACACCAAGCTGGGTCCGGAAGAGATCACGCGCGACATTCCCAACGTCAGCGAGCATGCGCTGCGCGACCTGGACGAGAGCGGCGTGATCCGCATCGGCGCCCAGATCAAGCACGGCGACATTCTGGTCGGCAAGGTCACTCCCAAGGGAGAGACGCAGCTTACGCCGGAAGAAAAACTGTTGCGTGCCATCTTCGGTGAAAAGGCCGGCGATGTGCGCGACGCTTCGCTCACCTGCCCTCCGGGCATTGAGGGCACGGTGGTGGATGTGCGCATCTTCAGCCGCAAGGGACAGGAGAAGGATGAGCGCGCCAAGCTGATCGAGGGCGAGTACATTGCCAAGCTCGAAAAGAACCTGGGCGACGAGATCCGCATTTTGACCGACGAGCGGCTCAAGCGCCTCGATGGAATCCTGGGGCGCAAAGAAGTGTTGGCCGATCTGCACGACGAGCGGACCAACAAGCGTCTTCTCACCAAGGGCGCAATTCTCGATCGCGATACCATCGAGCGCATTTCCACCAAGAACCTCAAGCGCATCCGCTACGCTGACAAGGATCCCCGCGTCAACGAGCAGATCGATGAGATCGAGGAGATGACGTCACGCCAGATTGAAGTGCTGCGCAAGATCACCAATGAGAAGATCGCCAAGCTGCAGAAGGGCGACGAACTGCCTCCAGGCGTCATCAAGCTAGTCAAGGTTTACGTCGCCATGAAGCGCAAGCTGAGTGTCGGCGACAAGATGGCCGGCCGCCACGGTAACAAGGGCGTGATCGCGCGCATATTGCCGGAAGAGGATATGCCGTATCTGCCCGATGGAACCCCCGTGGAGATCGTCTTGAATCCGCTCGGCGTGCCTTCCCGTATGAATGTGGGTCAGATTCTTGAGACCCACCTCGGTTGGGCCGCACATGCTTTGGGCGCGAAAATTGCCGCGCTCATCAAGGCCAACAGCGACGTTGAAACGACGCGCGAACTGATGAAGAAGGAGTTTGCCGGAACCGCAACGCTGCGCCAGCTTCTCGAGCTCGACGACGAGATGCTGCTTCGGGTAGGCGCGGGTATGGAGCGCGGCATCTGGTTCGGAACCGCGGTCTTTGACGGCGCCAAGGAAGACGAGATCAAGGCACTGCTGGCTTCGGCCGGACTGCCTTCGTCGGGCAAGACAGCGCTGTACGACGGAATGACGGGCGAACAGTTCGAGCAGCCGGTGACGGTGGGCTACATTTACATGCTCAAACTATCGCACCTGGTGGACGACAAGATTCACGCTCGTTCTATCGGGCCGTACTCGCTGATTACGCAACAGCCGCTGGGCGGCAAGGCGCAGTTCGGCGGGCAGCGCTTCGGCGAAATGGAAGTGTGGGCGCTCGAAGCATATGGCGCAGCCTACATTCTGCAGGAACTGCTCACTGCGAAGTCGGACGACGTGTATGGCCGTACGAAGATCTACGAAGCAATCGTCAAGGGCGAGGCAGCAATCGAGCCGGGCGTGCCCGAATCGTTCAACGTGCTGATTCGCGAATTGCAGTCGTTGTGCCTCGACGTGGAGTTGATCAAGCGCGCGGACCTTGTGAAAAAGGTGCCCACGCCGGAAGTAGCGGCAGTAGCAGACTGAGGATCGTGGTATCCCAGGTCTCAGAAACGAGACCTGGGGCACCCGCAGATTGGGAAGAGTTTTTCAGGGTCCTTCTTGAAAGCGGTAACCGCCGCTTCCCGGGAAGGAAGGATCCTTTAGC
>JBAVWC010000131.1:0-3663 GCA_049697595.1 Alphaproteobacteria bacterium
GCTGCGCACCGCCTTGCGCAACGGCGACCAGGTCGAGATCGTCACGCAGAAAGGCGGCACGCCGAGCCCCGCCTGGGAACGTTTTGTCGTCAGCGGCAAAGCGAAATCCAGCATCCGCCGCTTTATCCGCACGCAGCAGCGCACCGAATATATTTTGCTCGGCAAATCGATGCTGGATAAATTGTGCAAGCAAGAAGGCGTCGATTATTCGGAAAAAGCTTTCGAACCTATCGCCAAGAATTTCCAAAGCGAGGATATGGAAGATTTGCTCGCCAATATCGGCGCGTCGCTTCAGCCTCTGCGCGAAATTTTTAACGCCGCCTATCCCAACCACCGTCTGAAGCCGGTCGAAAAGACGGTCGATAAAAACCTGATCCTGAAACCGAAGCCGACGAAACCTTCTTCGGCGCCTTTGACGCTGAAAGGGCTGATCCCCGGCATGGCAGTCCATTATGCGCGTTGCTGCCACCCGTTGCCCGGAGATTCGATCGTCGGCATCGTCACCACCGGCAAGGGCGTTACCGTTCACACGACCGATTGCGAAACGCTGGAAAGCTTCACCCGCGCGCCCGAACGCTGGATCGATGTCGGTTGGAGCGACGAGCAGGATAAGGGCGAAGGTATGGTGGGCCGTCTGGATGTCGTGCTGACCAATTTGCCTAACAGCTTCGGCACGGTGTCGACGATCATCGGCAAGAATAACGGCAATATCACCAATATGAAAATCACCAACCGCACGCCGGAATTTTTCGACATTCTGATCGATGTCGAAGTCACCGACACCAAACATTTGACCAATATCATCGCCGCGCTACGCGCCAGTTCCGCCGTCAATTCCGTGGACCGCACGAAGGGAAGATAACGACGGTTTGCTCCACGCCATCCTTCTCGCGCGCATGAATGACAAAAAAATTTCTGGAAAATGGCGTCAACAAAAATACTTGCATGCCGTCATCAAAAAAGCGCCTGCGCGACCCGCAGGTAACCCGATGCTTTCGTTCTGCATTTTTTAGCAGTGATTTTAGGTAAATTTTCCTTAGCCATAAAATCCATTTCCTTTTACTTTCATGCGGTTGGAGAAAAATTTAACGGGCGTTAACCCTGCGCAGCGTAGGATGGAAACATTCAATGAAGAAGCGGGAGTAGCGAGATGTCATTTGTGGACGCCGATGTTTTGAAATCCGTTATAGGCCCTGTCGCTTCCGGCCCTGCGGGATTTGGCGTTAATTACGAGGTTGCAGGTGGCGCGAATATCGTGGGCAACAGTTGCGCGGTCGAAGTCAAACTGAACGAACAAAGCCTGACCTCAGCCCAAACTCAGCTTGAAGGCGGCGAGAACAAAGAAGTCGCAAAAACTCTGGCACCACCCAAAGCAAGCGGCTCTCTGGCCACTATCGCGGGAAATCAGGGCAAAGCGGACAGCAAATATCTTTCGATGTTCGCCTCAGCAGGCATGTCTTCCAATGCGGAACGCGGAATGGCCCCGGGCCCTCGCGGGCAAACGCATCGCCACGATTACCGCTCGGCAATGGCCGCCAAAAATCCGCTTCTGCGCATCCGGCAAAGGCAGTTATTGCAGCTTAGAAAAACATTCGACGAAATCTCGGCCCTCAAGAAAAAATCGGTCGTGATTAACGCTGAAAACCTGCCGCAACACCTGCTGGGCAAAATGGCCGAAGCCGCGATCAGCAAAGGCATTCAAACCTCGGCTCTCGGCCCCGCAGCTAAAATCGCGAAAGCGGCAGGCTATAACCCCGCCGTCTGGAAAAAATGGGGAAATAGCTTGATGGACGGCTCTTTCCCCTCCTCAACGCCTCGCCCGCGAGCTTCTTAATCCGGTTGCAAAAAACGGCCACGTCCAACCTATGCGCAAGCTAATGTTTTTGCATAATTTTTCAGGCATCGGTGTGGATTAACGCTTATTAACCATAAACCCATTTTGTCTTTTATTTTCATAAAGTTGCAGGTACATTAAAGCCCCGTTAACACGATACATATATACTGAAATCAATATTTGAGACGTGGAGTTTTAAATGGAAGAGCACAAACCCACAGTGCCAGACACTAAACCGGTAGATGCAACGCCTATAGCGGTGTCGTCGAAGCCTGGACACGAGGCGAGACTCGTACCTACGGGTATGGCAGGCGATCACATTACATACGCAAGAGACGAAAATTCCATAAGTCAGACGCGGGCCAAAATTCTTGGCCTCAATACGCCTGCGGATGTTCTTAAAATGGAGCAAGTGCGGAAGAGTACGCTCTTGCCAAACGGAAAAACGAACAATGCCGCTCTCGCCAAAATGACGCCGCGAGTGCCTCATAGAGGCAATATGCAGCAACTCAAGAACCAAGCTGAAACCAAAGCGATGCTCGACGAGCTTGACGGCGCGCCGCGCGAAGCATCCCTGGCCACCGGCAAGGCGAAGCATGCGGTAGCGAAGCCTCCCAAGAAGAACTGGGCGCTGCATGATGGCAGTGCCGGCTTTATGTAACGGCTACTCCAGATACCCCAGAACCGCGTTTAATCTTTGAAGCCCTGTGGGCGTCGCACGCAGGGTTTTTTCGTCTTCGACGATATAGCCTTCTTGCTTGAGGCGCGCCGAACGTTCGGGGTTCAGAAAATGCGGCAACGGCGTCGCAAATTTTTTCATCCATTTTTCCAGATCGATGCCTTCGGTCAGGCGCAATCCCATCATCAAAGCCTCGCGCATCGCCGTGTCGGCATCGATGGGATCGCTGGTTTTAATTCCGTGGCCTTGCGCATCCACCTGCTGCAACCAGATATCCGGCGCGCGGTGATTTTCGGTGGCGAGGCGCACGCGCCCGCCCTCATAACGCCCATGCGCACCCGGCCCTATGCCGAGATAATCTTCATAATGCCAATAGGTCAGGTTATGGCGGCTTTCCTGCGTGGGGCGCGCGTGGTTCGATATTTCATAGGCGGGGAGCCCTGCCGCGCTCATCACCGCTTGCGTCGCTTCATACATCGCCACGGAATGTTCGTCAGGCGCCGTCAGATTTTCGCCACGACGGGCGCGGGTATGGAATTGCGTATGCGGTTCGATTGTCAGTTGATAGAGCGACAGATGATCGCCCGCCAAGGCCAAAGCCTCGCGCAATTCGGACATCCACATTTCGGGCGTTTGGCCCTGCCGCGCATAAATAAGATCAAACGAAAAACGAGCAAATGTTTTGGCGGCAATTTCTATTGCGCGTCGAGCTTCACCTGCATCATGCGCGCGCCCCAGAAATTTCAACGCTTCTTCATTGAACGATTGGACGCCAAGTGACAAGCGATTGACGCCAGCGCTGCAAAAATCGGCGAATTTTCCGGCCTCGACAGACGACGGGTTGGCTTCAAGCGTAATCTCCACTTGTTCATCGACACGCCACAAACGCGCGATATCCTGCAAGACCGAAGCGACAGTCTGCGCTTCCATCAATGACGGCGTGCCACCGCCAAAGAAAACGGATGTAACGCGACGGTCCGGCAACAGCGCGGCATAATGTTCCAGCTCGCGCTTATAAGCGCGCCGCCATTTTTCCTGATTATGCGTATCGCCGACATGCGAATTGAAATCGCAATAAGGGCATTTGGCGAGACAGAACGGCCAGTGAATGTAGAGGGCCAGGGGATCCATTCCGCCGCTCATAAAGCAA
>JBAVWC010000132.1:0-2108 GCA_049697595.1 Alphaproteobacteria bacterium
GGCCTGACCCGGCCAAACGGCCAGGATGCGCTGGCACAGCATATCGGCCTGATCGGCCTGCCCGGCATTCCAGTGGGCATGCGCTTGCGCCAGGGCTTCGGGGATCGAGAGATTTTGCGGTACTTGGCTGGGAGGATTGCGGAACTGGCTCACAGTGATCGGTCGCCTTAAGATAAGAACAAATCCAGTAAACAAGCATTAGAGGCGTTAGTGGTCGGCGGCAATCAACGGCACCATCGGAGGTGTGGGCACTGACCGCTTATCGTCGTTCTGTTACAGCGATCCTTAGCAAAAAGGTCCATCGTGTCGCCACGGCAGGCCCCTTTTCCTTGACGGTCATCGGCGTCCCCGCCTGTACCGTGTGCCCAGCCTAGCGCGATTCGGCGTCCGCAGCGGGTCATTTCCTTGGCTAAATACCCTAGCATAGCCGTAAATCATGCTACGACCATGCACCGGACTTCTGCACCAGAAATCCGCAGGCCCTCCTGTCTACCCGGCGATCTCGCGGCGCCTACATCTGATAAAGGACATTATCATATATAGGTGGTAGTTGGAATCACGTTGACCCTGCCGCCCCCCAGATGGGACGATGACGCCATAACGCTCGCCAAGGGCCGTGTCCCGATACCCCTGAGACCGCTCAAAAAGTTCGTCCAAAAAAGCCCATGTGACCGCCTTTTTATAGTTTTGATAGGGCTCATACCCGTTTTTGGGTCCCTTTCAGACCTAACCGGTCTGGAATCATAATGAATTTTGCGGCAGTCTTCTGGGATAAAAACGAGGAAATTTTCAATGTCCCCTGAACTAGAAGAGTTTCGGCAGCGCATACTCGCACATGCTAAGCTCGTCGCAAGCCGCGCTCCAAAGATTGATTCTGAGGCAAAAACTAACGCCTCGCTTGTACAGCCATTCCTAATGACCCTAGGCTACGATATCAGCAACCCAGACGAAGTGTCACCGGAACATCACGCTGATTTTTCAGAGAAGTACCAAAATAAGGTAGATTTTGCGATATTGCACCAGGGCGCTCCAGTGATCGCAATCGAGTCTAAGCGCGCCGGTTCCGTAATGCGAGATGACCGCGGCCAGCTTCGAAGCTATTTTAATGCGTCGCCGACAGTCAAGCTTGGTATCCTCACGGATGGCCTTAAATATGAGTTCTACGCCGATTCTGATAAACCGAATATGATGGATGAAAATGCATTCTTGCGGCTTGATTTCACTGACATCGCAAAAAATAGCGCTATCGATGATAATACGCTTGATGGCATAGCAGCAATTAGAAGCGGATCATTTAACCCTGAAGATGTTGGGGCCGAGGCAAAGAGAAAGCTTCTGTTTGAATCGATCGTTGATACTATAAAGCAATTTAAGTCAGCCCCCTCAGACGACTATATCCGCTTTATCCTCGGGTGCTCTACCATTGGTGGAAAGATCACCAAAATCACCCAAAAAATTGTCGACGCAAATCGTGAGGTAGTTCGCGATGCAATGGAGGCATTTGTTGCTCAGGAGGCTCTTGCGCGGTTTGGCTATGCTCCCAAGGACGTTGTACGGGCTCCAGAGCGCTCTGAGACGGTTGTCATTTCCCCTCCAACCCTTGTGGCCGAGCCTGAGGCTGAAGGATTTTTCCCTTCAGAAAGAGAACTTGAAATACTAACCTATGCCAAAAACAGACTTTATTATCTTGTCCGAAACGACATCTTATTTAAGGAAGCTTTGAAAATTACGTTCCGCAAGGCAAAGACGGCCTTCCGAGTGTATTATGGAAAACCCGTTAATGGGTCTCTATTTGATCTAAGAGAACATAAGGATGGTAAAATATGCTTGCAGTTTCCGGCTCTCGGCGGCAGAGAGATCCCCTATGAAACATCTACTGACTTTGATGATTGCCTTTTTAAATCCTTTACCCAGCGTGTCACAGAGGCGGGCATTTCGTTTGAAGCTTCCGTTGTTCTGCGCACAATAAAGGGCGGGCAATCAGAGGGCAGCTCTTAACTTGGCCACAAGCCCCCTCCGGCTTGAAGGGGGCTTGCACCGGATTTTTGCACCTAACATCCTCAGCTCAGCCCTAAGGATCTCGTTGTTACAAAACTTTTGAGTTTTGC